>CAZJXA010000341.1:0-2519 GCA_964549785.1 uncultured Phycisphaeraceae bacterium | reverse complement strand
TACACCCGCCGCCGGTGAACGGTACCACATTCGCTTTGCGGGCCTTCGTCCCAAGCAGCACGGCCGTCGCCGCGACCTCTGCCCGGCTTGCCGGTAACGGAATAAGCCGCAGTTAACGTGGGATTCATGCCGCGAGACCATTCTTATGAGATATGTGGTCTGGATGATATTGACTTTCGGGCTCGCGAACTCTCGCGATGCTGCACCAAGTCAGGGAAACTGCCTAACAGGGACTGCTATGAAAGATATTATTGAAACCGCAATCGCCGCCGGCACCTTCAAGACGCTCGCCACCGCGCTCGGCGCGGCAGGGCTTGTGCAAACACTCAAGGGTGAAGGCCCGTTCACGGTGTTCGCGCCCAGCGATGCTGCCTTCGCGAAGCTTGCGTCCGGGACCGTGGAAAGCTTGGTCGCGCCTGAGGCCAAAGCGAAGCTGACTGGGATTCTCACTTACCACGTCGTCGCGGGCAAAGTGCTCGCCGCCGACGTGATGAAACTCCACGACGCTAAAACCGTGAACGGCCAGTCGGTTGCGGTCAAGGTCGTGGATGGGAAGGTTAAGATCGACACCGCGACGGTGGTCACCGCAGATATTGGGTGCACCAATGGTGTAATCCACGTCATAGACACGGTGCTGATGCCCAAGTGATTGCCGTGATCTACTTCTGCGGAAGTGCTGCCGACCGTTGTCCGACAACGTTCGGCTTATTCACCCCAAGCAGACGGCCGAAAGTTCCGCAAGTCGCTTCAGCTCGCTCATTGGTCAAAGTTATTCATCAAAAATACCGCTCCGCCGTCGCGCCGCTTCTTTCCCCCTCCAGCTGGCACAGAATCCTCCGCTGAGCAGGCCTGCATCCCTTACTCACCATTCTTTGAAGGAACCTCCGATGACCGCAACCCGTGAAGAGACCGTCCGCAGCTACCTTGGTGACCTGATCGCCGTCTTGGACCATGTGTCGCAGGCGGTCGCCAAGCAGGCCAGCGATGACGACTTCCGACGGATTGCTCATGCCGGGCGTGTGATCGACAACCTCAACTCCGTCCTCGTCCGCCAGCACGCCGACCTTGAGGCGCACGTCAAGGCCTTGGGCGGGACCAGCGGGGGCGGGGTGATTAAGGACATGCTGGGCACTGTGACCGGGGCATTGGCCGGTCTATACGGCAAGATGCGTGGCGAGACGGCCGCCCGCATGTTGCGGGACGACTACACGGCGCTGAGCTTTGTCACCGCCTGCACCACCATGCTCCATACCACCGCGCTGGCCCTCAACGAGTCCGCGACCGCGGCGCTGACACTCCGCCACATCCAGGAATACCCGCCCCTCATTATGGCCCTGAGCGAGCTTCTCCCCCACGCCGTGGTCGCTGATCTGGCCGCCGACAAGGTACCAATTGTCAACCCATCTGCCGCCGAGGAGGCGATCCGGAACCTTAGCGATTCATGGCACGGGGCCTCGTCGGCTATCCCGACGTGAGGGACGGGCGGTGAAACGGGCCATCATGGCGGTTGAACTCGAGCACTCGGTAGCGTCGTGTCGGTCCGCGTTACTTGTCCAACCTCCCATCCACGCCCCAAACCACGCACATCACCCTCATCGTCGAGCAGGAGAAGGAACTCGGCGAGATCAAGATGCAGTCTCTGTTGAACCAAGCCACGCCGGAGCGCAAGGACGAGCAGGCCGCGATCACGCTCGCCAACGACTCGCCCTTCGGTCTGGGCGGCTCGGTGTTCACAGCCGATATCGAACGCGGGAAGCGCGTCGCCGACCAGATCGACACGGGCATGGTGTTCATAAATCACCCGACCTGGACCGCGCCGGAACTTCCGTTCGGTGGCGTGAAGCGCTCGGGCTATGGGCGCGAACTCTCCGGGCTGGGCGTCGAAGAGTTTGTGAACAAGAAACTCATCCGCGTGAGCGGGCTCAACGACCCGTTCTAGGAAGGACGAGTGGTATCCCGCTGACTTGTAGGCCATGTGTATCGACCGACTTTGGTCCCATCGAATGAGGTGCCCTGGTGAATGGTTTTGTGCAAGACATCGAAAGCGTCACTCTGAAGAACGAAGCGTTCCGCCACGTTCTTTACACGGCGAAGAACTGCCAGCTCGTCGTCATGGCGCTCAAGCCCAAAGAAGAGATTGGCGCGGAAGTTCACCACCTCGACCAGTTCTTCCGAGTGGAGGAAGGAACCGAGGAGGCGGTCTTGGATGGTGTCAGCACGCAAATCCGAGCGGGCTTCGCGGTGCTCGTCCCGGCTGGGGCGAATCACAACATCTTGAACACGGGCACTGGCCCACTGAAGCTCTATACGGTCTATGCGCCGCCGAATCATCGCGACGGCGTCGTACATTCCACGCGTGCGCAAGCGGAGGCAGACGACGAGCACTTCGACGGCGCAACGACGGAAACGTGATGAGCGAACTCACGCAGCAAAGGGTTCACCCATGCCCAAGACCATGAAGGCCGCGTTCGTCACCGAGTTCGGCAAGCCCCTGACCATCGGCGAGTTGCCCGTGCCCG
>CAZJXA010000340.1:0-2528 GCA_964549785.1 uncultured Phycisphaeraceae bacterium | reverse complement strand
ACACGGTCCTGTGAACGCTCCAGCGGCTCGGCAAACGCGACTATGCGAACCGAAGCGAGAGCCGCACCGCCCCTCCCCATCGTCCAAACCGGAGACGCGCCCCCCACCTTCTCAATCCGCCCCATGGACACCCCGTCAAAACCACTTGAGCCAAACTTTCCACCCCTTGCTCCTGAAGGGGCGGACTTCTGCATCGCATCCCACGCCGTCCATCGTTTGATAACCCCGATCCAACCAGCGAGACCAGTCAAATATCCACGCCGGCGATGCCTTCCGAGTCGCCCGGCCGATAGAGACTCGTACACAGCGGCGCACCGATCCGCGTAAACTCTCCACACACAGACCCCGTCTGCCGTCCGCTGCGGGTCGCAAAAAATCACACCGAGAATCGATCCCCGCTCATGTCCGCCGAATCCCACAACACTTCCGACCCTCTGGACCACACCGAGGAGTTCCCGCATCTTGCGCGAACACCCATCGTCGAAGCGGCCATCCAGATCCACTGCCGTGTCCAAGTCGCTTGGAATGAAGCGACCATCCGGCCCTTGCTCGTCGATCGCCTGCCCGATTACTCCAATGTCCAATCGCTCAGCGCGTTCAGGCTCCACCTCGATATGCAGCAGTCCGAAAGCACCAGCGGGGAGGACCCCTCGGGTTTTTCCGCCGCTCACAGGGCCCAAACCGCTTGGGGTGGGTTGCGAATGTCCACGCCGGATGGTCGATGGGTCGCTGTCTTTACGGCCGAATGGACAGTCGTCAGCAGACTAGCCCCCTATGACGGTTGGCAATCCCTCTCCGACGAGGCCATGCGGCTGTGGGTGATTTTTGCTGAAATCGCGAATGTCTCAGAAATCCACCGAGTGGCGACCCGCTACATCAACCGCATTGATGTTCCTGCTGAGACCTTTGACGTCGGTGAGTACTTCCACGGATTCGGCGATGCCCCCTCGGGGTTTGTAGCCAGAGGGTTTCTGCACCAGGACACCCTGCGTTTCCCGGGTTATCCCTACGACATCAACCGTATTCGCACCATCCGAGCGAACCCGGACACCCAAACATCGCACAGCCTGATCTTGGATCTGGATGTCGCGAGCAACGAGAAGACAATCGCCGATCGCTCCGCCATTCTGCGAAAATTGTCCGACTTTCGTTGCATCAAGAACAAGGTGTTCTTTTCAAGCGTAACCGACCGAACCATCGACTTGTTCCGTGAGCCCGCACCATGACCGCCGTTCCACACGATCTCAGGCGAGCAACCCCCTCGTATGCATCGAGCAGCGAAGGACGCTTTTCGCAGCGACAAATGGTCCTCGCGGTCGAAAAACTGCAAGAGTCCAATTCGCTCGGACACCCCTCGCTACACGCAGATCTCGATAGCCTTGCACGCGAGTGCGCCTGCGCCAACTGGGACGGCTACGACGCTGCACCAGTCTCACTCGCCTCGATCCAGGCGGCCCGCCGCTTGCTGAACGAAACTCCACCCGCGGCCAAGGGCGTTTCCTTGAGCGTCGGCGCCGAGCCGGACGGTCATGCAACGGTCGAGTGGCACAAAGCCCCGTCGTGGACGCTCTCCGTGAGTCTGAGTCCCACCGGCGATCTGCATTACGCAGCGCTTCACGGTGCAGGCGTCACCTACGGCACGGAACACTTTGAGGGCGACGGTCGATTGCCCGAGAGAATCCGCGACCTCATCATCACCATCGAACGCGCGTAAGCCCGGTACAAAAGAGCCAGTCGTTGACCAGCGAGGCAGACATCCCCGACGATGAACGTCTCGCCCGCTTCATTCTTGACGCCCGCTGCATCCGCGCGAATGGCGGAATCAAACCCGATGCGTTCATTCCGTCACCTCATACAGAATTGTCAGTGACTCGTCGCGCCTCGCTCACGACACAGGAAAT
This sequence comes from uncultured Phycisphaeraceae bacterium, assembly GCA_964549785.1. Taxonomy (GTDB): domain Bacteria; phylum Planctomycetota; class Phycisphaerae; order Phycisphaerales; family UBA1924; genus JBEIUO01. Next base: position 627 of record CAZJXA010000340.1, on the reverse strand, counting down.
CTGGGAGCGTGGCGAGCAAGTCGCGGCGAGCCGTAAAAAGCCGCTCATCGGAAAGGCCTGCGTTTTCGCGAAAGACGTCCGGACGACGAAACTCGAAGTGGTGCCCCACCCGCTTCCCGGCAATCCAGAGCACGCAAGCATTCGAGGCTGGCTACCCGACAAGTCTAAGCAAAAAGTGGTCGCGCAACTGCTCGCCATGAATGCAAAGTACTGCAAGTGTCCGGCAACGGAACCGCGGGCCGATGAAAGCCAAAATCAGCAAGAGCCTGCCGCCGACGATCCATCGGCCTGAGAGGCAACGCCCCGCCGCAGGCCGCTTCGTCCACGCATCCAGATTGTCATTCCCTACGCGATAGAAGCCGTCGGGCAGGCTGTCCCATCGCCCATTCGCAACCATCCTCCCCCGGCCCTCTTTTCCCGCCCAATTCACGATTTCAAAAAAATCTCAAAACACCCATCAACCCACGCACCCGCAAGCCTTTACGCCACTCCATCCCCAAGCCCAAAACCCCGCGATCGCCCGCCCGCGACCCCTCTCGACCGGACTTTCACCCCTTCTTATGGAGCGCACTCATAAGTGCGCGCCTTTCTATCGCCACCTCCACACCCCCTTCCCAAGGCAACCCA
>CAZJXA010000339.1:0-2552 GCA_964549785.1 uncultured Phycisphaeraceae bacterium | reverse complement strand
CCCGCCGGGGGGTTGAGGCGGGCGGGGGCGGTGGTCATCGTGATCCTCATCGCCGGAGCGCTGCTGGCGAGTTCGGTGACCTACGTCGGGTCTGACGATGTCGGTATCATCTCGAAGAACGCGCTGGGCCGGAGTTTGACGGGAGGAAAGATCATCGCCGTGAACGGCGAGATGGGGATTCAGGCGGCGGTGCTCGCTCCCGGATGGCACGTGGGCTATTGGCCGGTGGTGTACAGCGTCAAGACGGTGCCGCTGACGCAGATCGCAAGCGACGAGGTTGGGCTGATCGATTCTCAGGACGGGCTGCCGCTGGACTCGGGGCAACTTTTCGCGGCGGAATATACCAAGGACGAGTTCCAGCGGATGCTGGACGCGCAGCACTTCCTCGGCGCTGGGAATGGCCGCAAGGGCAAGCAGGCGAGCGTGCTGACGCCCGGCAAGTATCGCCTGAATACCGAGTTGTTCAAGGTGAAGATGGTGAAGCAGACGGAGGTGACGCAGGGTGAGGTCGCGGTGCTGAAGTCCAATTACGGCATGGCGCCGTCGATCATCGTGCCGGGGATCGCCGGTGCGGTGGATAGCGCCGCGACGGCGGAGGGCGCTGTGCCCACCAATCGGCTGATGCTGGCCGCGCCGGGCGAGATGGGCGTGCAGGCCCGGGCGCTTCCTCCCGGGAAGTATCCTTTGAATACTGACGCGTTCTCGGTGATCGAGATGTACACGACGCAGATTATCGCGCACTTCACGTCGGAGCGGCAGACGGCCCGGACGCCCGGGGTGCCCAACCTGGGGGCCGAGTCGGAGGAGCGTGAGATCACGGTGCGGACCAGCGATGGGTTTACCTTCCCGGTCGATGTGCGGGTGGAGTACGTCATCGATCCGGACAACGCGCCGATCGTGGTCGAGAAGCTGGGCGACGACGAGGGCGAGCGGTTCCGCAACGCCCTGAATAGCGCTGTGCGGGCGATTTTTCGGAACAACGCCGAAAAGGTGAGGGCTCTTGACTATGTCCAGGAGCGGTCGTTGCAGGAGAGCCAGAGCCTGATGATGCTGGTTCAGCAGATGGCGAAGTTCGGGGTGACGGTGACGGCGGTGCGCATCGGAAATGTTGGCGATGAAGAGTCGCTGGGCCTGCTCTTGAAAACTCAGACCGACCGCGAGATCGCGAAGCAGGAGCAGATCACGTTCCAGGAGCAGAAGAAGGCGGCGGAGCAGAAGAAAGAACTTGCCCGGTCGACGCAGGAAGCCGAGGAAGAGAAGAAGTTCGCCACGAGCACCTACGCCGTCAAGATCGCGACCGAGGCCAGCAAGCAACGTATCACGGAAGCGGAGGCGGAGGCGCAGGCGATCACCATCAAGGCCAAGGCCCAGGCGGATGCGTATAAACTGATCGCGTCGGAGATCGGCAAGAGCAACGCCGCGTTGATCGAACTGCTCAAGATTGTGGGGGAGAAGCAGATCCAGATCACGCCGCGGATCATGGTGACGGGCGGCTCGAACGGCGGCTTGAATGGTACGGGGCAGGACGGTGCGACCACCGCGCTCGTGGGGACGATGCTGGATGCGATGATTGAACGGGATGAAGAGAAGAAGAAGTAGAGTATCTTCCGCTGGCGACATTTCGGGTCCGAACGTCGACGCGGTCCGCAGAAATGAAGAAAGGCCCTCCGGTGCGGAGGGCCTCTTTCATTGGTTGGTCGGTTCGGAGCGAGGGGCGGGGAGAAGGGCGTCCGTCGGGATGAACGCAAGCCCGCCGCGGTTTTAGCAGCCGCCGGCCTCGAAGCGGGAGAAGAAGACGGTGATGTCGTCGGAATCGACGTCGTCGTCACCGTCCTGATCGCCGCAGGAGTCGCCGCCCTCGAAGTTCGAGAAGAAGAGGTTGATGTCGTCGGAATCGACGTCTTCGTCGCCGTCCTGGTCGGCGCGGCAGGTGGTGATGTCGGAGGCACATCCGCCGGTCGGCGGGACCTGCTCGAGGGTGAGATCATCCCAGAAGATGGTGCCGGTGGCGCCGGCGATGCCGTACCCGAAACGGCCGATGGTAATTTTCAGACGGTTGGGATTCGGCGGGATGGTGAAGAAGCCCAAGTCGACGTTGCCCTGCACCTGGGCCTGGAATTCGGCCTGGGTCCACATGGTTTGGTAGAGAACCCATTCACCGTTGGTGTGGCCGAAGATCACGCGATCGGCGAAGGGGCCCTCGGTGCCGAAGGGGTCGAGGGTGGCGTTGTTCTGAACGCCGTTGCCCGCGCCCTTGAGATCGAACTTGATGGCGGCGGGGGCGATGGTGATGGGGTCGGAGGCGGGGATCATGTAATAGCAGGTGACGCGGATGTCGCCACCGTTGTAGTCGATCCGGGGGTCGTAGAAGGGGAAGCCGGGAAGGGAGAAGTTGCGGGTGTCGGTGGTGAAACCGACAAACCCGTTGTCGTTGGGAACCCGGATCTCAATGCAGCGGGTGCCCGAGCGGGCGGTGACGGCGGGCAGAAGGCCGTCGTCATTGGAGCGGTAGCGGCCGTCGGCGTCGCCGTTATTGGTGAACTGATCGGGAG
>CAZJXA010000338.1:0-2556 GCA_964549785.1 uncultured Phycisphaeraceae bacterium | reverse complement strand
CCTCGGTTACAACAACAACCGCCGCGGGCGGAAATGTGGCATAGCGTTCGGAAGCGGCTGCGGGCGCGGACCGTGGGCGACGGCGGAGCCGAAGATGGGGCGGAGGGCAAAACGGGCGGGGGCTTCTGTCCGGAAACGTCGGTGGGCTTGGCATCGCACGCGACCAGAGCGGCGGCGTGGAGGATAAGCAAGAAGCGTACGGCGGGGCGGAAGGTCTGGGTGGACATCGTGGGCTTCGGAGCAAGCAAGAACGTGGAATGACAGCTCTGAAGTTCAGGTGCCGCGGGAGCGGCGAGGTTAGACAACGCACCGGCTATACGGGGCGGGTGCGGACGGCGATTCGGCGGCAACAGGAGCGGCCTGAACGAACTCGCGCGAATCCCATTCAGTAAGATGCCCCGCCGCACTCCCGCGTGCAAGGAGCCCCCGCATGTCCAGCCCGCTCGAATCCATCCGCCGAACGCGGCCATTGAAGCATGTCCTGATCGCCCGCCTGAGCGCGGGCCTCCCGCTGCTTGGGCTCAACATCATGCATCTCATCGGCGCGGCCCCGCTGAGGCCGATCCTCGAAGCGGCGAAGATCCCGATGCCGGGTGTCAACGCGATCCTCGCGCCCGTCCTGGGCGGGCTAGCGGGGCTGATGCTGCTGAGCGGGGCGTTCGCGCGCGTCGGAGCCGCGATCGGGTGCGGGTCGATGGCCGTCGCGCTGTACGCGCACGTGACCGCCGACTGGCCCGATGAGCCGCCGATCGTTTTGCCGATCGCGGTGCTGGCCGCCTCGCTCTACGTGCTCTGGCGGGGCGGCGGGGCGTGGAGCGTGGATGGAACGTCGGGCCGGACCGTGTAAGGCGGTCATCGGGCGCCGGGATAACAACAGCCGCGCCCGGCACCTCTCAAGAGGGCAATGAACCGCGGGTGGGCGCCGAGCGTAAGGTCCGCCGTGCGGCTCTGCAACCCCGCATTTGGCGGGCCTGACCAATATGACCGAAGCGGACGGCCCAACTCGCGTTCTCCCCAATGCCGAGCCGGCACCGGTGGCATCACGCGCAGCGGATGCCCGCGAGGCCGCCGCCCGGCGGTGGGTGGTGGAGCACGGCGACATTCTGTGGAAGTTCGCCCTTTCACGCACGAGGTCGAAGGAGGCCGCCGAGGAGATCGTTCAGGAAACGGTGCTGGCCGCGATGCAGGGCTTCGGCACGTTCGCGGGAGGATCATCCGAGCGCACCTGGCTGCTGGGGATCGCGGCCAACAAAATCGCTGACCATTTCCGGCGCGTGCGGCGCGCCAAGTCGCCGAGTTCCCCAGGAATCTCTCCCGATGCGACCTGCGGGTGTGCCACCTGTCGAGGCATGTTCACCGAGAAGGGGATGTGGGCCTGCGTTGCGCGCCGCTGGCCCGACGTGAGCGTGAGCGAGGCGGAGAAGTCTGAGCAGGCCGGGGCGTTGCGGGCGTGCATCGATGCGCTCCCCCCCGGGCAGAGCGAGGCGGTCTGGCTGCGAGACATTCTGGGCATTCCGGCATCGGAAGTGTGCAAGGCCATGGGCCTGACCGATACTAATTTGTGGTCGAGGATGCACCGAGCCCGCGTGGCGCTGCGGTCGTGCCTGGAAACCAAGTTCGGCCTGCGCAAGGAGAAGGGCCAGTGATCCGGTTCGTGCGTGACGTGGTGCGGGTGCTGACGCTGCCGTGCCGCGAGCACGTGGTACTCTTCAGCCGGCAACTCGACGCCCCGCTCTCACGCGGCGAGGCCTTTGGGCTGCGGCTGCACATCGTCTACTGCGGCGGCTGCAGCCGGTTCCGCGCGCATCTGAGCCACCTGCAAACGCTGGGCCGGACGCTGGCCGAACAAACCGAGAACGAGCCGGGTCTTCCGGCGGACGTCCGCGAGCGCCTGAACGCCCGCGTGGCGCGGGCATCCAAGAAAAACTAGGTGAGCTTGCAAGGCGCGGGCCGCGAACGCGACTCACGGGTGGGCGTCGTGCCGTCCGTTATAACGGCCCGGGCCGTTCCCGCGCTGTGTTGGCGCGGACGGTGTCTTCAGCGCCCCGATCCACCCTCGTCTTTCTTTAGAGGAGAAGTTTATGTCCATCTCGAATCGGTCGAAGGCCTTGGCCCTGCTCGGCGTCGCCGGGCTTGGCGCGGCTGCGCACGCGCAGCCCGTTCAACTGCGCGTCACCGTCCAGAATCTTGCTCCCGCGAACAGCCTCTCGTTTGCCCCGCTGCGCGTTGGCTTCCACAACGGATCCTTCGATGCCTTCAACAACGGACAGACCGCGACCGCGCCGATCATCTCGATCGCCGAGGGCGGTAGCGGGAGCGACTGGTTCCCCGCCTTCGCCGCCGCCGAACCCAACGCCACGCTCGGCACGGTCGTCGGCATGCCCCCGGGCCCGCTCCTGCCCGGCGCAACCGCGTCAGCCATGTTCACGGTCGATCCGTCGATCAACCGCTTCTTCACGTTCGGGTCGATGGTGGTGCCCAGCAACGACCACTTCATCGGCAACGACAACCCGATGCAGTACATGCTGTTCAACGGCGCGGGCCAGCTCAACATCA
>CAZJXA010000337.1:0-2565 GCA_964549785.1 uncultured Phycisphaeraceae bacterium | reverse complement strand
TCTTGACCCAGCGGACCAAGGTGGCGAAGTTCGGCGGCTTGCCGTACATCAGGATGCCGATGCGGAAGACTTTGGCGGCCCCGAGCGCCAGCACATAGACGGTGGCGGCCCCGATGATGATCGAGAGGCCGACCTGCCAGAAGGGGGGCGGGTCGCTGGAGGAGAGGCGCAGGACCATGACAAACGGATTGATGAGCGGGGTGAAACTGAGCGTGGTGGCGAGGGCGCCGTTGGGGTTCATGATGATGGGCATCATGAGGAGCATGGGGGCGATGAGGACGAGCATGAAGGGCGTCATCAGGGCCTGGGCTTCGTGGATGTCGTTGACCGCGCTGCCGACCGCGGCCATCATGCAGGCGATGGTGGCGAAGGCGATAAAGAAGTAGACCACGAGGAGGGCGAGGTTGGCCCAATTGACGAGGTGGGATTGCTGGAAAGCGATGAGTGAACTGACCCCGAGGACCGAGTAGAGGACGAGGATGAGGAGGCCGGCGCACATCTGGCCGATGATTTTTCCGGACATGAGTTCCATCGGCGAGAGGGCCGAGAGAAGGACTTCCATGATGCGGTTGCTTTTTTCCTCGATGGTGGACGTGAGCAGGTATTGCCCGCCGGTAAAGACGCTGATCCAGAGGAGGAGCATGAAGCCGACAGGGACGAGGAACTGCGCGGCTTCGCCGGAGGACTTCTCGCCGTCCTCGGTCCAGGTGACGGTGTCGGGGGCGTCGATGCGGGTGATGGTGCGGACGCGGACCGGGTCGAGGCCGTTAGCGGCGGCCCGGGCCTCGAAGATGGCGCTGCGGGTCTTTTCGCGGATCATCCCCTGGACGCGGGCGTCGAGGCCCTTCTTGATGAAGAGCGAATAGCCGCCGAAGTTTTCATCGGCGTCGGGTTTGTTGACGGCGGTCGGATGGATGACGATGAGGGCGAGGCGGGAGCCGTCGTAGGGATCGCCGCCGATGAGCGCGTCTTTGGCGGGCTTCTCATCGGTGTCGGCGGGCAGCACTTCGGACTGGACCTTGGGGACGACGATGGACGCGGCAGCGGTTTTGATGGCCGCATCGGCGTCGGGGACGGGGATGTCGCCGGCGACCTTCTTGACGGCGGCGGTGGCTTGTTCGGTGGTTTCTTCGGTCTGCTCGCGGACCCAGGTTTCGATGGAGGCGGGCGAGAGCGCCTGGGTGAGGGCGGCGGCGACGGGCTGAGCGTCGGACGAGCGATCAATGATCGCGACGGAGCCGTCGACGGCGGGCGGGGTGCGTGAGACGAGGAGCATGGCCGCGGGGACGGCACCCATCATGAGGAAGGGCATGATGAGGACGCCCAGGATGAAGCCTTTGGTGAGGACCGTGGCCTTGAACTCGCGGAGGGCGACGTGGAGGGTTTTCGTGATCAATCACCGGCTCCTTCGGAGCGGGCGCCGACGCCCGCTGGGGTGCGGAGTTTGTCCCGGAGGGCGGCAGAGTCGGAGGCATCTCCGGAGGACTGGACGATCTCAATAAAGATGTCCTCGAGCGATGGGCGGAGGACCTCGATGCGGCGAGTGGGGGCGAGGGCGGCGACGTGGGGCATGATGGACGCGGGGGTGACGCCGGCGGTGGTGCGGAGTTCGAGCCACCTGCCGTGAGAGAGGACGGAATCGACGCCGTGAAGCGAACGGAGGTTGGGGGGTTCGGTATCGGACTCAAACTCGACGGAGAGGGCGCGAGGATCGAACTGGGCGCGGAGGGTGGAGGGCGAATCGTCGATGACCTTACGACCCTGGTGGATCATGACGATGCGGTCGCAGAGGGCCTCGGCCTGAACCATCTGGTGGGTTGAAAAGATGATGGTGCGCCCGGACTTGCTTTGTTCGTCGATCAGTTCGCGGAGGAGACGGGAATTGAGGGGGTCGAGGCCGCTGAAGGGTTCATCGAGGATGATGAGGTCGGGGTTGTGGATGACCGCCGCGATGTACTGGACCTTCTGCTGCATGCCTTTGGAGAGTTCCTCGCACTTTTTGCGGGCGGAATCGGCGAGGCCGACGCGGGCGAGCCACGTGAGGACGGCGGTCGAGAGGCCGGCGCCATCGATGCCTTTGAGGCGGGCCATGTATTCGAGGAAGGCCTGGACGCGCATTTTTTTGTAGACACCGCGCTCTTCCGGAAGGTAGCCGATGCGGTCTTTACTCTCGACGGCGGAGGATTTGCCCAAGACGGAGAGTTCACCGGAATCCGGGAAGATGATCGACATGATCATGCGGATGGTGGTGGTTTTGCCGGCCCCGTTAGGGCCGATGAAGCCGGTCAGGGAACCCTCGGGGATCTCAAGGTCGAGGTCGGAGACGGCGATTTTCGGGCCGAAGGACTTGGTGATGGACTGGAGGGAGACGGCGTTGGGCATTGTGGGGGTCGGATGGGCGAGCGGGAGATGGCGAAGGAGCGATGTTACGGTAGCGTGTGGCGTACGCGGCGGGAGGTACAGGCGTTACGACGGTGGGAGAGCGGCCTGGGGGCACGATCTCGATCGTGATGGGACACGGGACCGGGAGGCTGCGGGTGGAGGACGGGGGGCGGTAGCTGGAGG
>CAZJXA010000336.1:0-2576 GCA_964549785.1 uncultured Phycisphaeraceae bacterium | reverse complement strand
GCATTCAGAGAAGGGCATTCAGAGAAAGGCATTGAGAGAAAGGCGTCAAGACAAAGGCAAGAGGGCCGGGGCACTCAGGCTTGGTCGGCCGCAGCTTTTTTGCGGGTCTTGACGGCGGTCGAGGCGTCGTGGGCTTTGCGGAAGTCTTCGTCGAGGTAGAGGACGCAGCTGCACGAGACGCAGCGGGTGACGCGGCCGCCGGAAAGGAGGCCGTTGACGGTTTCGATCGGGAGGAAGACGGAACAGGAGCCGCAGGAATATTCGTGGCGTTTGGCGTCGTGAAGGTCGACCTGCGACATGGCTTCGTCGCCGCGGGTTTCGATGAGGCGTTCGAACATCGAGAGGGTTTCTTTGGAGAGATCGGCGGCGAGGGTTTTTCGCTCTCCGACAAGGACGTTCACGCGTTCCTTGATTTCGTCGGCGCGTTTGTCGCGGTCGGTGGCGGCGACGCCCCGGACCTGGGAGCGTTGGTCGCGCTGCGAGGCGAGTTCGCCGGACTGGCGGCGCAATTCCTCGGACTTGCCCATTTGCTCCAAGGCGAGGGTTTCGATTCGGTCGCGGTCGGCCTTGATGGTGTTGATTTCGGTGAGAAGGGCCTGATACGCCTTGTTGGTCTGAGCGGCGTTCATTTGCTCGCGGAGTTTGGCGGTTTTGGCGTCGAAAGCGGCCATCTCGCTCTCGTGCTCGGCGGCTTTGGCGGCGAGGTGCTTGGCCTCTTTCTCTGCCGCGGAGTGCTTACCGGCGAGTTGACCCAGGTCGGCCTCCTGCTGGGTCAGGAATCGCTCAGCGGCTTTGAGCCTGCTCTGCAACCCCCGCAATTGTTTGTCTACCAAGAAGAATCGAAGCAGTTTCGCGGTAACGTCCATTCGGGTCTCCGAGGCCGTGTCTTAACACCGGGAGTGTATCACCTCGGGGGCGGCAAAGGACGCGGATTGTCGGAGTTGGCGGGTATTTATGTGACTGATTTGAGCCACCAGAAGGCGACCGGGCCAACGAGAAGCGGGGAATCGATCATGTCGATGATTCCGCCGAAGCCGGGCAGGACGGCGCCCGAGTCTTTCACGCCGGCGTCGCGTTTGAAGACGCTCTTGGCGAGATCGCCGAGTTGACCGATGAGGGCGAAGAGGAATCCGGGAATGAGCGAGAGGGGGAGGGTGGGCCCGACGAAGTCGGTGTAGCGCTGCAGGACCCAGATACCGAGCGCTCCCAAGAGGGAGGCGACCACGATGCCGCCGATGAAGCCTTCCCACGTCTTGCCGGGGCTGAGCCAGGGAGCCAGTTTGTGTCGGCCGATGGACTTGCCGACAAAGAGGGCCCCGATGTCGGCGGACTTGGTGACCAAGATCACCCACATGAGCACCCATGCGGAGTCTTCGCGCCGGATGGCGATGAGGAAGCCCGTGAGGAGGCCGAGGTAGACGAAACAGAGCATGGAGCCGCCGGTGGCGGTGAGGATTCCGAGGACGGTGCGTTTGCGGGCGTAATAGATGATGGAGCCGGTGAGGGCCAAGGCGGCGGTGGTGCTGACGAGGGCGACGGCGGTGACGCCGTCGGTGGTGGTGGGGACAAGCGTCGCGATGAGCACGCCCAGGAGGGCGACGACGCCGAAGACGCGGCGGGAGGCCTCGATGCCCTTGGCCTTGAACATGGCCGCGAGTTCGCGGGCGGCGAAGACGGCGAGGAGGAGGAGGATGGGGAGGAGGACCACGCCGGGGGGCCATGTGCCGATCCGCGAGAATGGCAACCACGAGGGAACGGGCCGGTGCTGGAGCCACTGATCGAGGATCAGGCCACCGATGATGGCGATGATCAGGAACGGCCCGATGATGAGGCGGTCACGCACCGGGAGTGGCTCCGTTGGCCGGATGGTGCGGCGGGTGGTCGGCGGACGGAGCGTGGGGCGAGTGGTGGGCGAGCCCGCCGAAGCGACGGTCACGGGCGGCGTATTCACGGACTGCGCCGAAAAGGTCGGGCTCGGCAAAGTCGGGCCAGAGGGTGGGCGTCACAACGAGTTCGGCGTAACTGACCTGCCAGAGGAGGTAGTTGCTGATGCGCATTTCACCGGCGGTGCGGATCACCAAGTCGGGGTCCGGGATTCCGTTGGTGTAGAGGCGGGAGGAGAACAACGTTTCGTCGATGAGTTCGGGATCGAGGCGGCCTGCGGCGGCGTCTTTGGCGAGCGACGTGGCGGCGTCGAGAATCTCGGCCCGCGAGCCATAGTTGATGGCGAGGCAGAGGGTGCAACGGGTGTTTGCGGCGGTGGAATGGGTGACGCGGTCGATGGCGTCCAAGACGGGCTGGGGGAGGCCGTCGCGGCGGCCGATCATGCGGAAGCGGAGCCCGGTGCGGCGCATTTCGTCTTCTTCGCCGCCCAGGTATCTGAGGCAGAGGTCCATCAGGCCATCGACTTCGGCGGTGGGCCGCTTCCAGTTTTCGAGCGAGAAGGAATAGAGCGTGATGAACTCGACGCCGATGCGACCGCACGCGGTGACAACCTTGCGGACCGAAGCTGCGCCGTTGAGGTGGCCGAACGATCTGGGGAAACCGCGTTGCGTGGCCCAGCGCCCGTTGCCGTC
>CAZJXA010000335.1:0-2613 GCA_964549785.1 uncultured Phycisphaeraceae bacterium | reverse complement strand
CCCTTGGTCAGGTTCACCAGCCGCGAGAGCGCTTCCTCCAGCGTCACCGTCGAACCCGCCGTCGGGTTCAGTAACTGCTCGCATAACTTCCGCAGTTCCTCACCCGCCTTCGGGTTCCTAGGGTCGAGTTCCGCCCATTTCGCGGTCGCCGCGATCGTGCCCGCCAGCGGCGGATCCTTCCGCACCACCAACTGGAACAGCAGCCCGCCGACCGCCTTGAGGTCGCCCGCACGCCCCACACTCTCCTTGTCGATCCTCACTTCGCTCTGAGGGGCCGGGTCGGTCAGGTAGACCGTCGCATCCGCCAGCCCGTCCGAAGCCTCAATCAGCACATTCGAGGGCTTCAAATTACCATGCCCGCGGTTCGCCGCCTTCGCCCCCAACTCGATCAACCCCTCAATGACGCCCGCCACCAACCGCGACACCGCTCGCGCATCCCGCGGCGTCGGACGCTCCACCAACTCCTTCGCGGTCAACGGATACCGCTTCATCACGTAGTACGCGGCGTCCTCGTTCTTGTCGGTCGCGATGATCGGGGCCCAGCGTGTGCTCCCGCCCTCCGCCAGGCTTTTCTGCAGCAACGCCGCTTCAATGAACGCCGACGCCTGGTCGTCCGCCGGGTCAAACCCCGTTCCCTCGCCGCCGTACACCTTGACCACCAGTGTCGGCTCAGCCTCCGTGCCCGCGGGCCACGCGCTGTAGACAGCCTTCAGCCCGCGCGACGCCAGCACCTGACCTGTTTCAAAGCGACCGAAGCCCGCCATCGGATATTCCCCGGGGAAGTGCCCTAACCGGCCAACGAAAGGCCCGGACCCGATATTCGGCCCGGGCCCCTTTGAATCCGCTTGACATCATCCGCCAACCGCCGGCGACACGCCGACGGCCGACCTCATTCCTTCAGCGGCTCGATCGGCGTCAGCGAAGTGGTATCGGCCGAGTCCACCTGAACCTTGATCGTGCCCACCTTGATTCGGTTCGTCGTCAGCGGCATCTCGAAGTGATTCGGCATCTTCGTTCCCGCAGCGCTGTTCGCCACCACCACCAACTTCGTGACCTTCCGGTCTTTCCACTTCTGCCAGATCGGGTCCTCCTTGCGGAGTACCTGAGGCCCCGAACCTTTGCCAGCTCCAAACTGCATCTTGTACGCGGTGCCGCGAGCCTCTGCGTCCGCCCGCTCACCGGAGTTCATCGCGAAATACCCCGGCAGGTCGCGCCCACTCCACTGGCTGGCCTCGACCTCGGTGACGCCCACCAGATCAACGTCCAGCGTCGCCCCGGTCAGTTTGCCAGCCAAGTTCGGCCCGGGCGCCACCTCGATGTTGCCCTGCCAGGTCTTGGGCTTGTTCTTGCACCCGACGAGCCCGAACGCGACCGCAGCCATCACCATCACCGACACCAATTTCGTCATGCTCAGCGTCATATCAAAAGACCCCCAAATAACGGGAACGTTCCGGATCGGGCCTACACCGCCCGAATAAGTCCCGATTCCCAATCGCCTTCCGCCTTACCTCTTACCCCCTCATCCCCGTCAGACACCCCGAAACCACGTCCCGCAGTTCCGACCGCACCGAATGATCCGACACAATCAGACTCCGGCACGATACCACAAGTGCGTACAGGTCGGAGAGCACCGGATCAAAGACCTTGTGCACCCCGCCCGCCGGTGCATCCCCAAAGTCGCGGCAGATGCTGTCCGGCCCCAACCCCGTAAACATCCGGATCATCATCGCCATCGTCCGGTGCCACAACGCCGGCGGGATCGCCGCGAACGCCTCCGCAGGGTCCCCGCAATCAAACAACAGCCGGTGAGCCCCGAGTGATTCCACAAACCGCTTGTCCGCCTCAAACGCTCTTCCGACCCTCCTAGAGAGGTCCAACCCCTCGCCGGCGCCACGCCCAGCCTCAAACGCAAGACTCATAAACACATCCAACGCATCCGGCAACCGCCGCTTCCCATCCGTCAAAAGCGTCCGCACCCCCAGCACGCCCAGCGCATAAAGGTCGCACGGAGTCGAAAGCAGCGGCACCATCTCGAACGCAACGTCCTGAATCGGCACCCCCAGCGCGGTCTTCAGCCGCGTCACCACCTCCGGATACAAGGCCTGCGGAACCGTCCGGATCCGCAACTCGCCCGCCGCCATGGCCTGCTGCGAATCGACCACCGCATACACATCCACCCGCGTCGCACCCACACCAAACCGCAACCACAAAAGATCGTTCGCGCCCGCCTGCAGCCGCTCTTGCGTGGCCAGCGTGCCCTCCAGCACAACCCCTTCACCCTCCGTCAAAACGTTCCGCAGCCGCAGCCAACCCCTGCCCTGAACCACCCGTCCGGCCGAGGAGGGCGAATAAATCGACAACCCGCCGACCTGCCCGGGCAGGTAATATTTCGCCGCCGTCCCCGTCAGCGGAAGTTCAACCGCCTCTCCCGGAGCGGCCAATGCCACCCGGGCCGTCCACCACAACGGGATGATCTCCGTCCCCTCCGCCACCCGCACCCGGAAGCTGTTCGCCGACAGGTTCAGCATCGGCGTCTGACTCGCCATCACGCTGGCCCGCACCGCCGATACCGCGTTCGCCAACGCCATCAACTTCAGGTGCAGTGTCTCGACC
>CAZJXA010000334.1:0-2629 GCA_964549785.1 uncultured Phycisphaeraceae bacterium | reverse complement strand
TTACATAGCCGAAGGTGTCGATTCCGGTTGCGAGCGGGGACCAAGCAGTGCCGTTCCAACTAGCGACGGCAAAGCCATTGGGTGAGCGGCCACCAGCCACGAGATCGCCGTTAGGCAGCAGCGCGAGGGCGTAGACGTCCCCGTCCATGCCTGTGCCAAGCGCCGACCAGGCGGAACCGTCCCACCGCGCGATGCGGTTGGCGCTCGCGCCTCCGGCGGTTGTGAAATCGCCGCCAGCGACGAGATCGCCGTTGGGCATAACGACCAGTGCACTCACGGCCCCATTCATACCTGTTCCCAGCGTGGACCATGCCGAACCGTCCCATCGTGCGATGTGGTTCGCGGCAGCATTGCCAGCGGTAGTGAAGTCACCGCCAGCGATCAGATCGCCGTTGGTAAGAGTTTGCATTGCGTACACAGAACCGTTGACACCTGCACCCAGTGCGGTGGAATCTGAGCCGTTCCAGATTGCAATGTGGCTGGTACTTATGCCGTTTGAAGTAGTGAACGCGCCGCCCGCGACCAGTTCGCCGCTGGGGAGCGCGGTAAGAGCAGTGACTTCAGCGTTCATGCCGGTGCCGGGGTCCAGCGCGGACCAGGCGCTGTTGTTCCAGCGGGCCACGTACTGAGCGCTGACATCGCCGGCGGCGGTGAACTCGCCTCCCGCCAGAATGCCTCCATCTGGCAGGGGCGCGAGGGCGTAGACATTGTTGTTCATCGAACTGAGGGTGGTCCAACTCGTGCCGTTCCAGCGCGTCAAGGGGTACTTGGAGCTGGGACCGAAATAGTCAAAGCCGCCCGCCGCGATCAGATCACCATTCGGCATGACTGTCATCGCGAAGACCGCGCCGCGATTGGTTCGATTGCCAAGTGGGGACCAGGAGGAACCATTCCAGGAATGGATGTGCGCATCGTAATCGCCTGCGACGACATCGCCGTTGGGCATCGTCACCATCGAATATACGACGAAGGGCATGCCACCACCCATCGGCACCCAATCCGAGCCGTTCCACATGGCCACACCGTAATTAACATTGTCGTTTATTAAGAAGAAGAAATCGCCGCCCGCCGCGATGTCACCGTTGGGTAAAAGGGTCAGCGCGAGGACGGTGCCATTTAATCCCGCTCCTAGTTGCGTCCACACAGTCCCGTTCCAACGTGCGACGTTGCTGCCGCTGGCCGCCGCGACATCGCCGTCGGGCAGAAGCAATAGCGCACGTACGGTCTCATCCGGGCCCGCGCCGAGCGCGGACCAGTTGGTTCCATTCCAGCGTGCGACGTGATTGACGCTCACGCTGCCCGCCATTGTGAAATCACCGCCCGCAAGTAGCTCGCCGTTGGGAAGGACCGCCAAGGCGCGGACAGCACCATTCATGCCGGTACCCAAAGGGGACCATTGCTCGGTCGCGGGGTCCAGCGCGGCGATGTTGTTCAGCACGGCAGAGCCTGGCATCGTAAACGAGCCACCCGAGATAATAAGCGAAGGGAGGGGGCCGGGCCCATCTGGGTCCCAGTTGACCATTGAATAGATTGGCCCGTCCAGAACAGAGGGGGAATCGTTGGGCAGCCATCGGCCCTGACACGGTCCGGGAACCGGCTTGGGGACAAGCAGCGTGAGGCCGAACGAACCGCCAAGGGAATCAGTGAAGCCGAAGGCACTTCCCTGGCTGTAGGTCGTGAGCCGATACATTCCGGGCACTAGCGTGCCCGAAACGTCGTAGTCGTCATTGAAAAGGTAGATGTTGTTCACATCGCCGCGAGTGGACCGTGACGAGTAAATTGTGCCGCTAGGGCCGACAAACTCAACCCTAACATCGGCGAGAGAACGAGAGCCGCTATTGGCCTGCCAGTACCCAAAGAGTGAATAGGTCGTGGGAGCATCAATGGTGAACGTCACCTCGAAGAAACTGCTTGAGTTGCCGCCGGTTCCCTGAAACCCGCCCGAAGCGCTGCTTCCTCCGCGGGCATCGATCCGCGTTGCGCCCAGCGTGGAATGCTGACTGGCGCTGGCAGAGTTGCCGTAAACCTCATTCCTCACGGTCACAGATTCGTTGAACTCGAGATAATCTGGTGCGACAACGGTGCCCCCTCCCGCTAAAGTAGCGGAGACCGACCTTGTTTGCGATGTGTACACCACATCGCCACGTGCGGACACGGCTAATATGCCCATCGCAAACGCCAACGACGGCGCGAGCACCAGCTTATAAAAGAGTTTCATTGGTCATTGCCCTTTCGGAAGTGTGTACTGATGACGTCAGCGATGCGGAAGCTAAACAACTAGATTCGAGCGACTATAAAACTTGGGAGTGCGCAAGGCACCATGGCAAACTTCCCTAGATTGACCTTACGGACCCGAGGGAGGAGCTTTTGGCGGAACCCGCGGCTGCATTCTTGCGTTCCGTTGGGATTGGGGCTGGTGGAGGGGGGCGGGAGAGGATGCGAGAGAGGCGAGCAATCAGGATGGGCTGAGTGGTAGTAAGTTACGATCACCCCTTACGGGGTAGGGGTTCTTTGGTTGCGTTTCTCGGGGGCGTTGCCGCGCTCCACGACGTGAATACTTACGATTAAGGTCTCTGGGACGTTGGGGGAGGAAGCGGGAAGGGAGGGAACTTTTTGTTATGTTATAGGG
>CAZJXA010000333.1:0-2644 GCA_964549785.1 uncultured Phycisphaeraceae bacterium | reverse complement strand
AGCGACAAGAATAACCTCCCGGCCCGATTGTGGAAAGGGGCCACGACAACTCACCACCAGACATACCAACGAGAGCCGAACAACCGGGAAGCGCGGAGACTTGTGCCGCGGGGCGGTGACGGCTCTGTACGAGATGAAGGTACGGCGGAGGGAGCAGCTTGGTTGCGGGGGGCGGTTCGAGACGGCTTGAGGTGCGGGGGCGGAGGGGATTCTTGAAAGGGCGGGAAACTCAGTTGATGAATCCCGCGACTGGGGCAAGCGGGTGGGCCGCCGGCGACTTGCCGCGGAGTTGTGCGGGTAGGCGGTCGGGCGGCAAGGTGCGCAGCCGGGGCAAGGTGCGCAACTTCGGGGAACCCTTTGCGCACCTTGCTTTGGGGGGGGTTTTCTGCTTGGGAATCGGGCAAGGTGCTCAACTGTTCGGAGATGTGTGTGTACCCCGTTGCGGGGTATTGATCGTGTTATTGGACTTCGTGACGGAATGGGCACTCGGCACCTGGCACTGGGGATTGGGGATTGGGCAGGGGGCATTGGGACGGAGGAAGCGGTGCCGGGGGTGACGGAGCAGGCGGGTAGCCCCACGCCTGCGGCCCCGACTTTCTCGTAGGGCCTTTGGGCAGCGGAGTGAGAACGGAATGTAATCGATTGCCGCGGAAGTGCAAGGGCGACGGCGGAGCTTTGGCGGTATCGACCGAAATGGGGCGCGCCGGCGGGCGATCCGGGGTTGAAAAAGGATGACGCAGCAGCCTGAAGTCCCCGATCACCACCCGCGCTTCGGTCAGGCTTCCGAACAACTCCGGGTTCAGGCACTCATCCCGCAGCTTGCCGTTGAACGACTCGCCCACTCCGTTCTGCCACGGCGCCCCGGGCTCGATGTAGAGCGGCCCCACGTTGTTCATCTCCAGCCAGAGCCGCACCGACCTCGCGATGAACTCCGGGCCGTTGTCGCTGCGGATGTGCGACGGTGTGCCACGCACGATGAACAAATCCCGCGGCACGCCGATCACCTCTCCGCTCGTGATGCTCCGGGCCACCTCGCACGCCAGGCACTCCCTCGTGTGCTCGTCCACGATCGTCAGGATCTTGATCGGCCGCCCGTTGGCGGTCTGGTCCTTCACGAAGTCGTACGTCCACACATGATCGATCCGCGTCGCTCGGTGCCGCGTGATCCCGCCCGCCGCCGTGCCCAAGGCTGGTGTGCACATGACCATCGCCGGCTCGGCCGTGCTGCCGATCGGCAGCCCCGGCCAAGATGTCATTCAACTTGAGGTGCTGCGCGACGGCGGCACGGGCAACTACATTGCCGACGTCAACGACGGTGTCTCGGGAACGATCATCCAGATCAAGCAGTGATCCCAACGCCGAGTCAAAGGCCCGGCTTGAGAAAATCGAATCCTTGCTCGCCGAGAAGGCCGCGAGGTAGGCGAGGCTCCACCAACGAGCCTCCGCAAGCCCGCCAATCGTCAGCCCGCGGCGCCTCACCCAAGTGAAGACCGACTCACGCGCGCTTCACTCGCCCGGGGGCACCTCGGCGAACACTCGATGAATGCCGGTCCTGTCGCGCGCGGAGACGTCTTGGTTGAGCGGCGGTGGGCGGTCGAACGGGCCAGCGTGATGGCCGCGCTGCTCGGTGCGGGGGTTCCCAGGCCTCAATGGCCCGAGAGCTTGCACTGGGACTGGTCGAGCAAGGCGTCGGAGCTGCGGTTGCTCATGGCCAGCGGCTTCGGGGTGTGGTGCGATGAAGACTGGCAGGGAGTGATGCTCACGAAAACTGTGGGCTACAGCGGAGCATTGGGGCAGGATGAGGGAAAGCCAGTGGTGTATGTGGACTTTGTTGAATCAGCGCCGTGGAACTGGACGATTCGAGCGATCGAGCAGGAACCACGGTTCAAAGGCATCGGGTCGTTGCTCATCAGGGAAGCGATCAAGCAGAGTCTCAAGGAGGAGTTTCACGGTCGCGTCGGCTTTCACGCCCTGCCGCAAGCGGAGTCTTTCTACGGGAAGGTGTGCGGCATGACGATGGTCAACGCGGATCAGGACAAACAAGGCCTCGTGTTCTTCGAGTTCACGAGGCAACAGGCGGAGCAGTTCCGTTCCGCAGGAGGAAAGCGATGAGCACCATGAACACCTCAAATCCGATTGATCGCGAATGGCTGCGTCGCATGGCCGATGCGGAGGAGCAGTGCCCGTCGATCTCGGTGGGGGGGCTCGCGGTCGATCTCGGGGTGCTGTCGCCAGAGCGGCGGCCGATGGCTCTCGCCGCCGTGAATGCGGCGGTCGCTCTTGCGAAACTGGTCGAACTCTGGCGTCGCCAGCATCGGCTCACCGTGGAGGAGTTCGCCAAACGGGCCAACCTGACCGAAGCGGAAGTGGTCGGTCTCGAAAGTGGCGAGATCGTGCCCGAGCCAAGGACGTTGTTCCAGGTCAGTCAAGTAATCCCGGTGTCGTACGACAAGCTCATGCACGTTGCGGGGCATGTACGGCAGTGCGACGAGAGACTCTCCAATGGAGCCGTGCGATTCGCGGCGAGGTCCGAGTCGATGGAGAAACTGACGCTACAAGAGGAAGAGGCCTTGCACGATTTCGTCAATCTGCTTGCATAGTGAAAGAGTTGCACTCCCATTGCCCCCGAGCCTCATCCCCGTCC
>CAZJXA010000332.1:0-2706 GCA_964549785.1 uncultured Phycisphaeraceae bacterium | reverse complement strand
GCCCTCCCCAATTCACCCGCCGCCCATTCACCCGTCGCCAATCACGGCAACAGCATCCACATCCGAACTTCGTCGTACTGGAAGGTCTCCGTCTCCGCCCATCGCACGCCCATCGCCTTCTCTTCCTTCGACTTTTCCCACCGCATCTTGCTCCCCGTACCGCTCGCGAACTGCACCCGGAAGTAGTGCAGGTCGTTCGGTGTCGGGAACCCGATGGGCGGCGAGCGCTCTTCCTGAAGCGTGATGCCCGGCAAGAAGGCGCCGCCCTGAACGCTCTTGGCCTTGCTCTTTTCCATCAACTTGAAGCGCTCCGGATCCTGCACCAAAGGCGCCAACGCCGACGGCGCCATCTTCGTCCGGATTCCCAGCAAATAGTCCACCGGCTCCGTGAAGTCCGCATCCGCGAACGCCGCCACCAGCACCGGCCCCTCCGGCGTGAACGGCACGCTCCGCATCTTCCCGACCACCTTGCTCAAAAGCAACGGCCGAATCTTCCTGTTCAATTCCGAGAAAACAATCGCCGGCAGGTCGTGGTCGTACTTCGGACCCTCAAACGGATCGCGGTCCGGTGTCAGCGCGGCAAGATCCCCCAGCAATTCCCGCAGCTCGAGATACGCCGCGAACGTCGGCATCGCCCCCGCGCCGCCCGTCCCCGCGTTTACCAAGCTCGGCAGCCGCGCCGCCCACTTGTTCAATGTCCGAAGCCGCATCAAGTCCAGGATCATCTGCCCCTTCAGGTTCTCAACCGCCCACCCGCCCTTGGTCAACTGATTCACCAGATCCTTCCGCGCCGCCTCCACCGCCGACGAGATATCCCGCACGCTCTCCCGCAACACCGCCGATCCGCTGATCGTCAGGCACGGCGGCACGAACGTCCGATCGACCCTGGGCAAGGTCTGCTCCGCCGCCACCGGCTCCACCCGGATCAACGGCAGCACTTCCATGTCCGACACGTCGTCGCCATCCGTCACCAATCGGGCATTCAAGCGCCGCACCAGCACCGGTTGCGGATTCTCCCCCGTGTTCTCGTCGGACCGGCTCATCTCCGAAACCCGGAACAGCCGCTTGATCCGCGCGTCCTCCGCCACCGCCCGACGCGTCGCGGCATTCCCCGCCCCGGTCGAGCCCGGCTCCACCGTGTTGGCCCGCGACAGTTGCCACAGCGGCACCGCCAGCGATACGGTGAACGAGTCGCTGCTGCCCTGGAACACCCGCTTGATATCCAGTGCCGGCAGGTCGCAGTTCCCCGGGACATCAACCTCAAGCCCGCTGGGCATGATCGCCCGCAGCCGATCGAACCGCACCAGCATGTTCTCAAGAGCATCCGTCGAGTACCGCAGGTCGACCACGCCGTAGGCGTACGGCCACGACAGCCGCCGCTCGCGCGACATCCCCTCCGCGTTCTCGCGGGCCATCGTCTGAAGATGATGGGGCTGCAGAAACAACCCCTCGTGCCAGTGAACCATCCCAACGCTCGACATCTTGTGTTGCCCCAGTCAGTGTTTGAGACGACGAAACCCCCACGCCCAGTCACGAGATAGGCGTCTAACGCACCCCGGCGGCGCGCATGTGCGGAGAAGATTCCAGAAACCCCTCAATGTCCTGCGCGATCAACGCCCGGACCTTCCGCTCCATCGACGCCTTGTCCACGTTCTTCATCATCTCCACGTACATCTGCCAGCACCGCGCATCCTGATTCCCGAAGAAACCCCCCTGCCCCACCGCCTTCTGGATCTCCGAGGGCGCGAACTTGTTCATGTGCTCCCGCGCGACCTGCTCCGGGGCGTTCTTGAACGCCAGGACCATCGCGCCGAACAACGCCCGCAGACGGTTCACATTCCGCTCAACGTCTTTCGGCCCCACCTTCGGGTCGCCCGCCAGCAACTTCTCAATATCTCGCTTCAAAACCTGGGCCATCGAGAACTTCGTCGTGAACGCCGCGGACGAGCACAACTGGCTCCAATACGCGCACGCCACCCCCTCCACACCCTTGATCAGGAACTCGGCCCCGATCGGCCCCAGCGTCGCCGCCCGTTCGGCGTCCAGTTTCGCCTCCGCCGGCAGCCCCAACAACGCCCGCAAGGCCGTCAACTCGCCCTCGGATGGCGCCCCGCCCGAATCCCCCGCCGCCATCGCGACGTCCTGCTTCACGACCCCTTTCGACCGCAACCCCCCCTCAATCCGAGCCCGGTCATTCTCGGGCAACCCCTTGCACGCCGCCGCCAACTTCTCCATCAGCACCTTGGGATCCGTGATCTCCGGGGCCGCCTGAATCATCACCGTCGCCGATGTCGATGGTGCCGACGGCAACGGCGCTCCCCCCGCCGACCACACCGGGAACTCCGCCATCAACTCCTGCAGAAACCGTTCCCGCTCGTGCGGCTGCAGCGTCGAAACCACACGCTGCACTTCGTCCCGCAACTGCTCATACCGCAACTCCAACGTTTCGGTGGTCAGTTCGGAATGCAACACCCGCAGACGCTGCGATAGCGCCGCCACCCGCCTCCCGCGTTCCGTCGTCGGCTCAACCAAACCCAACCCCTCTCGTGTCGACCGCCCCGGCTCGTTTTTGAACTCGGAGTCGATCCTTCTGATCCGATGTATCCAACCCTGCGCGTGCCCGCCGCGAAAGGACACCTCCCGCGGCAACAGCCGCCATGGTATCGGGTCCAACGAGATTTCGCGAATCGCTCGCGACAATTACCC
>CAZJXA010000331.1:0-2747 GCA_964549785.1 uncultured Phycisphaeraceae bacterium | reverse complement strand
GATCAATCGTGGTCGCCAACGGTGTAAACACCCCGGCGGCGTACGAGCCCGATTCAATCCGGGCGTGCGTCCAAGGTCCGAGCGTGGCCAGCGGTGTTGCGTACGAATAGAACCGCACGCTCTGCGACAGGTGGAAGACAAAGTCTCCCGACTGCTGCATCGTGAAGATGCGGGTGCTGGAGTCCGGTGTTCCGTTGGACAGGTTGCCGTTGTAGTTGTATGTGTTATTGTTGTCGATGCCCCCCACGTTGCCTCCCACGTTCGTCACGTTGGTGGAGTACCGCGTGTGATGGGTGCCAATAGTGGTCCTCCCCACGAGGGTCTGCAAGCGATAGCCCGCTGGTGGGTGCAGCACAGAATCCGTTTACCCCGTAGCCGCGCTGTGCCCGTTGATGGGCGTGCCCCCGGACCACCCCGCCGTGAGCGTGTCATGACCCGAAACCCATGTCAGAATGTTTGCGGATGCGGCGGTTGAAATGACCATCGCCGCACTGAACAACAGTGATGCAATCTTCATGATCGACTCCTTTCGAACCTGCGGACGACCCGAGAAACGATTCGCGGGAACGCTTCTGAAAGCGGCGGCCGGACCTGCCGCTCACGCCGCCCACGGCATGGCCATCTGGTATTCCCCGTCGATCTCGACGAGCGCTGAACGGACCGGGCCTTCATTGACATTCAGGGCATAAAGGAAAAGCCCAAGGCTGCGTGGATCGCCCTCCTGGAACACTGCGGCCACACCACAGGTGCTCAGCCCACCGCGAAGTGGACGAAGCAACTCGAAACCCTGCTCACCGCGATCCCCAAGGGAGACTTTGAGGCCCGGATGACGGCGTGGTTGCCGCTGGTGGGGAAGAGCCGCCCCTTGATGCCCGGGGGCAAGATCGAGGGTCAGGATTTATCGGTGCCGGGGGAACGCGCTACGGACGTGCTGCGCGGGCTGGCCTTCGCGTGCGCCCGCTTCGATACCGCCGCCGTGGCGGGCGCGCTGGGCGACCTCGCCATGGCGTGCTTCAAGATGATCCCCGGCGTAGGGGCAAGGTGCATCAGGCCCGGGGACGTCGTCGATCCGGGCGTTGGCCCAGATGAAGGGACCGCACTCGCTCGCTCAGCTCTCGCGCGTCCGCCAACTCGTCAAGTTCGGCACGGCGAAGAAGGTCATCGATACGGCGCTTGATCGGCTCGCCGCGCAACTCAACCTCACCACCGATGAACTGCACGAGATTGCCGCCCCCCCAAGTGATGCGCCGATGCTTCACCTGCCACGGGCCAATCTCTACGCCCGCTTCGAGGTCAGCCCGATCGGCGACGAGCATTACGGCACGGCGTACGCCTCCGCCCACCTCGAGACCGATCGCGTGCACTTCAGCCGTACGAACGGCGGCGCCGACCTCCGCCTCGATGAGATTCCGCCCCTCCTCTTCAGCGAGGTGATGCGGGACGTCGATCTCTTTGCCGCGGTGTGCAGCGTCGGGAACAACCCGGAATGGAACGACGGCGGACCGCACGGCCGGTACACCCAGGCCTGGACGCACTTCAGTTTCGGCGACCTCTCCGGTTCCGCGGTCTCGCGGCGCGAAACGCTGGAACGCCTCATCCCGCGCCTCGAGATCGGGCCGGTGTGCACGATTTCCCAGAAGTTCCTCGTCGTCAAAGGAACCAGACGAACCTACAAGATTCACTACGGCTCCGGCAACATCCTCATGGAGCCCAACGACCAGTATCTCTGCATCGTCCCCAAGAGCGTGGTCGAATCGAAGGCAGACGTCTTCCTGCCCTTCGAGGGCGACCGCGTGCTGGCCATTATCCTGAACAAGGCGTTCATGCTCGCCGCCGACGACTGCATCAAGGACGAGTCGATTCTTCGACAGATCTGAAGTGGGGCGACCTCCGGCACCTTGGTACGCCGCGACGGCGCGGGATAACCGCTGGGGAGCGCGGCCACCCCGACGGCTCCTTACCGCCCTTCCCGCATCGAAACGACCGGGCCTGCACGAATGACCGCGCGGGCAAGAATTAGCGCACGGGCCCGAGGTTGCGCACGGCGAGCAGTTCGAGTTCCATGGTGACCGCGACGTTGCCGGGCCGATCGACGCCGACCTGCGGGGGGGTGATGTTCATTTCCTTCGGGATGACGAGCGTGCGCTTGCCGCCGACCTTCATGCCCGGGAGGCCGAACTGGATAGGTTGATATTCACCTGGAATCCAGATGTAGGGTTTCGCGGCGGTGGCCGATTCGATCTCCTTGCCGGATTCATCCTTCAGCGTAAAGGCCGTGACGGCGACGCACTGGGCGCCTGCTTCTTCGCCGGTGCCGACTACGGTGTCGGTCTTCTGGAGCGCGCTCTCGAGCTGGATGATGAAGACCAGATCGGAGTTCGGGGGGATATCCGAGCCCGCGCCGCGTTCGCCATAGCCGAGCGCTGCGGGAATCGTGAGCCGACGGATGCCGCCGACGCGCATTCCCGGGACGCCCTTCTGCCAGCCCGGGATGACGCCGTCCAAGGGGAAGGCGATAGGCGTGCCGCGTTCGTACGAAGAATCGAAGACCTTGCCGTCGGCTTTGAGGGTGCCGTGGTAGTACGCGACGACCGCGCCGTGCTCCAGGACTTCGTAGCCGTCGCCGATCTTCATGTCTTCGACCACGAGGCCGCCGTCGAGCGTGGCGGTTTTGACGATCGGGAGATCGGGAACGGGGACAGCCAGAACGATCGGGGCGGCGGGGGCATTCATAGTGACCGGCTCCC
>CAZJXA010000330.1:0-2750 GCA_964549785.1 uncultured Phycisphaeraceae bacterium | reverse complement strand
GACACATTGAAAAGACTCGGCGGGCTGGCTGGCTTCGGGCAGAAGTTGAGCCGGTCGATGAGCGGCACGATGGGGATACCCGTCGGGCTGGGATTGCCGATCGCGGTGGACTTCGGCATCGGGAGTCTCAAGGTCATTCAGGTGGAAGCGGGCGATCCGCCCCGTTTGGTCGCCGCGGCGTGTCTGGAGACGCCGGACGAGTTATTGAACGACCATCCGGGCCGGTTGGAGTTCCAATTCAAGGCGTTGCCGAGGCTTATCCGCGAGGGGGGTTTTCGCGGCAAGCGGGCGGTATGCACTATCCCGGCGTGGCAGACCGCGTGCAAGTGCTTCCAGTTCCAAAAGTGCGAGGGCGTGTCGGTCGGTGAACTCGTCAAGGCGGCGTTGCCGGCCCAGTTGGGCGTTTCGCCGGACTCGATCGTGTACCGGTACATCGAGGTTTCGAACCCGACCCAGGCGGGGAAGGCCGAGGTGATCGTGCTGGCGGCGGCCCGGGACCAGGTCGAGCACTTGATGAAGGGGCTGGTTCAGGCGAAACTGGAACCGGTGGGGATGCAGAGCGAGTTTATCGCGGCGGTCCGGGCGTTTGACCACATCACGAAGCGCGAGGGCGACGTCAACGTGACGACGCTCTTCCTGGATATGGGCGTGGGCTCGACGAAAGTGATGATCGCGCACGGGAAGCACCTGGTGTTTGCGCGGTTGATCGATGTCGGCGGGCGGCACCTGGATGAACTGGCGTCCAAGCAACTGGACTGCGGGCTTGCGGAGGCGCGGGCGACGCGGCTGTCGATGGAGATGAAGGCGGTTCCGGCCGCGACCGCGGCCGGTGGGGCGGCGGGTGTTGCGCCACCAGCGGGTGGGGCGGCGGCGGTGCCAGCGACCACTCCCGTGGGGGCAGATCGACGGACGAACGAAGCGGAGATGCCCAAAGGTTTTGGCGGCAATCTGCTGGAGCAGGAACCCGTGCATGTGGCACCCGAACCCGTGCGGCTGGACGAGCCGCTTGAGATGCTCATCGACGAGGTTCAGATTTGTCTGCGGTATCACGCCTCGCAGTTCCCTGGTCGGAAGATCGACCGAGCGGTTTTTGTAGGCGGGGAGTCGAGGCATCGCGGGCTGTGTCAGCACATTGCGCGGGGGCTGCGGTTGCCGGCCCAAACGGCGGATCCGCTGGCGTGGATTGCCCGCACTGGCCTGGAGCCGGCGCGGGGCGTTGACATGAAGCAGCCTCAACCGGGGTGGGCGGTGCCCATCGGGTTGTGCCTGTCACCAACCGATCTGTGATCTTGAGACGTCGAATTCTCGCGAGGATCAACTTCCATGAGCAGTCCATTCAGAACATCGGGCAACAACAGTTTTCTGCCGGAGGATTACGTCCGGCAGAAGTCGGAGTCGCGGGCGAACCTGCTGACGCTGACGCTCTTCACGGTGGTGCTGGCGGCGGTGGTCGGGGCGTTCCTGATCACCAACCAGCGGTGGCAGCAGGTGCGGAACCGGGGCGAAGAGGTGAACGAGCAGTACGTGGCGGAGGCGGCGAAGATCGAGCAGTTGAAAGCGCTCGAATCGCAGCGTGCCCAGATGATGGAGAAGGCGGAGATCACGGCGGCGTTGTGCGAGCGGGTGCCGCGCTGGGCGCTGCTCGCGGAGCTGACGCTGCGGATGCCGCTCACGATGCGGCTGGACTCTTTCGCGCTCAAGAGCAAGCGGCTTGACCCGCCGGCCCCCGCGCCGGTTGTGGCTGCCAAGGACGGCAGGGGTGTGAACGCCGCGGACGCCAAGGACAAAGGGCTTGTCAAGAGCCTGACGGACCGGATGGCCAACAAGCCGGCGGCCCCGGCCCGGCTGGCGGTGCCGCCGCCGCGGTTTGAGTATTCGCTGGTGCTGGCGGGGACGGCGGAAGAGAACAACGACATCGCCGACTACCTGGCGCAGTTGAAGGATTGCTCGGTGGTGGACAACGTGGAACTGCAGTTCATCCGCGAATCGCGCGAAGGCGACCGGCTGTTCCGGAAGTTTGAAGTGGGGATGAAGGTCAAGACGGACGCCGACACCGCGGCGTTGTCGAAATCGTTGACGGACTTGGTTGCGAAGCGGAGCGCGGACGCCGCGGGGTTGGGGACCGGGACGGGCGACGAGCGCTCGGCGGAAGCCAGCGTGAAAGAAGGGGAGTGACGACAATGGGAATGGGACTCAGGATCGTCGCGATTCTCGCGATCATCATCGGGATGCCGCTCGCGGCGTGGTGGTTCGTGTTTGTCAAGCAGAACCGGCAGATCGAGAGCGCGACGAAGGAGTTGCGGCACAAAGAGGCTCTTCTGGTGAAGTTGCAGGAGGAGACGTCGCGGAACGCGGACCTCGTGAAAGCCAACGAGGAGATCCAGCGGAGCGTCAAGGTGATCGAGGCGCGGCTGCCCTCGAACAAGGAAGTGGATGCGATTGTGCGGCAGGTGTCGGACCTCGCGGTGCAGGCGGGGCTGAATCCTCCGGCGATCAAGAGCGGCAAGCCGTTGCAGGCGGCGGTGTATATGGAACAGCCTCTGGAGATGGAGGTGACGGGTGATTTTCTGGGGTTCTTCACGTTCATCGCGCACGTGGAGAAACTGCCTCGGATCACGCGGGTGCACGACCTCAAGATCACCGGGCTGCTCAAGGGCGACGTGGAGATGAAAGCGGAGTTCACGCTCAGCATCTATTTCCAGGATGAAAAATCGGTGGCGCTTGCGGAGGTGAAGTGATGCTTGCAAAGC
>CAZJXA010000329.1:0-2760 GCA_964549785.1 uncultured Phycisphaeraceae bacterium | reverse complement strand
CCACATCGCCCCCCAGGAACGGCGTATCAATCCCGGGATGGCGACGACGGGGGGCTTGGGGTCGCGGTTTCGGTGTATCTCGCCCACCTTGCCGGGTTCGGAATTGCGAACGCGGGGTCCGCGACGATCGGGGCTTCGCTCGGCTGTTTCGGAGCGTTGGGGGTGGTGTACGCGCTGGGTCGGCGTCGCGGACTGCTTGATCCGTTTACGTTGTTGCTGGTGGGTGTGGTGGTCGGCATCGTGTGTGCCGCGGCGTCCCAGTTCATCACCCACTTGCTGCCGGATCAGGGTGTGGCGACCCAGCGGATGCTGCTCGGGGCCATCCGCGAGAGCGACCTTTCGTGGGCGGAGGTGTTGGGCATCGGCGGCGTTGTGATGGCCGGGTGCGGCTTTGCGTGGTCGCGGTCGTTCGCCCTCGATTGCCTGACTTTGGGCGACGATGAAGCGGCGTCGGTGGGCGTTGCGGTGCGGACGCTGCGGGCGGCGCTGATTCTCGTTTCGGGTCTGGTGACTGCGGGAACCGTGGTGCTGGCCGGGCCGATCGGGTTCATCGGGATTGTTGCGCCGCACACCGTCCGGCTGGTGTTTGGGAGCGGGCACCGGTCGCTGGTTCCGGCATCGGCGGTGATGGGAGCGGCGTTGGTTATCGGTGCGGACACTGCGGTTCGGCTGTCGGACTTTGGTTCGGGGCGGATGCCGATTTCGGTGGTGACCGCGCTGGTGGGCGGGCCGGTGCTGATCGTGCTTTTGCGGCGGGCGCGGGGC
Source organism: uncultured Phycisphaeraceae bacterium (assembly GCA_964549785.1). Taxonomy (GTDB): domain Bacteria; phylum Planctomycetota; class Phycisphaerae; order Phycisphaerales; family UBA1924; genus JBEIUO01. The sequence continues at coordinate 1,995 of CAZJXA010000329.1, read as the reverse complement.
GACCGGTGACGGCGGCCATTCCTCTCATCGGGACTTTGGCGGCGGTTGAGGGGGATGAAGGCGGCGCGGAGTACCCTTTGCGTATGCAGGGTCTGATGGATATTCCGCCGGAGGTTGCTTCGCTCGTCGCTCAGATCAGCGGTCGGCTTGAACGGGTTTCCAAGGTCTTTGATGACCACCTTGTATCGGACCTTCCGCCGGTGAACCAATTGTGCAGCCACATCGAGCGATACCGCGGCAAGATGCTGCGGCCGACGCTGGTTCTGGCGTGCGGCATGGCGGCCGGCCGGGTGACGCGCGAGCACGACGTGCTGGCCGCGGTCTGCGAGATGGTGCATATGGCGACGCTGGTTCACGACGATGTGCTGGACGAGGCCGACACCCGGCGACGCGGGGCGACGGTGAACCGGCTGAAGGGCAATGAGACGGCGGTGATTCTGGGGGACTATCTCATCGCGTCGGCGTTCTCGCTGTGTTCGACGCTGGCCGATCAGAGGTATTCGATGGCGGTCGGGCGGGCCAGCGCGGCGATGTGCGCCGGCGAACTGTTGCAATTGCACCGACGCGAAGACTTCTCGCTGGATGAGCCGACGTACTTCGAGATTGTGGAGCGGAAGACGGCGGAACTGATCGCGTGCGCGTGCGAACTCGGGGCGGCGGCCGCGGGGCTGGACGCGGGCAGCGCGGCGGTTTTCGCGGGTTTTGGCCGGGACTTGGGCGTTGCCTTTCAGATTCAGGACGACCTGCTTGATCTGACGGGGGACGAGCGGGTGGTCGGCAAATCGGTCGGGAAGGATCTGGAAAAGGGCAAGGCCACGCTCCCGGTGATCCATTGCCTTTCGGTCGCCGATTCATCGCTGCGGGCCAAAGTTCTCATGCTGCTCGCCGGCCCCGGGGGCGGCCGTCGCGACAGCTCCGCCGATGGTGCGAGCGTCCGCAACGAACTCGTGGCGGCCATGCGGCTCACCGATTCGATCAATCACGCGCAGACTGCGGCCGAATCGCTCGTGGCGCGGGCCAAGGGCCGGCTGTTGGGGGTGGCGGAGGGTGCACCCAAACGGCTGCTGTTTGTGATGGCGGACGCCGCGGTGAAACGGGTTGCATGAACGTTGGGTTTTCGCGGTCGCCCGATCCCTACCCTCGTAGCCCGTGTCTGTTCGACTTCAATCTTCGCCGCTTCGCTCCGGTCAATCGGGGCTTCTTTTTGACAACGTGGTGCGGTTCGCGCCGCCCGGCGCCGATCTCGACGCCCTGCCGCCCTTCCCGGCGTATATCGAGCCGCCGCGGATAGTGGGAGCTGCACCGGCGACGTGGCTGGTGCGACCGAAGTTCACGCGGCGAGATGGCAAGGCGAGCGTCGAGGTTGCGCTTGAACCCGGCACGTCGTTCTACGGAACGGGCGAAGTGGCCGGGTCGCTTCTGCGGAACGGCACGCGGAAACTGCTGTACAACAACGACTGCTACGACTACACCGAAGCCTCCCGCAGCCTGTATCAATCCCATCCGTTCGTATTGGCGGTTCGCAAAGACGGCACGAGCGTCGGGATCATCTTTGAGACCACGTGGCGGTCGGCGATTGAGCTCGGGCGGGTTGTCCGATTTACGACCTCGGGTCCGGCCCCGGCCGTCACCATCATTGAACGTGAAAACCCGATGGGTGTTGTGGCGGCCCTGACCCAACTGACGGGCCGCATCCCGATGCCGCCGCGGTGGGCGCTGGGGTATCACCAGTGCCGGTGGAGTTATGACCCCGCCGACAAGGTCCGCGACCTGGCCCGCGCGTTCCGTGAAAAACGCATCCCGTGCGACTGCATCTGGATGGACATCGATTACATGGACGGCTTCCGCTGTTTCACGGTCGATCGCGAGGGCTTTGGCGACCCGGTGGCCCTCAACAACGATCTCCACCGGCTCGGGTTCCACACGGTGTGGATGATCGACCCCGGCCTCAAGACCGACGAGTGGTACCCGGTCTACACGGACGCGCGCAGCGGC
>CAZJXA010000328.1:0-2778 GCA_964549785.1 uncultured Phycisphaeraceae bacterium | reverse complement strand
GATGAGGCTCCAATATTCAACCACATATATGCGAGAATAAAATCCTGCGTTACGCTCTGCGCTTTGGCATCCCCCTTGTCAGAAAGAGGCTTCAATAACCTAAGCGCGGTGGCGAAATCACCCCGTTCTATTGCAGCCAAACCATCTTCAAGCGGTTCTGCATTTGCAATCGATGCAATGCCAAGTGGAACGATAAGTATCAGCAGTGCGATGAGTTTGCGCACTGTCACTCCCCGGCGCTTTGAAGACCCCGAGACTTCGGACTTTAGCGACGTAAATCTACCACTTACTGATTACCCCAACGGAGTCGTGAATTTAAGGTTTGCAGATGCCCATATGCGAGCTGAATCCCCTGTAAACAGAAAACAGGAATCTCCAGTTGCTAAAGACAGCTTTATCGAGCCGAAAACGGCGCTAGTGGAGGATAAATTCTTCGACTGACCTTCGTCTCAAGTAAAGCTCATTTAAATTGTAAGGGAATAATAGCTGTGTTAGCTCGAAATTATGAATTCACCTTTGTCGTCCTCCCGTTCGCGTAAATTTTTTCTCTTGATGGGGATCCTTATCATCGGAGCTGCGCTCTTTTTTTATTTTGAATCGCGCTCAACTTATCCCCCGACCCCACAGTCTCTCGACGCCATCGATAAAGATGGGAATGGAGTTTGGGATGATATGGATGAGTATATTCGATCAAAGGACGTCAATGACCGGGAAAAAAAAGCAATAATCTTTTACGTGCAGTCCTTTCAGAAAGTTCTTCTAAATCCAGAAATTGGCTTTGATGTTAGAAACGAAACTGTGAGAGCAGACGTTTTTGATCAAGGGTTCGAATGCTATTATCGAGTTTTTGGTCATGAAAATTCGAAGATTAAAGATCACGAAATAAAGGACGAGCTTCTCAAGTCTTCAAATCGAGTCAAAGCCTGGATTCGTTATAACCAGAATTCAAGTGGTGCGATCTTGCATGGCTGGGATGATAAGATCCAAGGGAATCCCTGCCCGTTTTAAAGGAAAGCTATGACGTCAATACTTTCAATAGCCTTTCTCTTAGCGCTAGAACAATTTTCGGAAGTAAATCTTCATTCCGCTGTCGAATGTCCAGGCGGAGAGGTGAATAGCGCTCTTATTTTTGCGAATGGAATTTTTAACGATAAGGGAGATGCAAAGAACGCTCGCGATGAACTCCAGTTAAAAACGAAAAATAGATTTGCTCTCTACGACATCGCTTACAACTTCAACGAGACGCCGCTTTTGCAAATTCTACAAGTCTTTGATCAAAAAAGACGTTCGAACGAAAGATTTCGTTGGTCCTATTTCTCTCAAATGGATGGTCCTCCAGAAGTAAAGGCAAGCATTCAAGAAAAAGTGAAAGAAATGACCAAAGAATTTTATGTAAGGGATGCAGATCTTCGAAATCATGTCGCTCTTTATAAAAAATATTTGAATGCGAAGAAATCGATCGTTATCGTCGCCCACTCACAAGGTAATTTTTATGCGAACGGGGCCTTAGAATATCTACAAGAAGAACAAAACGAGAATACGCCAGACAACGAACTTTTAAATGCCAGAGATCTTAAGTTAAAAATTGTCGGAGTAGCGTCTCCTGATTCTTATGTGGCAGGAAATGGAAGCTATCGAACATTAATGTCGGACGGGGTAGTTTCAAAAATTGCAAATGCACTGCCGCCTAATATCTCAAATCAAAAGTCTGGCCACTTCGACCACTTGTTTATTGAACATTATTTAAATGGAGATAAATCTAGTCCCGAAATCCTAAAATTGATTTTCGAGGCGAGTGAGAGAGTTTCGTCTGGAGCAGGATTTTTTCGTATTGGTTATCTTCAAAAGAGTTTGATTCCCATGAATGAGTGGGTCGGAGAATGGATTCAAGGCGACGTTGAGAATCAAAAGAGAACTTCATTGACCAGATCACAATGTTTATCGATTCAGCTTTTCTTTTATCTCGGAGATTGGTTTGGTCTTAAGTGTGAAGAGCGTTCCCTGGCGACGCTCCGACGAGAAAGTATGAAGTGCTTTGAAAAGGAGTGGTCAGATCCCAAGCAAGATCTTTTCAACTGTAATTTGGTAGGCCTCGACGGGCTTATCGTCGGAATGAATTCACCGACTGAAGCTCTGAAATATTTAGATGATAACCCAGAATGTCAGTGGAATTCGAAGTCTTTACATCGAGAGCTGACTAGAGATGTGCTTGAGCAGGCATTAAGCTTTATTGAGAATCCAATCGGAAGGTCCGTATCTCCATAAAAAATAGTATTTTTTTGTAATTTTGAGTTTGAGAATGCAGAACCAGGGGCTTCGCTCACTTTACTTATTTTTAGCACTCTCTCTCAAAGAGTCTTCAATGTCTGGATAGTATTTATCGTGAACGGGGCAGATGATTAGCCATCGGCCCTTTTCTTTTGGCTTCCCAGGCTCTCCACAAAACTGGCAAATGGATTGGCTTCGATCTTCGGCGGTATTTACGAGCTCTTCCATCCAAGGAGTAATGGGGCCATAAAGTCTGAATTTAAGCTTTCTAAATTTTGATTTTATTTCCGACACAGAAAATTCTTCCTAAGTTTTTAAGGGGAGATTTCCAATTTCTTTTACAAGATCGTCACAAAGATTTTCGATCAAATTAAACCAACCATCGATGTAAGGCATAATAGGAATGCCTTCGTATTCATTTTGTTTAAAAAGCTTCGGGTACATTCGAAGTAGCTTTTCCGAGAATTCTACCGATCTTGTTCTTAACGCCATCTTAAGCTGCCCTTCCTC
>CAZJXA010000327.1:0-2799 GCA_964549785.1 uncultured Phycisphaeraceae bacterium | reverse complement strand
GCGACCGCAACCGCACCAGCCCCTTCGCGTTCACCGGCAACAAGTTCGAGTTCCGGGCCGTCGGCTCCTCGCAGAGCACCGGCTGGCCCGCGACGGTCTTGAACACGATTGTCGCGGAGAGCCTCGACTTTGTGTCGGGCCAACTCGAGAAAGAGGTCGGCAAGAACCCCTCCGAGGTCAAGTTGCAAGCCGCGGTCAAGAAGGTGTTGCCCGCGATCATCAAGAAGCACGGCCGCGTGCTCTTTGATGGCGACGGCTACACCGCCGAATGGCACGCCGAGGCCAAACGGCGCGGCCTGCCCAACTTCAAGGAATCGGTGGCGGCGCTCGAGACGATCGCCAGCAAGACCAACATCGAGATGTTCAGGAAGTATGGCGTGTTGACCAAGGTCGAACTCTCATCGCGCGAGCACATCTTTATCGAGAAGTACGTGAAACAGGTGTTGATCGAGGCCGAGACCGCGCTCCTGATGTCCAAGACCAGCATCCTCCCCGCGGCGATCCGCCAACAGACCGAACTGGCCGAGGCCGTCTCCGCCACCGAGGCGGCCGATGTCGACGCCTCGGACCTGCGGGGGGCCCTCGAGGAGTTCGCGGGCCAGGTGACGAAACTGCGGGCGGCCATCCGGGGGCTCGAAGACTCGCTCGGCGAACACGCCCCGGACGTCATCGAGCACGCCCGCCACATCCGCGATGACATCCGGCCGGCCATGGCCGAGGTCCGGGCGATCGCCGACCAACTGGAAGGCCGTATCTCGGCCGACCTCTGGCCCATGCCGACCTACCGCGAGATGCTGGTCATCAAGTAACGTCTCGTCGTTCGTGATTGTCCGGGATCGATCATGCGGGGACCCCCTGTCAGGGGGTCCCCGTTTTCGATTCACCGGGTACGATCGTCCAATTGAACGGGCCTGTAGCTCAGCGGTAGAGCAGCGAACTCATAATTCGTAGTGCACTGGTTCGAATCCAGTCAGGCCCATTGGTTCACTTTTCACCGGATCACACCCGACACCAAGTGCCACTAATTCAGGGGTTTTGTGAGATTGTGCGTTCTTGGCTTGGGCGCGCATTGTGCGGCCTTGGCGCGCTAAATGCGCGCCCGCTTGCCTTCCCATCCGATGCTTGCCATACGTCACCGTCCCTTCGTGGGCTTGCCCTTGGGTTCGATCGTGATTCGCAACCCCAAGTAGTCCGCCAACCGTTCGATCGTGTCCGTGTTCATTCCGCGTTCGCCGCTCAACAGCCGCGACAGTTGGCTACGGGCCACGCTCGCGCCCTTCGCGATCGCGTAGGGCGTTTGATCGCTCGCCTTCACCGCCGCCGCTATCGCCTTCGTCAGTTGTCCCATGCCCAGAGTGTACCCCATACGTTGCCGCGTGGCAACCATGCCCTATCGACTCCCCGACAGCCACCAGCCACGCCACCGATCCGGGGTCGGTGGGCAGGTCCGCCGGACGATGCCGCAGCCGGCCCGCGTCGGTCGGGCGGGTCGCCAGTTCAATCCCCGCCCGTCCAAGGGCCAGCAGCCGCGGGGCGAGTTCGCTCCCCTTAGTCGAACAACCAACTACAGTGCTCAAATGGAACGGCCCCTTCCTGATCACCTGACCGCTGGTCCAAACCCTGTTGTCGTGCTCAGGTTCACTTTGGTACAGGAAACCGATTGGGATGACCGGCCGATCACCGTCTTCCGCGGGGTACCCTATCGCAGTCCTCGCTATCGCGTTGAACGACAGGTTTTGGAAGAAGAGTCCAAGGATGTTGCCATCAAGTGTGCCTCCTTGACTTGTCCCCACCTCATTGTCGATGCTCGCGGCAATGCCAACTTCAGTCAAGATTGGATTATCGGATCGTTGCTCCGACCTACCAGCCACGCGCTCAAAGCACACGGTAAGGTCTCTATCGTTGTGGACACCGCTGATGGCGACTTCGCGGAGTTCCTCAGACTCGTCGGATTGGGCCGGTTGTGGACGATTGTGTCGGGGTGAAGCACCTCGATCATCGGATGCATTGAGGTTCATACTTCCCCGACGTTCGTGGCCGTGTCTCGCCGTCCCGCCCGATCGCCCCTCAACGCTGCGAGCCGGGTTCCCGGTGCGGAGTGCAGGTCGTCGAGCGTGTTGGCCGCGTCCAGCATGAGGAGGTTTCGCAGCGCGACACGTTGCATGCGAGAATCGATCCGCCTCGCCGGCCGCCACCCTCAGCAGCCATTCTCCCACCGGGTGAAGTAGCGGATGATGTCGTCGGAGTCGGTGTCACCGTCTCCGTCATAGTCCCCTTCGCCCTGGTCCCACTCCTGAAAGAATCCGATGATGTACTTGGCCGCGGTCAGGTGTGCAAGAAGAATCCGGAAGCCAGCCTCAAAACCTCCTTCTGCATTCGCTTCCATCGGACCCCCACCCGCCTCTGCCGGGCGGTTCATGATCATGCCGCTCGCCTTCCAAGGGTTATGGTGCGCTCCGCTGACGCCGGGCTGCCCGCGACGCGTGCGCGTGCGGAGCGCAGGAACGCGCGGCCTTCGGGCGCGGCGTGACTGAGCACAAGCGGGACGCCATGTGCCACCCGCCCCTCAGCACCCCGCATCCCACGCCGCGAAGAACACGATAATGTCGTCCGAGTCCATGTCGCCATCGCCGTCCGCATCCCCGCCCGACTCCCCCGAGTCCCACGCGACAAAGAACGTGAACACGTCGTCGGGATCGGTGTCCAAATCGCAGTCAGCGTCGCCGAGAGCATGCCCCATCCATAGTTGAAACTCAAGGCAACGGCTGAGTTTCGGACCACCAACTTTAGCCCGCCTTT
>CAZJXA010000326.1:0-2816 GCA_964549785.1 uncultured Phycisphaeraceae bacterium | reverse complement strand
GTTTTACATCGAGGCCTTGCGGGAACTGGCCTTCGAGGAAGGCCCGCAGTCGTGCTGCTTCGTGGCGCTGACGTATGTGATCGAGCCGCCCGCCTTGGGCGAGCAGAAGAGCAAGGCCGCGCAGTTGGGGATCAAGCGGTTGCTTGAAGTGGGTATTCAGCCGCACATGATCGCGTGCCGGGCGGGGAACCCGGTTTCGGCGAAGGTGATGCAGAAGATCGCGATGTTCAGCAACGTGCCGCTGAAGCGAGTGTTCTCGATGCACGACCGGGAGAGCATTTACACGATCCCCGAGGAGTTGCGGCAGGAGGGGCTGGACCGGGAGATTTTATCGATCCTCGCGCTGCACGACCGGGCGGACTCTTCGCATGAGGACCGGCACCGTGAAAAGTGGATGGGATTTGTGCGGAAGTTGACGGCGCCCAAGGACCGCGAGGTCACGATCGGCATCGCGGGAAAATACGCGAACCTGCGGGATGCGTACGCCTCGATCGACAAGGCGCTGGAGCACTGTTCGGCGCATCTGGGGACGCGGATCGACCTGAACTGGATCGACACGACCGAGATTCATCACACGAACGTCGAGCAGCGGCTGGGCGGGCTGGACGGGGTGATTGTGCCGGGCGGGTTCGGTAACCGCGGCGTCGAAGGAAAGATCGCGTGCGTGAAATACTGCCGCGAAAAGGGTGTTCCGTACCTCGGGATCTGTCTGGGCTTTCAGGTGGCGGTGATTGAGTACGCGCGGAATGTGCTGGGGCTGAAGCACGCGAACTCGACGGAGTTTCAGTCGGATTCGCCGGACGCCGTGATCAGCGAACTGCCGGAGCAGAAGCGGATCGAGGGACTCGGCGGGACGATGCGGCTGGGGGCCCAGGACGTGGCGGTTGCGCCGGGGACGCTGGCGTCGTTTTTATTCGGCGAACGCTCGACGATCCGCGAGCGGTTCCGGCATCGCTACGAGGTTGATCCGGGGTACGTGGATCGGCTGGAAGCCGCCGGAATGATTTTCTCGGGGCGGCACCCGTCGCGGCCGATCATGCAGTTTCTGGAACTTGCCCCCGGCGAGGTGGGGGAGGGACGGACCACCCATCCGTTTTTTATCGGCGCTCAGTGGCATCCGGAGTTGACGTCACGGCCGTTACGCCCGCAACCGATGTTCATGGGGCTGGTCGCGGCCGCGATTCGGCGGCGGTTTGGCGCTACGCCGAACGCCAAAGATCCGTTCAACATCGAACTGGCGCGGTGGGTGCGGGGCCCGGTCGACGAGCGTGTTGCGCTGCGGTAAGTCTCGTTCGCGACGCGCGGGAACCGGGCGCGGGCGTCGCGGGCGTCAGGGACTTCATCGACCGCAACGGGTTTGAAGGATGCCGCTCAACCGGGCGGTCGGAAGCACCGATGGGCAGTGTCGGGAAGCAGCGCCTACCCGATACGGAGTCGTCGGCCGATTGCCAATCAACCCTGCCAAATCGAGTGTCGGGGTGCCTGCGCGGCCTGCCGGACCGGGTACTTCGCCCGTCGTGAATCGGCAGCCGTGGGAGATGGTGGAGGAGCCGCGTGTCACGCTTACGGTGAGCGAGACCGGGGTGCAGGGGCACCCTTTCGATGCGGAGCTTGACCTGAGTGAACTGGACGATCGGCTGAAACCGGGTCCGATTTTTCCGGGCCGGGCGGCGATCCTCAGCCGGTCGAAACTCGTGATACTCACGAGACGGATGACGTACAAGGGACGGCTGCTTCTGGTCGCGATCCACCTGATTGATGACGTTCCGACGCCGCTGTTCGGGGTAGTGGACTCGTGCGAATATCACGGTGAGGGGCAGCACCGCGTGGTGCTCGATCTTCGGCCGGTCGAAGAATTGCAGGGTGTCACGGCCTGGGTCAACGGGCGGCGGAAGAAGTAGCGGGGTTTCCGTCTGCCGGGCTTGTCCGGCGAGGGCGGGGAATCAATCCTTCCTGCGTGTTTATCGCCCGCGGCAACAACGAACTCGCCGGTTGGAGCCTGACGCACTGGCCGCGGGTGTGCGTGCCGACGATGGGGGCGCTGCACGAGGGGCATCTGGAACTGGTGCGGAGGGGCGTCGCGTACTGCGCGGAACGCCGCTGGCCGCCATCCGTGGTGGTGACGGTGTTTGTCAATCCGACCCAGTTCAACGACGCGGGGGATTTTCAGCGGTACCCAAAGATGCTTGAGGAGGATTGCGCGCTGTGCGACGCCGCGGGTGCGGCGTGCGTCTTTGCGCCGACGGTCGCCGACATGTATCCGGGAGGACCGATCGCGTTTGCTGGCGAGTTGCCGGCGGTCGCGACCGAGCCCGGGTTGGAGGACGCGCTGCGTCCGGGGCACTTCGCGGGCGTCTATCAGGTGGTGGAACGGCTGTTCCGGCTGGTGCAGCCCGCGGCGGCGGTGTTTGGAGAGAAGGATTGGCAGCAGTTGCAGGTGGTGCGGGCGTTGGTTGCGGGCTCGGGCCTGCCGGTCGACGTGGTGGGCGTGCCAACGGTGCGCGAGGCGGACGGGCTGGCGATGAGCAGCCGGAACCGGTTCTTATCCGTCGAGGAGCGACGGCGGAGTCTGGCGTTGGTGCGGGCGTTACGGGCCGCAGGCCAGGAAGCGACACCGACGGGAGCGGAGGCGGCGATGCGGCACGAGCTCGAGCGGGAGGGGATCGTTCCGGACTACGCGGTGGTTCGGGAGGGGCGGACGCTACGTGCTGTTGGGGACGATGCGGGCGGGGTCCGGGCAGTGATCGCAGCGAAGGTTGGTTCGGTTCGGTTGCTGGACAACGGGCCGTGGCCGGGGACGGTGTGAATTTGGGGGG
>CAZJXA010000325.1:0-2875 GCA_964549785.1 uncultured Phycisphaeraceae bacterium | reverse complement strand
TCGGCAAGAACGTGCTTGTGGCGTTCAACACGTTCGACGGGTACAACTTCGAGGACGCGATCGTCATCAACCAGCGGCTGGTGAAGGACGACGCGTTCACGAGCATCCACATCGATGCGTTTGACGTCGAGATCCGCGAGACCAAACTGGGCCGCGAGGAGTTCACGCGGGATATCCCGAACGTCTCCGAGAAGATGCTGCGGAACCTGGATGATTACGGGATCATCCGGACCGGAGCCCGCGTGGGTCCCGGGGACATCCTGGTCGGGAAGGTCTCGCCCAAGAGCAAAACCGAACTGACGCCGGAAGAGAAGCTGCTGCACGCGATCTTCGGACGGGCGGGCGAGGACGTCAAGAACGATTCGCTGGAAGTGCCCGCGGGCGTCGAGGGGATCGTGATCGGGGCGCGGAAGTTCAGCCGCCGCCTGCACATGAACGAGGAGCAGAAGAAGCAACTCAAGAAGGACATCCTCGACTACGAGAAGTTGATGGACGAGAAGGCGATCGGGCTCTTCCGCCAGATGGTGAACTCGGTCAACGACGCGGTTGGCACCCCGATGATCGATCCGAACACCCGCCAGAAGGTGGGCGCCTCGGACATCCCGGAAGTCATTTTGGAGCAGGTCCGGACGTTCGACGTCAAGTGGATCAAGGGTGCGAAGGAAACCAAGGCGACGGCGGAGACGCTGTACCGGCAGTTCTGGCCCCGCATCCAGGCGATCGGGACCGAGAAGGCCCGCAAAGTCAGCCATATGAAGCGGGGCGATGAACTGCCCAGCGGCGTTCTTGAGATGGTCAAGATCTACCTGGCCACCAAGCGTCAGCTCTCGATCGGCGACAAGATGGCCGGTCGGCACGGGAACAAGGGCGTGATCGCCCGGATCGTTCCTGAAGAGGACATGCCGTTCATGGAGGACGGCACTCCGGTGGACTTCCTGCTGAACCCGCTGGGCGTCCCCAGCCGCATGAACGTCGGTCAGATTCTGGAGACGCACTTGGGCTGGGCGGCCCGCGTGCTGGGCTTTCAGGCGATCACACCCGTGTTCGACGGGGCGACGGAAGAGGAAGTTCATAAGGCGGTCGCGGAGGCGAACCAGTTCGTCGTGGATCGGCTCGCGAACTTTGAGAAAACCGGCACCTGGCCGACTTCTCGCGAGATTCTTGCCAAGATGCCCCGTGGCGGCAAGATCCAGTTGTTCGACGGCCGCACCGGCGAGGCGTTCAATCAGAAGACCACCGTCGGGTACATGTACGTCCTGAAACTTCACCACTTGGTGGACGACAAGATTCACGCCCGGGCCACTGGACCGTACTCGTTGATCACGCAGCAGCCCCTGGGCGGCAAGGCCCGCACGGGCGGTCAGCGGTTCGGCGAGATGGAAGTGTGGGCCCTGGAGGCCTACGGGGCGGCGTACATCCTTCAGGAACTCCTGACGGTGAAGTCCGACGACGTGGAAGGGCGTACGAAGATCTACGAGAGCATGGTGAAGGGCACGAACAAGTTGGAGGCCGGGATGCCGGTGGCCTTCGACGTGCTTTGCAACGAACTCAAGGGTCTCGGGATGAACGTGACGCTGGAGAAGAAGAAGACCGAGGGGGGGAGCCTGCTGTAGCAGACGCCATCACGGAGTGGACCGCCGGGACGGGCGGATAGGCACGGCGTGGACAACGCGAGCCCAGCCTCGACTGATTTTGAAAGAATGTCTGGAGTTTTGATTTTCGCTGGAAACGTATGAGCACATGGAGTGATCTCGCCGCGGAAGCTCACGCCGATGCTGTTGCCTTGTCCGGCAGCGGCCGGGTCCGCGCTGCGCTCAATCGATGCTGCTACTCGTTGTTCAGCGCCATTTCGGCGGCCGCGGCAAAGGTCGGGTACACGATGCCGGCGGGTTGGGAAGGCCCTCGCCACGATGCGGTTCACGAAGGGCACATTGTGGCCCGTCACTTGCGCCATCTCAGCGCTGCGGAACGAGGCAAACTCATTTTTATCGCCGGGGTTCTGTACAAACTCCGCCGCGACGCCGACTACTCCCCTTGGGCATTGTTTTCGCCGATCGACGCCCGGCGGGCGCTTGGCCGCTTGCTCGAAGCCCGGCGGATTCTGGAGGCCGTGCGATGATTTTGGTGGATCCAATCCGGCTCGCCGATCTGATCGAGGACCGTCTGCGGACCACGGAAATGGGACGCGGATTTGATCTGAGGGTTGAGAGAGACCTTACCCGGCGGGAGCAGGAGTGGGTGTACGTCGGTATCGCCCCGCACAGCGCCGGCATCAGGGCCTACGAGTTCGCGGAACTTCTCGCGACCCTCGAACAGGACAGCAGGAAGCAGGTCGGGAAGGACGAAATCCTTTTGTTGCCGGTGCGGCTGGAAGATGTGAACGGGAACGGGCGCGGTTGAGGCGGAGTTCGACTCATCAAAGTGATTTTCGCGGCAACCTGTGCCGCGTGGAGGGTTTGATCTATGGCCGAAGCAGTCTTTGATCGTGTGAATGATTTTTCCGCGGTGAAGGTGACGCTCGCGTCGCCCAACGAGATCCGCGCGTGGTCGTACGGCGAGGTCAAGAAGCCCGAGACCATCAATTACCGCACGTACCGCCCCGAGAAGGACGGGCTTTTTTGCGAGCGCATCTTCGGGCCCGAGCGCGACTACGAGTGCGCCTGCGGGAAGTTCCGCGGCACCAAGTACAAGGGCATCATCTGCGATCGCTGCGGCGTCAAGGTGACGCACAGCCGCGTGCGTCGCAAGCGCATGGGGCACATCAATCTGGCCAGCCCGACGGTGCATATCTGGTTCTTCAAGAGCATGCCCAGCCGCCTCGGCACGCACCTGGGGATGAAGACCAGCGACCTCGAGAAGGTGATCTATTACCAGG
>CAZJXA010000324.1:1208-2910 GCA_964549785.1 uncultured Phycisphaeraceae bacterium | reverse complement strand
CCACCAGAACCCCGTGGCCGGGCTCGCGCAGCCCCACCCCCGCCCACGCCCTCAGGTACGCCAGCGCTGCAACCCAACGCACCACGTCCACCCCGCCCGGCATCAACACCGAATCGTCAAAACCCGGATGCACCGCGTCGTACGCCAGCCCATACTCCTCCAAAAACGCCCGCCGTCGCGGCGAGCGGCTCGCCAGCAACAACCGCGGAATGCCTTCCACGCTCCGCACGTTCTCATCGCCAGCGTCCACGCCCAACCGTACGACCGCAAGTCCCCGCACCGATCGGCCGCTCTCATCTCCGCACGTTCTCCCGGCGGATTATCCTTCGCTATGGACGAATCTTCCGGAATGCTCCTCGCGATCGCCGTCGGCAACACCCGTACCCGCATCGGTCTGTTCTCCGGCGATGAACTCATGGAGTCAACCGCCGTCCTCAATTCCGAGATGGACGCCGCCGCCGCCGAATGCCGCCGCCTCCTCGAAAGCCGCCACGGTTGCCCGGTGCTGATGTCGTCGGTCAATCCGCCGGTCGCCACGGACCTTGCCCACCGAATCGCCGCCGATTCCGGCACCGAGGTGCTCCGCATTCGTTCCGATGTGCCACCCCCCATTGTCCATTCGCTCGACGACGATTCCACCGTCGGGCAGGACCGCCTGCTCAACGCCGTTGCGGCATTCAAGAAGGCCGGTCAGGCGGTGGTGGTGGTTGATTGCGGCACCGCCATCACGGTGGACTTTGTCGACGGAGAGGGCACCTTTCACGGCGGGATCATCGCCCCCGGCGTCAACATGATGCTCAAAGCCCTGCACGATCAGACCGCCGCCCTCCCGCCGCTGGTGTTTGAACTCCCTGACCCCGCCCGCGGCCCGTTCGGAAAGGATACCCGGCACGCCATGCAACTGGGCGTGATGACCGCCGCGATCGGCACGGTCCGCTATGCGGTGGAGCGTTTCGCCGAAAAGTACGAGGCCTATCCGCAGATCGTGGCGACAGGCGGCGACGCCCAACGCCTCTTCGGCGAAGATCCCATCGTGGAACACCTCGTCCCGGACCTCCAGTTGATGGGAATCCGTGAATCATGGCGGTTCTACCTCTCCGGTGAGACGGTCACCGAGGGGTTCGAGGAGGAATAACGCAGTGAAACGGCCCCCGTGGGCGTTCCGCGTGCTCACCCCGACCGCCCCGGGTGGGGTCGCCGTCATCCGCATAGAGGGCGACCTGAACGAGTTTTTTCATGGGTCGGGCGTGGCGATCGTTCCGCCGGAACGTCGCGGCATTCGTCTACTCGCCGACCTTGACCGGGGACTTGTCTGCCGCTGGAACGCCACCGTGCTCGACCTCATGCCCCACGGCGGGGTGCTGGTGGTTCGCGCGGTCGCCGACTGGCTCATCGCGCTCGGGGGCCCGCAATCGGCCCTCTCCGAGGCGGGCCGATGGCCGGAAGCCAATGACGCAGTCGACGCCCACATGCTCGACGCCCTCGCGCGGGCTGCGAGCCCCGGGGCCGTACCGCTCCTCCTCCGGCAACCCGCCTTGTGGCGCGGCGGCGGTGTTTCCAGCCCTCTACGGGACGCCGTACTGAATCAACTGATCGAGCCGCCGCTGATCGCCGCGATCGGGCCGCCGAATGTTGGGAAATCCAGCCTTCTCAACGCGCTCGCGGGTCGCACCGTCGCGATCGCCGCCGACGAGCCGGGAAC
>CAZJXA010000324.1:0-1198 GCA_964549785.1 uncultured Phycisphaeraceae bacterium | reverse complement strand
ATCATGTTGGCGTGCTGCTCGATCTCGGCGGGCTCGTGGTCCGCTATTGCGATACGCCGGGCATTCGCGCCGATACCTCCCGCGACGAACGCGAAGCCATCGACCGAGCCATGGCCGTGGCCCGCGCCGCCAATCTCGTGTTAAATTGCGGGGATCACACGGCCGACCCCATTGCGACAACCGCGCTTTCCAAACTCCTGGGTGCTCCCGGGCAAGCGACGCTCACTATTGCCACCCGCTCGGACCTCGGCCGCCAAACGTTCCTCGCCGACCACTCGGCAAGCGTACGAGAAACCGAGTCGATCACCGCTCTCGCCCAACTCCTGCGCGAAACCCTCGTCCCCGCCTCCCTTGAACAATCCGAAACCCCCTGGCGATTCTGGACGGAACCTTGATTCAAACGTCCGAGGCCCGCCCCACGGCCCCGAACGGTCTTTCTCCGGGATTGTGTGCCGTGATGTTCCGCCTGTCGTGCTTCCCCCGAGGCTTCTTCGCCCTAGAATCCCGCCCAAACAGCACGACGCCCACGCTTGAGAAAAAGGTTCGATTTCCATGGCCATCGATGAACGACAGACAACCGGCATCCGCGAAGGCGCAGGCCGAGAAGAATCACGCTACAACTTGGAGTTCATCGACTTCCTCCAGAAGTGGGGGACCCCGCTCCTCTTGGTCGCGGCACTGATCTCCGGCGGCATACTGGCCATGCGGTACTACAAGGAACGCAAAACCGAGACCCTTGACAACGCGTTCGTTGAGTATGAGGCCGCTTCGGGCAACAACGCCAGTCCCGACGCCCTCATCGCCGTTGCCGATCAATATTCCGGCGTCAAAAGCGTCGGTCTGCTGGCGCGGCTGGACGCCGCCGACGCGTATCTCCACTCGATCCGTTCGGGTGCCAAGCCCGGTGCCCGATTCGGCGCCGATGGAACTCTGGAAGACCCCACCGACGTCATGACGGCCGATGATCGGACCGTCTTCCTCGCGAAAGCCGAAGAGCAGTTTAACGTCGTTCTCGCCGCCACCGAGGGCGACCGGGCACGCCAGATGTTCGCGACGGGGGCCCTCTTCGGGCTCGCCGCCGTGGCCGAGAGCCGCGAAAACTACGACGCCGCCAAGACGCACTATGACCGCGTGATCGTCGTCGCCGCCGACTCGTCGCTCAGCCTCCAGGCCGAGATGGCGAAGCAACGGATCGCTT
>CAZJXA010000323.1:0-2919 GCA_964549785.1 uncultured Phycisphaeraceae bacterium | reverse complement strand
TCCCACTGCCCGTCCCCCCCCCCACCGCCCGGCACGCCAAGTGCACTTTGGCCCCGCCTTTGGCCATCGCCGCCTGGGCCTCCAGAACCGCGTCGCGGGCCGCCTGCGACACCACCGGCCCCATGAACACCGGGCTCTGCGACGCCGGATCGCCGACCACCAGCTCCTTCGCCGCCCGCACGATCCCCGAGATGACCCGGTCTGCGACGGCCTCGTGCACCAGTACCCGGCGCGTGCACGTGCACCGTTGCCCGCTCGAGATAAACGCGCACCGGACGCACTCCACCACGGCCTGCACCAAGTCGGCATCCGGCATGATCACGGCGGCGTTGTTGCCGCCCATCTCGAGCGCTAACAGCCGCCCGGGCTCATCGAGGTTGGCCTCCATGATCCGCCGCCCGACCGACCACGACCCGGTGAACAACACTCCATCGATATCCGTCGGGCCCGCGACTAACCGGGTCGCCACTCCAGGGCCGCCCTGCACCAGGTTCAGCACACCCGGGGGGGCACCCTCGGCCTGGAGCGCCAACTCCAGCAATTCCGCGAGCAATACGCCGACCGCGGGCGTCTTGTCGCTCGGTTTGAAGACCACGGTGTTTCCCATCAGCAGGGCCGGAACGATGTGGCCGTTCGGGAGGTGGGCAGGGAAATTAAACGGCCCCACCACCGCCATCACCCCGTGCGGCCGAAACTCACAGCGCCCGACCTTCGTCGGCGCCATCGCCACCTCAAACGCCGCCACCCGGCTCCGCCCCGCATTGGGCCCTTCCTCCAGCGTGATCTCGACCTTGGCCGCGATCAACTGAGCTTCTGCCCGGGCATCCCAGGTGGCCTTACCCGTTTCACGCTGAATCGCCCGCGTCAGATCCTCGACCCGGGCCGATGCGATGGTCGCGAACCGCCGCAAGGCGCCTGCCCGCCGTTCGATTTCCCACCCGGCCCATGGCGCGAACGCCCCGCGGGCGGCGGCTACCGCTCGTTGCACCTGCTGCAGCGACGCTTCGCGCCCATCGAATACGACCTCCGATGGCCGGGCCGGATTTGATGACCGCAGCGCGGCGCCGGCCCCCGCTTCCCACTTCCCGCCGATGAGCGCGCCGAATGCGTCCATGCCAAAGAATCCTTCGCTAATGTCTAGACCTTCACCCGGCGGCCCTTGCGATTCACCGACTTGGGAGCCGCCTTGGCATCCGCTTCCGTCGGGTCCACTTTGAGCGGGGTCACCCCGGCCTCGCCTCCGGCCGCCACCCCCAGCAACTCCATCGATTCCTGGGTGAGGCGGATCGCCCGCCCACCCGACGCAAAGTCGCACTCGATAGCGCGATACTCGCCGTCCGCGGCGAGCGTGCTCACGATCCCATGGCTGTCGCACTTCTTCGCCGGGACCGCCTTCCCGACCTCCACTCGTCGCGTCGTGTTCACCAACGGGATCGAATCTGTCTGGGCATCCAGGTGTGGCCCGCCATCAAACGGATCGATGAAGTTCCGATATCGGAACCCCAGACTCTCAAGAAGCCGACGCGCCGGCAGCGTCTCCTTCGAGACCACGGCCACCATGTTCTGAACTTCCAATGGGAAGAGCGAGAGGTAAATCTCTTCCTTCGGCAGCAACTCCGGGATGAACTGTCGATTGTGCTGGCAGAACCGATCCGCCTCGGCATACTTCACCGGAATGAACTTTCGTCCGAAGTGGTCCCAGAAAACGTTGTCCCCCTCGCTCGAAACCGGGGCCATCATCTCGGCCAAGACCCGATCCGCAAAGTGGCTGCGGAAGAGGCCCATGAAGTGGAACCGCACGAACGACAAAAACCGACCCGGCCGCGCGCTATGGCCGCGGTGCGATGGCTGCAAAATCAGCCCGCCGATCTCGGATGGTCCCGTCTCATCGCCGAACAACTTTCCGACCAGGTGGGTTGAACGAAAACTCAAGGGGTCGGACCGGAACGTCTTCTCGCTCACCTGCATCGACCAGTTCGGGTTGCCCGGGCCGCCCTGGTGGCACCGGACCTGCGACGTCCCGACCACCGCGCCCGTCGCCAACTCCTCCATCGTGAACATGAAGAATTCCGACTCTGTCTCGGCGGCGGCCCAACCCCCAACGCCCCCCGCTCCCCCGGAGCCTCCGGCCCCGCGGAGCTTCTTCCGGATTTTCGTGTCGGTGGCTTCGTCGGGCACTCCGGCCGCGCGCGCGAAGCACTTCGCTGAATGCTCGATCTTCGCGCCAATCACCTGCTCGTTGGGGGGCAGATTGATGAAGTAGACCATCCGCGCCATGCGGAGCAACGTCTGAACGTCCTTGGGTTTCGACTGCCGGATCAGAAACAAGCGGCGCCTCCATCGGGGTTGATTGCCGGAGCATGGTACCGCCTCGCGGCCCTCGAACAGCCGTCCGCTGCGTCGATCGTCTGCCTGGGTTGTCCTGTTCGAGCGGGATTCAACGGGTTTCCATGTTTTATTTGGTGCGGACGGCGGCGGGGGTCAAGGGGGGGTCTGAGAGCGAGAGTTCGGTGTGGATTCAGACGCGGGCAAACTGCCAGTCACGTTCAAGGGTTCGTTCGGAGATGCCCAAGACCATGGCGGCCTGTTGGACGGTGAGGCCGCCGAAGAAGCGGAGTTGGACGATTTCGACGAGGTGGGAGTCAACGGAGAAGAGTTTTTCGAGAGCGGCGTCGAGGGCGAGGAGGTCGGCGGAGGTGTTGGGTGCGTCGGGATCGGCATTTTCATCATCGAGGGCCAATCGGCGGCGGACGGCGAGGAGGCCTTCGGCGGCTTTTTTCCGGGGGGCGCGATCGATGAGTATGCGTCGCATGGCCAGGGCGGCGGCGGCGAAGAAATGGGCGTGGTTGTTGAATTGGGCGTCGGATTGGCCCACGAGACGGAGACAGGCCTCGTGGACGAGGGCGGTGGGTTGAAGGG
>CAZJXA010000322.1:0-2927 GCA_964549785.1 uncultured Phycisphaeraceae bacterium | reverse complement strand
GGCGTGGGTTTGGGCGTGAGGACTGTGGGAACCGCGAGCAAGGGCGGGGGGGGCAAGGCGGCGTCGAGGTCTTCGATCGCTTCGATGGCGTAGGCGTCGGTGAGGGCGGCGAGGTCGAATGCTCTGGGCTTCATCGCGTTCGCGGGGTTGGTGGGCTCCGAGAGCGTGAGTTTGATGGTGGTCTTTTGCGAGGGCAGGTCGATCAGGACGAGGGTCGCCATCCGGGGTTTGGAGAGCGCATCGCCTGTGACCGGCACGACCGCGTACTTCGAGAGTTCGGCGGTCAGGCTGCGCTCGCCGAAGCGGTTGATGAGGTCGATGCGAACGGGTTCGAGGGTGGTGGGGTCGAGCCACATCCAACGGGCGCCGCGGGGCGTGGCGAATTGGGCGACCACATGCCGACCATCGCTGGACCAGTTAGTCTTGGCGTCGGCGGCGGGATCGAGCGGGAGGACGCCCATGAGTTCGGCGAGGTCGGCGGGCTGGACGGGGACGCCGAACTTTTCGACCGAGTGTCGGGTGGCCTTTTCGTGGGTGCCGATCCGGGCGCGGTTTTCGTCCGCAAGATCGAACCACCAATAGCGTTCGTTGTTGGAGCCGAGCACGAAGACCGTCTGGCCGACCTTGTCGATGCGGAGATTCAGATTGCGGGGTCGCTGAAACTGGAGATTGCCCTCCACCTGGTCGCTGGTGGTGCCGCCCTCGCCGTCGGGGCGGGTGACAATGAGCCCGGCGGTGGAACGGACGCGGTCGAGTTTGAGGACGCGTGCGTTGTAGCGGGTCGCGACGGAGGCGTAGGCCGGCGGCGGGGATGACCGAAGGACGGTTTCGGGCTCGACGATGCGTTGCTCGGTTTCGCACCCCGGGCCCATGAGAGTGGCGATCAAGCCCAAGGCGGCGAGGGCGGCACTGGCGGAGAGGGGTCGCGAAATTTTGATGGGCGGCTGCGTCACGCGCTCTGAGTCTCCGCGGGGATGATCTCGCCGAGTTGCTCGATGGCTTCGGCGATCATGAGGTCGCTCATGCCCGGGTCCTTGACCTCGATGATCACGGACGCGTCCGCGCCCTTGGGCGTCACCGACATCCCGGCCCGGGTGGTGGCGACGCAGCGGAGGACGCGGCGGCGGACGAGGTGGAGCGCGAGGAGATAGCGGAAGGCGATGCGGCGCTCTTCGGTGGCTTCAGAGAGCTCGGTGAAAAGATCCAGGAGTTCCTCGTCGGAAAGGAGGGGCTGTTTCTTGGTTTCCGCGGGGTTGAAGTGGGCTCGCCAAAAGCCGAAGAGACGTTCGGGCGGCAGGGGGTCGGTGGTTGCAGATGGGTCACGGGCGGGGGTTGTTCTTTGGCCCGGGCGGGCACCGTCATCCCACGCGGCTTCGGAGTAATCGACCCGCTCAAGCCCCGCGATGCCCTCCCGCTCGACCAGCGCGGTGATGAAACGTTCGCCGGGGGCGATGGCGAGGCCGGTAGCCGCGCAGAACCCGCGGGAGCGGGCGACCGAGAATCCTGGCGATCCGAGGGACATTGGTGCGGCAGTGTAGCGACGGCGCGGGACGGGCTTGGGTTGGGTGCAGAGGCCGGGGTTACCCAGCCGAGTTCAAGCTTGGCGGGCGCGAGGTCTGCGCGGGCGGGTGACCATTCGAGGCGGGATGTTGGACCACCCAGCTTCTGAACGCATACGTCGGTCGGCGGTCACGGATTGACGCCTACACTCCCCTCCCAAAAACCACGCGGCGACCATTCGCGCCGCAATCGTCCGTCCGGAGGTTTCAATGAAGGCTGGCATCCATCCCAAGTACTACCCGAACTGCAAGATCCACCACAACGGCCAAGTGGTGATGACCGTCGGCGCGACTGTTCCCGAAATGCACGTCGAAGTGTGGTCCGGGTCGCACCCGTTTTTCACCGGCAAGCAAACCTTTGTGGATGCCGCGGGTCGCGTGGAAAAGTTCCAGAAGAAGTTCGCCGGCAATTACTTCGCGAAGAAGAAATGACCGAGGCTCGAAACTCGTTTGGTTCCCCTGACCCGGCCTCGCCCGGGTTTTTTGTGGTTTCGGATCTCCGCCCTTCGGGACTTCGTGCGATCCGGTCAGATCGTTTGCGAGGACCAAACCGAGGGCTACCATTCATCCGTTTAGCCGGATGAACGGTAATTGCTCCGGTGGTCCGAGAATTGCGGCGAGGAGTGCCATGGCCGGAAATTTTTTGAGCGAATTGGACCGACGCGTACTGGTCTGTGACGGGGCCATGGGAACTTCCATCTACGCCCGTCCGCTCACGGTCGACGGTGATTACTGCGGGTGCGAGAACTGCACGGACATTTTGGTTCGCACCCGCCCGGACGTGATTCAGGAAATCCACGAGGAGTTTCTGGCGGCCGGAGCCGATTGTGTGGAAACGGACACGTTCGGGGCCAATCAACTCGTGCTCGGCGAGTTCGATTTGACGCCCGAGACCTACTCGTTGAACAAGATGGCCGCGGAGATCGCGCGGGCGGCGTGCGATCGGCACTCGACGAAGGACAAGCCTCGGTTCGTTCTGGGGTCGATGGGACCGGGGACAAAGTTGTTGACGTTGGGCAACACGTCATGGGACATCATGCTGGGGAGTTATGCGGAGCAGGCGCGCGGGCTGATCGATGGCGGGGTCGATGCGGTGATCATCGAGACGTGCCAGGACTTGCTGCAGGTCAAGTGCGCGATCAACTCGGTGGTCGATGCCCTGGGGCAGCGGGGTAAGACGCCCGCCGACATTCCGATTCTTGTCTCGGTGACGATCGAGCAGACCGGGACGATGTTGATGGGGACAGAGATCGCGGCCGCGGCGCACGCGTTGGCGGGGTATCCGATCGCCTCGCTGGGGCTGAACTGCGCTACGGGTCCGGCGGAGATGGTGGATCATGTGAAGTGGCTGGGAGGGAACTGGGGGGG
>CAZJXA010000321.1:0-2935 GCA_964549785.1 uncultured Phycisphaeraceae bacterium | reverse complement strand
CACCAAGTCCGACCCCACGCTCGCTGCGCAGTGCAAGGAACTCAAACTCCAACTCGATTACGACTTTAATGGCGAGGCCTACCAGACCGTCAGCGGCCAGAACAGCAACAACTCCGTCCGCATCCCCGACACGTTCTTTGACGCCGTCGACGCCCGCGCCGATTGGAAAACCACATCCCGCACCAGCGGCAAACTCTCCCGGACCTTCAAGTCCGGCGACCTCTGGAACGACATCGCCTACGCCGCGTGGCGCTGCGCCGATCCCGGGGTGCAGTACGACACCACCATCAACGCCTGGCACACCTGCCCGAGTGCGGGTTCGATCAACGCCAGTAACCCGTGCGTGACCGGCGACACGCTCGTGGCAACGCCGCTGGGGCTGCGGCGGATCGATTCGCTGGTCGGAAGGACCGCCGAGGTCGTTGCCGGTGACGGGACGGCCCGCTTCGTCGACAAGATATTCCAAACCGGCACGAAGCCGGTCTTCGAACTCAAGACCCGGGCCGGGTTCACCCTCAAACTGACGGCCGATCACCGGGTGTTCACGCTGAATCGGGGAGACGTCGCCGCATCGGAACTTACCTTTGACGACGTCATCCAGTTGAGGCCCGCGGGGTTCGGTGATGATTTTCTGCCCGCCGAAGTCGCCGAACTGCTCGGGGCGTCTGTCGGTGATGGCTGCATCACCCGGGGCGATACTCAGGATCATCTGTTCGTCGCGCTCGGCGAATCAGAGCCCGCAGTCGCCGAGACCCTCCGATCGCATATCGACTTCGCCAAGGAATGGCTGAGCGATGGTGATCGCCGCGGCCTGCGGCCCACGAACGTCGTGCCGACCCAGACGGGTCTCCGGGTCGGTGCCAGCGTGGCCGCCGTCCTCGCGAAATTGTCCGTGTACGCTGCGCTCGACGAAGGCTTGGAGCACAAGCGGTTCAACGACGCCGTCTTCACGCTCGACCGGCGAACATGCGCCGGCGTGCTCCGCGGCCTGTTCACGGCCGAAGGCACCGTCGCC
Source organism: uncultured Phycisphaeraceae bacterium (assembly GCA_964549785.1). Taxonomy (GTDB): domain Bacteria; phylum Planctomycetota; class Phycisphaerae; order Phycisphaerales; family UBA1924; genus JBEIUO01. Next base: position 1,920 of record CAZJXA010000321.1, on the reverse strand, counting down.
GATTATGGCGCGAAGTCGCAGTACGTAGCGCTCGACAGCAGCAGCCTCGCGCTGCTCCGGCAGGTCCAGATGCTGCTCCTGAGTTTCGGAATCAAGGCGAAGGTGCACGAGAACCGCCGGGCGATCGGAACGGCCACGGCGACACTTGCGGACGGGAAAGGGGGCACCACCGAGTACCCCGTTCATCAGATGCACTCGCTCCGTGTGTCGCGCGGTTCCCGCCTGGTCTTTGAGCGTGAGATTGGTTTCATGCCGTCCACCCCCAAGGCGGCACGCCTTGCCGCCCTCAACCGGCGGGTCGCGGCGAATTCCGACCCGATGATCGACACCGTCGCCTCCCTCACCCCCGCAGGAATCGAGGATGTCTTCGATCTCACCGAGCCCGTCACAAGCCACTTTGTTGCAAACGGCATCGTGGTCCACAACTGCTCCGAGTACATGTTCCTCGACAACACGGCGTGCAACCTGGCGTCGTTGAACGTTCTGAAGTTTTATGACCCGGCGACGCGGACGTTTGACGTCGCGGCGTTCGAGCACGGGGTTGATCTGTGGACGATGGTGCTCGAGATCAGCGTGCTTATGGCGGCGTTCCCGAGCCAGGAGATCGCGGACCTGAGTTTCAAGTATCGCACGCTCGGGCTCGGGTACGCCAACTTGGGGGCGATGCTCATGCAGGCCGGCGTCGCCTACGACAGCGATGAGGGCCGGGCCCTCTGCGGCTGCATCACCTCCATCCTCACCGGGCGCTCGTACCGCATGTCGGCCCTCATGGCCGCACAGCACGGCCCCTTCCAGGGCTTCGCCGCCGATCGTTCCAGCATGCTCCGCATCATCCGCAACCACCGCCACGCCGCCCACGGCGCGGCCCGCGACAGCGGAACCTATGAGAACCTCCGCATCACCCCCGTTCCCATCGATCACGACCTCATCATGCTCGCCGCCAAGAGCGGACATTCGGCCGTCGCCAACACGACCGCCCTCCTCGCCCACGCCGTCAAAGCCTGGGACGAGGCCCTCGAGCTAGGCGAACAGCACGGGTACCGAAACGCCCAGGTCACCGTGCTCGCCCCCACCGGCACCATCGGCCTCCTGATGGATTGCGACACCACCGGCGTCGAGCCCGACTTTGCCCTCGTCAAGTTCAAGAAACTCGCCGGCGGCGGTTACTTCAAGATCGCCAACGAGTCGGTGCGCCCGGCCCTGCGTTCCATGGGCTACAGCGACACCCAGATCCGTGAGATCATGGCCTATTTGCTCGGCACATTGACGCTGGATACTCCGCTCCCTTCCCCCGTGCCAGGGTCCAAACCCGGCCGCACCCTCGCCGAGTTCCTTGCAGGCCGCGGCGTCACCGCCGCCGACCTCAACTCCGTCACCGAGTCGCTCCCCGCCACGTTCGAACTCTCGTTCGCATTTTCCGCCTCATCACTCTCCGATGCGAGCCTGAAAGCCTGCGGTTTCGACCCCGCCGCGGTCCGGGCCGATTCTGCCTTCAACTTCCTCGCCGCCTTGGGCCTCTCCGGATCTCAAATCGACCGTCTTAATACCCTCATCTGCGGCACCGCCACCATCGAGGGAGCCCCGCAACTCCACCAAGTGCACGTGCCGGTCTTCGATTGCGCGAATAAGTGCGGGAAGTTCGGGAAACGCTTTATCGCGGCCGAGGGACACATCCGCATGATGGCTGCGGCACAGCCGTTTATCTCGGGCGCGATCTCCAAGACCATCAATCTGCCCACCGACGCCACCATCGACGATATCAAGAACTGCTACCGGCTGTCGTGGGAACTGGGGCTCAAAGCCAACGCCCTCTATCGCGACGGGTGCAAACTCAGTCAACCCCTCTCGTCCACGACCGACGAGGCCAAGAAAGAAACCGGCCAGGGTAACAGCGGTCTGGCTGGTGCCGCTCTCCCGTCC
>CAZJXA010000320.1:0-2952 GCA_964549785.1 uncultured Phycisphaeraceae bacterium | reverse complement strand
CACGGTGACCGATTCGGAGGCCGACTTCCTCTCTGACCTCGCGGGCGTGACGGATCCGCAGGAAAAACGCCGTCGGATCGGAAAGCGTTTCGTCGATGTCTTCAAGGTCGCCGCGAAGTCAATCCCGCATGCCACGTTCCTTGCCCAGGGCACTCTCTACCCGGACGTCATCGAGAGCGGGCACGGGCACGCGGGGATGTCGGCGGGCATCAAACTTCACCACAACGTCGGCGGGCTACCCAAGGACTTGGGATTCGAGTTGGTGGAGCCGCTGCGGGAACTCTTCAAGGATGAAGCGCGGAAACTCGGCGAGGTGCTGGGGCTGCCGGAACAGATGGTGTGGCGGCATCCTTTCCCGGGGCCGGGGCTGGCGGTGCGGATCATCGGTGAAGTGACCAGGGCGAAGTTGGAGTTGCTGCGAGATTGCGACGAGATTCTGCTCGAAGAGATCACCTCGGCGAACTTGTACCGAAAGACCAGCCAGGTCTTCGCGGTGCTGCTGCCGGTGCAGTCGGTGGGCGTCATGGGCGACGGGCGGACGTACGACTCGTGCGTGGCGATCCGGGCGGTGGATACGCAGGACTTCATGAGCGCGGATTGGTCGCGATTGCCGCACGACGTGCTTGCGTCCATCAGCAGCCGCATCATCAACGAGGTGCGGGGCGTGAACCGTGTGGTGTACGACATATCGAGCAAGCCGCCGGCGACGATCGAGTGGGAGTGACCGGGTGGGAGTGAGCGGAGATGGGTTCTGATCGTGCCAGGGTCGTTGCGTCGATGTTCGCCGCGGCGTTATTGCTTTCGTTGGCCGCCTGCGCCGTACGGCCCGGCACTGCCGCGCCGCGCACGGGCGATGAGATCGTGATCGCCGGGCAGTTCTTTCACACCGGAGCGCCCGTGGTGTTGTGGATGGACGTTGGCGGCTACGACGCGTACCGGGTGGAGCGGCGCTTTGTGCCGCGAGAGGCGATGGACTGGGAGGCGGCGAAAGGGAAGATCGCGACGCCGCAGCGGTATGGGATTCGCGCGGCGGGGTTATCCGAGGACGAGTTTGAGCGGGTTCGGGGAGGCGGGTGGTCCTTGGCGGCGCTGCGGGAACGCGTCGATCAGTTGGTGCTGCACTACGACGTGTGCGGGACGAGCCGGGAATGCTTCCGGGTGCTGCATGACGCCCGCGGGCTTTCGGTGCACTTCATGCTGGACATCGACGGGACCATCTATCAGACGATGGACGTCAAAGAGCGGGCGTGGCACGCCACGATTGCCAACGACCGGAGCGTGGGGATCGAGATCGCGAATATCGGGGCGTATCCCGACGTCGCGGGCAGCCCGCTCGAAAAGTGGTACGGCGAGGATGAGAGCGGGCGGGTGCGGCTGACGCTGCCCGAGATTCGCGGCGACGGCGGCGTTCGCACGGAGGGGTTTGTCGGCTATCCGGAGCGGTTCGTGAAGGGCGAGATCGGCGGGCGCGAACTCGTTATGTACGATTTCACGCCCGAGCAATACTCGTCGCTGCAGCGGCTGACGGACGCGCTTTGCACGGTGCTCCCGAAAATCCGGCGGGATTGCCCGCGCGATGAGAGCGGGTTGATCTTGACCCGCACGTTGACGACCGAGGAATTCGCATCGTTCACGGGTGTTTTGGGGCACTACCACATTCAGGAGAACAAGCTCGATCCGGGGCCGGCGATGCAGTGGGACAGGGTGGTGGGAGCAAAACACCGCCGGAAGTGACGTGCACGATCTGTGAAGACATCAGAGCGGGGTCTGATGGATTGCGTCCACCGCCCGTCGTAACGGATGACCGATCGCCCCGAACAACGCCGGCGATTTTCAGGAGATCCCGCGCCTCCAGTGGATAACCCATCGCTGAGACGGATCGCCGGCTCAGTTCACGGGCAGCAGTTGCACGATCGCGGGATGATTCTTCATCACGGCGAAGTCTCGGGCGGAACGTCCGCGGTCGTCGCGGAGGGCGGTATCGCCGCCGCCAGCCTTGAGGGCCTGTGCCGCCGCCACCTGGCCTTTGTCGGCGGCGAAGATGAGCGCGGTCTGCCCGCTCTTGGTGCGTGCGTTCAGGTTGACACCTCGGCGGATCATCGCGTTGATGGCATCCACCTGACCCGTCTGAGCGGCAAACATAACGGCGGTTTTGTCAGTGCGATCGCGGGCTTCGAGGTCGGCGTTGGCTTCCACAAGGGCGACAGCAGCGGGTCCTTGGCCGCGATACAGGCACATCATCAGAGGGGTGCGGCCGTCCTCATCGCGGGCGTTGACGTCGGCCCCGTTCTCGATCATGAAGCGGACAGCGTTCAGATTGCCGGTCATCGCGGCGGTGTGAAGCGGGGTGTAGCGGTCACGCTTCTCCTGGGCGTTGATGTTGAGACCGCTGTTCTTCGCGGCGTCGAGATCGGCTTGTGAGCCCGACAGGGCGGCGACGAACCACGGGTTGTCGACGGAATTCACCCGCGAACCGCTGGCGCCGCTACCACCACCGCCCTGACACGCGACGAGCAGGCAAACGAGCGGCGACGCGAGCAGGATCACGGCGTGGCGAATGGTCATGGAGCCCCCAAAGTCGGCGATGGATCAACGAGCGATTCAGGACGGTTGGAACTTCTTCGATTATCGGTCGCAAGAATAGGCGGATTTCGACTGCGCTGCCCGAGCGCTAGACGTCCGGCCGCGGGATTGATATGGCGCGGGTAGAAGGGCTCCGCCAATCGTGGTGCGAATCGGATTTGCTACAGTGGGACCGCCGCAGCGTGTGGCCTGCTTCGTTCGCTGGCCACGCGCATGCCAGTGGAAAAGCGATGTTCGAGCATGCAAAAGAATTGTGCGCAGGGCTTCGATTTGCCGTGGTTGTTCCGACCTTCAATCACGGCGGGCCCCTGCCGGGCGTGCTGGCGGCGCTCGATCGGTTGGCGCTCCCGATCATCGTCGTCGACGACG
>CAZJXA010000319.1:0-2961 GCA_964549785.1 uncultured Phycisphaeraceae bacterium | reverse complement strand
GGGGGAGAGAAGGAGACCACAGGCGGGACGCCTGTGCCACGGACCACAGGCGGGACGCCTGTGCCACGGACCACAGGCGGGACGCCTGTGCCACCCAAAGCACCCGAGGCACCCGACCCGGGGTGGAAGCGCGAAAGGCGGAAGATGCCGGCGACGACGCGGCGGGCGGACTCGGTGCGGCGGTGGCTGCTGGCCAGCGAGGCCGGGTCGGAGCAATCGACTTCTGTTGTCCGGATTTGATCGTCGAGGGTGTTGAGCAGCGTTGTGAGGAGGCGGAGGGAGTCGACGAGACGCATCGAGGCCGCGAGGCGGATGCAGGAGGCGTTGACGGTAGCGAGGGATGCGACGCGGGCGGCGAAAGGGCCGGTTGAGATGTGGAGCGAGAGGGCCTCGGCGGTGGTTTGGAAGTGGTCGGCGAGGGCGGGGAGCGTGAGGTGGCCGGCAGCAACGGCGTCCAATAGGGCGGACTCATGGGCCGGTGAGGGGTTGAAGAGGGCGGCGGGCATCGGGGTAGTGTACGGTGTTTGATTGGTGTGTCAACAGGTTTTTGTTAGGTATTTTTCGGGAGCGGGTTTTCCGTTGATCTGAGTAACGGGATTTGGCGTGATCGTCGCGGGTGGAGGCGCTTGTGCGCACAAGGGTTCACGCCACGAGCAGTCCTTCGGACTGCCTCGTTCGTTTGGAAACCCCCGGGGGTGTCGCTGCGCTCCACCGCCGGCTACAGCCTTTCATCCCTCCCGGGGCGGGGAGCGGCGGGTGCGCAGGGATCAAGCGAGTTTCGGTCACGCCGCGGCGGCGTATTTTGTGCGTGCCGAAGCCGGATGCCGATGCCGCCGGGGCGTCCACTACACTGGTGGCATGATGGCGGATACGGATACTCGTGGGGGTGAGCGGCAGCGGCTGTTGGAGGCGTTGGCGGAGCAATATCCGACACCCGAGGCGGCGGTGAGCGAGGCCGCCGCGCTGCGGGCGGCGTTGACGCTGCCGATGGGGGTCGTTCACATTATTTCGGACGTGCACGGCGAGGACACGAAGCTCCGGCACGTGATCAATAACGGGTCGGGCCGGATCCGGGCGTTGGCGGACCGGATTGTGGGCGGGCGGATGAGCGGGGTGGAGCACGCGCGTTTTCTGGCGGTGCTGTATTACCCGCGCGAGGCGATCAACCGGTTTTCGCGGGAGATTGTGGAGAGCGGAACACGGTTTGAGTGGGTGCAGCGGACGCTGGAGTTTCAATTCGAGATTGTTCGCGAGCTGCGGAAGACGTATCGGCGGATCAAGTTTGAGAGTTTGATCACGAAGGAGCATCGCGAGTTATTCATCGAGCTCGGGAGTGGGCAGCGGCCGGAGTACATCCACGCGATGATCAAAGGGCTGGCCAGGCACGATCGGGATTGGGGGGCGGTGCGGGCGGCGTCGCGGCTGATCCGGAATCTCTCGTGCGAAGAGTTGCTGGTGGCGGGCGATCTTGGGGATCGCGGGCCGCGGATCGACCGGGTGATTGATACGTTGATGAGGCAGCCCAAGGCGAGCCTGGTGTGGGGCAACCACGACATGATCTGGATCGGGGCCCATCTGGGGCACGAGCCGTGCATGTTGACGACGCTGCGTTTTAGCGCGCGGTATCGGCAGGCGGCACAATTGGAGGAGGGGTACGGGATTTTGACGACGCCGCTGGAGCGGCTGGTTCGGGAGGTGTACCGCGATGATCCGGCGGAGCGGTTCATGCCCAAGGGGACGGGGCACCGAGAGCCGCTGATGGTGGCGAGAATGCAGAAGGCGTTGGCGGTGATGCAGTTCAAAGCGGAGGGGCGGATGATCGAGCGGCACCCGGAGTGGGAGCTGGGGGATCGCCGGCTGCTGCACCGGATTGATCTGCGGGCGGGCACGGTGGAAATCGGTGGCGTGAAGCACGCGCTGCTGGACGCGCACCTGCCGACGATCGACCCGGGCGACCCCTACGGGTACTCGGCGGAGGAGCGGGCGTGCGTGGATCGGCTCAAGGAGAGTTTCACCAAGAGCATGCGGCTGCGCGACCATATGGATTGGGTGGTGGCCAAGGGCGGGATGTGGACCAAACGCGACGAGGTGCTGTTGTTCCACGGCTGCGTGCCGGTGGACAACGCCGGCACGCCGCTGGCGGTGACGGTGGACGGCCAGAGCGTGGCGGGACGCGAATTGATGGATGCGCTGGGACGGGTCGTGCGGCGGGCGGTGAGGAAAGGTTGGGTGGGGCTGGACGACGATGCCGACTGGGTGTGGTATCTGTGGGGGTGCCCGAGAAGCCCGCTGTTTGGCAAGGACAAGATGGCGACGTTCGAGGGCTACTTCATCGAGGACAAGGCCGCGGGGAAGGAAAAGAAGAACCCGTATTTCGAGATGATCCACGACCCGGAGTTTGTGCGGCGGATCGGGCGGCTGTTTGACTGTGGCGACGACGTTCTGATTGTGAACGGCCACGTGCCGGTGAAGATGGAGAAGGGCGAGGCGCCGGTGAAGCGGGGCGGCAACGCCATCACCATCGACGGGGCCTTCAGCGCGGCGTATGGGGATCGGGGTTACACGCTGGTGCTGCGACCGGACTGCATTGAGCTTGCCGCGCACGCCCCGTTTGAGGGGGTGGAGGCGTCGATCACCACGGGGGCGGATATCGTGCCGACGATTTCGACGATCCGGCGGTATCCGAAGGAGCGGACGATCGGCGACACCGGGGAGGGCGTGCGGATGCGACGGCACATGGAGGATTTGGAGCGGCTGGTGGAGGCGTATGAGGGCGGCGAGACGCCGCAAATGGCGAACAGCAAATAGCCAATGGCTGATGGCGAAGAGCACGGAGCACGGGAGTCGGGGAGCAGGGGAGCGGATGGGAGATCAGGGACGCGGAGAGATTGATGGGGGTTCAACGGCGGTGTCGCGCCCGTTGATTCGCGTGCTGGAGGGGGTCGGGGGTCGGATGGGGAT
>CAZJXA010000318.1:0-3005 GCA_964549785.1 uncultured Phycisphaeraceae bacterium | reverse complement strand
GTTCCGGCGTGGTTCGCGGTCCATCATTATCCTTGAAGACGGCTGGAAGGTGAACCGGCTCGACGGCCCTCGCCCCCCTCCGACGGTCAAGGACATTGGCAAAGGCACGCCGCGGGGGTAACGCTTGAGGGTGGCGGCGGAGGCAGAACCCAATGGATCACGTCCGGCACCCCCCAACCACCTGATCCACCATCGGGGAGGCGGGTGCGATCTTGTGTGTCTCTCTGCGCTGTAGCAACATCCCGGTCGCCGTGGGAGAGGGTGTATGACCAGTCAGGAGATGAATAGAGGTTGAAGCGCAGCCCCGGCGGGGGCAGGAGCGAGTGGTCGTTCTGCGGTACGCCGTCCGCCGTTCACTCATGAATCAATAGCGGATACTTCGCATACCCCCATGCTGCCGAGACATTGAAGCGGCTCGGGCAGTGACCGCATCACCAGCGACAAGCCCTGCTTCGCGCGGCTCGTTGCCACATACAGGCCGTTCTTCTTGACATCGCTAAGCTCGACCTTGCCGTCCTTCCATTCGTTGGCGACATCGACAAACACCACGGCGTCAAACTCCAGCCCTTTGGTCGCAGCGACCGGCGCGAGAATAGCACAATCGGTTCGTCGGAGATTTGCACCGCCGGATCGATTGGTGACGACATAAACCGCCGTGAGCGAGTCTTGAAGCAACGTCTCCAGGCGGGTTCTCAACGACTTGATCTTCTCCGACGACAATCGCCGGTCGTAAAGCACGCCCACGGTGCCGCGTGGAATGGCCTCCCGCCATCGACGGATCTCCGCAGCTGCCGTATGTACGAGTCGATTGCCATCGCTGACGTGGACCACGCGCGGCAGCGGTCCAGCCCGTTCGGGCGACGGCTTCCACACAGGCAATTCATGGTAAAGCTGCTGATGCAGGCGATGAACGAACGTGCCGAGTTCTCGCGATTGCCGGTAGTTGACGGTAAAAGCAGCAAGCTTGAAGTCGGGGACGCCAAGCTCTTCCCATGATCGCACACCACCGATGGACCGGAGCCTTTGCCGCAGATCACCCACGATGGTCAACGTGCCTTTGGGTTCAAGCAGTCTCCGAATGGCCGCGACGTGTGCAGGAGATACGTCTTGCGCTTCGTCGATGAGAACGTGGGTGAGCCGGTCGCTCCGGCCTGCTACGACCGGCGACGGTCCGCTCGCCGGGACCAGTGAGACATGGATGCCCAGCCACGCGCAGAGCATCGCGTCGAACTCGCTGTAGGTGGGGCGATCTTCAGCGTACTGCGCTCTCCATTCCTTGTCTGCTTCGGCCACCTCAGGTGGCGTCATCCCGTTGCCTTCGCACGCCGACAGCAACTTGCGGTACTCCGTGGTAGAGAACATCCGTGTGACGATCGACGTGCGATCAAGAAGCAGTGGCCCGCGCACCGTTGCCTCTTCCAATAGACGGACGAGTGACTTGTCCATATCTGCCGGCGGTGTAAACGTCCTCCGCCAGACCAGATGTCGCAACAGTTCACGCAGTGCCCCGTGCTGTCGCAGCATCTCGCGACGACGGGCGTTCTCGCGATCAGCCTCGGCCTGCGCCGCCAGCGATGCACGAGGGCCCGGGTTCCTTTCATCCGGCACGAGGTCGTTTCGCCGCCTGAACCACTCCGCCGCTCGCCAACCGAGATTGATCTGTTTCGGAAGCGTGCCGTCGGTCACAGATGCCGAAGCGACCTGCCCGATCCATTCCGCCACGCCCTTGCGTAGGGACTCACCAGCGTCGTGGTATCCTTTCAACACACCAGCGAGCCAGCCGCCGTTGCGACGCCACCACTCTTCAACGTGCAATCGGAATCCCGCCCATAGTGCAGGCACCGCAAGAGGATGCGTCTTCAGCCTTGCCATCAGCGCCGTATCGGGCACTTCGCGCCCTTCCAGTGTTTTTGATTCGCGGCACACCAACCGCAGGAAGTCGGCTAGCGTGGAAACCCGCACCCCTTGGATTCCGAGCGATCGGGTCAGACTGTCCAGGTAATCAACCATCTCCTCGTTCAATACGAGGATTCGCATCGTCTCGGCTGAGTGGAACGCGCGATCCGACTCCGGTTTGAGATCGAGCTCTTCCCACTGCCGGTCAATGAGACAGGGAATGCGCATGATTCCGATGCTTGTCTTGCCGCTTCCCGGTGGTCCTTCGATGAGCACGCTCTCAAAGAACGGCAGGTGCATTGCCTCGCGTTGCGAGCCTGAGGCAAGGGCGATGATTTCACGCAGTTCCGCCGTTTCAGGTGCTTTGTATTCCTCTACTCTCTTCTCGCCCGGCGGCGTATATGTGTCGTCGAGAAGGAGGCGTTCATGCGCAAGGACGGCTTCTCCGGACGCGAAGCGATAGGTTGCGCCCTCAATAGCCGGAATCACCGCCTCGAACTTGCCGGAGACTCCCACGACGAATCTGCACATCTGCCTTTCGGGTGCGGCCTGAAAGGTCGCTTCTTGGCCGATGGACTGATCAGGCAGAATCGCGTAGAGAGGCGAAGTCCAACTGGCTAGGGCGAACCCGTCACCGTCCACGCCAGTTGATCGCCGTGCCTTTGTGAACAAGAAAGACACGGGCGCATCCGTATCCCGCCGGTCTGTGACCCGTGCATCCACCCGAAGAAAGTACAAATCCCGCTGCACACCTTGAAGCGATAGCTGTTCCTCCTTCTTGTACCGAAGGAAATCTTGCACTCCCGATGGCGTTCCCGTGATGTTCGCCTCAAGCGGTGATACGACGGGACTCCGAAGCCGCGAACCCACGGCAGCGGCAAGATCAAGTGCAAGGCGCTTGTCCCGCACGACCTCTTGTCGGATCTCTTCGATCGTTGGCGGCATAGTGCCCAGATTGTACCGCACCTTGGCTCGGTTGGGGGATGTTGCGGCCCGATCAACGGGCGTCAATCCCCGGCCATCGCGCTCCGTGCATCGGTGAACAGCCGTCGTTCATCGGTCAACGGAGCGCGTTGACAGGCGCACGCGCTTCGTTCATCGTTCAACAA
>CAZJXA010000317.1:0-3035 GCA_964549785.1 uncultured Phycisphaeraceae bacterium | reverse complement strand
TCGCCGCTCATACCCGTTAGTGTACCGGATCGGTGCCCGATCACCAAACGAAATTCGCTTGAACGCCAGCCGAGCCAACGACGGCCGTCGCGGCCCCGTTTGATGCTCACCCGGGGTTCCGGCCGATACTCTGTGCTACTCCATGCGGCTCGGCCACACCATCGCGTTGACGGTGCTTTCGCTCCTCACGATCGGCGTGGTGATGGTGACTTCTGCCCGCATGGAAGTCGCCCCTGTCGGTGAACTCGCGTCCACCGTCCCGGGCATTACCGCCGAATCGATCATCCTTTCGCGTCAGACCGCCTACATGGGCCTTGCGCTGGCCGCGATGACGGTTGGGGCGTTCCTGCCGATCCGCCGCTTCGCTGACCGGGCCGTCAACGATCGCGCTCTGGAGCACGACCGGTGGGCGGGAATCTGGTCGATCATCGGGATCGGGCTCGCGCTGCTCGCCCTGTGCGGGATGGCCTACCTCCCGATGATCGGTAAAGAAGTCAACGGCTCCCACCGCTGGCTGCGGCTTCCCATCGGCGGCCCGGGCGGCCTCTCGGTTCAGCCCAGCGAGATCGCCAAGTGGGTGATGATCCCCGTCGTCGCCTGGTACGTCACCGTCCGGGCCCGGGTCATGGGCGACTTTTTCAAGGGGCTCTTCCCGATCCTCGCCATGGTCGGTATCGTCGCCGGCTTCATCATCCTTGAAGACCTCGGCACCGGGGCGTTGATCGCGGGGGTCGCCGCGATCCTTCTCCTGGCGGGCGGCGGCCGGATCTGGCAACTCGCTCTGCTTGTGCCCCTGGGGCTGGCCGGGCTCTCGGGGGCCATCCTCGTCAGCGATTACCGCCGCAAGCGAATCCTCGCTTTCCTCGACCCCTTCGAGGATTCCCAAGGAATCGGCTACCACATCGTCCAGTCGCTCATCACCATTTCGGAAGGCCGCGGCTGGGGGCGCGGCCTTGGCGGCGGGCTCAACAAGTTCGGCTACCTCCCCGAAGACTGGACCGACTTCCTCTTCCCTGTGATCTGTGAAGAACTCGGCATCTCGGGCGCGGCGGTCGTGATCGTGCTGTTTGCGGTCCTGGTCATCGCCGGGATGCTCATCGCCTGGCGAGAGAGTAACCCGCTTCTCAGGCTGTGGAGCCTGGGCATCGTCGCGACCATCGGCGGCCAAGCCGTCTTCAACCTCATGGTTGTGACGGCGCTCGCCCCCACCAAGGGCATCGCTCTCCCGCTCCTCTCCTCCGGCGGCACCGGCTGGATCCTCACGGCCTTCTCGCTCGGCGTCCTGATCGCCATCGACCGCACCGCAGAGCGAGCTCCCGGCCCGATCGGCGATCCGCACGCCGGCCCGCTCGCGACCGCCTGAAGTCGGTTTTACTACAACGATTACAGAGAACACAGAGGAAGTCGGAAAGAAGTGTCACCTCAATCCGCACCGGTCATCTTCGCGGGCGGCGGCACCGGCGGGCATCTCTTTCCCGGCATCGCCATCGCGGAAGTGCTGAAGGCTCGCGACTCGGCCCGCGTGGTCGTCTTCGCCTGTTCCCAGCGCGAGATCGACGCCCGCATTCTGAAGGCTCAGACGCTCAACGGGCGGGCGATCGACTTTCGTCCGAATCCGGGCAAGCCGTTCGGCCTGAAGCCCCGCGCCCTGCTCCGGTTCATCGGGGCGTGGGGCGGCGCTGTGCGGCACGGGCGGGGCCTGATCGGCGAACTCCGGTTGGCTGCGGGCGGCGCGAATCCGGTGGTAGTCGCGATGGGCGGGTTTGTCGCGGCCCCGCTGGTGCAGGCGGCCCGGGCTGAACGCTGCCGCGTCCTTATGATGAACCTGGACGCTGTTCCCGGGCGGGCCAACCGGTGGATCGCGGGGCGTGCAGATCGGATTTTGACCACCGCCGCAGTTCCCAACGCGACCTGGACCCGTATCCCGCCGATTGTCCGATCCGCCGCGCATTGGCCCGGCACTCCTGCGGCAGCCCGATCGTCTCTTGGCCTTGACCCCGAGGCACGGACGCTGTTTGTCACGGGCGCTAGCCAGGGCGCGACCTCCCTTAACCGTCTGGTGATGCGGCTCGTGGCGGACGCACCGCAACTCTTTCAAGGCTGGCAGATCATCCATCAAACCGGCCCTTCCGACACCGCCGATGCGAAGGACGCGTACGCCGCCGCCAACATCCGCGCGGTCGTGGAACCATTCTTCGATGTCATGGGTCCGTGCTGGGGCGCGGCCGACTGCGGGCTGGCCCGCGCGGGTGCCGGCAGCGTCGCGGAAGCATGGGCCAACCGCGTACCAACGCTCTTCATGCCCTATCCGTACCACGCCGATCAGCACCAGCGTGCCAACGCGCAGGAACTCTTCGCCGCGGGCGGGGCCGAAATCGCGGACGACCTCATCGACCCCATACGCAACGCGAGCGGTGCCGCCGGTGCCGGGCTCCGAACACTGCTTTCCGACGGGGGGCGGCGGGCGGCGATGAGCACCGGCTTGGCGTCGCTCGGCCCGGCCGACGGGGCGTTGATCGCGGCCGCGGCGATCAATGAGATTGCCTTGTGACTTCTTCGCCTCGAACCTACCTTCGTTCGTGATTCGTCGTATTCATCAGCGCTGGCGTTCGTACAACCGGCGTCGGCGGGTGCTCATGGTGGGGGGGCTGCTGCTGGCCGCGGTGGTGACGCCGGTGCTGATCGTGTTGTCGTTGTCCAAGTTTGCTCCGTCCTGGTGGCCCGGGAGATCGGAGGACCAAGGGGCGGTTCGGGTTCGGGCGGAGGCGATCGAGAACGCCGCGGTGGCGCAGGCGTCGTTGGTGCGGGCGGCGGACCCGGTCGCGACGCCCGAGAAGTGGTTCAGCGAAGAGTGGTCGGTCTCGATCAGCGAGGGGGATGCCAACGCGTGGCTGGAGTCGCGGCTTCCGCAGTGGCTTGCGAACCGCTATCCGGGTGCGACGTGGGCCGTACACCTGAAGGAAGTCCGGGTGCGTTTTCTTGAGGGCCGCGTGGATGTGGCGGCGAACCTATCGGCGGATATTGAGGGGATGGAC
>CAZJXA010000316.1:0-3056 GCA_964549785.1 uncultured Phycisphaeraceae bacterium | reverse complement strand
TCACTTCCATACCAACTGCTCGCTAAACGCGGCAGTGTGAAAGGAAGCCACCGTTGGCAACTAAAAATTAAAATAATAAATAAAATGAAACTCGACAACAGTGAATACCTCGACCACAATGACCCTGTTCTCAACGAACACCTCATTGTCATTTCTGAACAACTCGAAAAATATCGTGATGTGTATCCAGAAGAGAAACCAACAATTTTAATTTGTGGCAAAACTGGAAATGGTAAAACTACCACCATCAATACAATTTTCGGAAAAGAAGTAGGTGAAGTAGGTCATTACACAACGGGAACAAAAAGTGCCGAAGTTTATGTTTGGGAAAGTCAAGGTGAACATATCAATATTATTGACCTGCCTGGACTTGGCGATTCCCCTACTAAAAATAAAAAATTTCGAGAGATATACAAAGATAAAGTTGCAATAGCCAAAGGCTTTGTTGTTGTTGTTGCACCGCCACGTCCAGCAGAGGTTGGCACATTAGAAACAATACGTCTTCTTCTAAATTACAAAGTGCCAAGTAAACATCTAATTTTTGCATTTAATAAAACTCATCATATAAATTATAATGATAAGAATGGAGTCATTCAGCACGTTGAAATCGATGGTTTAATTGGACCTACTACTAATGAGCACAAGATAATAATTCAACACGCAAAGAAAGCCTTTTTTGAAGATTTGAAAAAGGCGTTTCCCAAGAGTAAATTTACTGAAAGCCAGATTATTGAATATGACTCAATATCAGGTTGGAATTTACATAAAATGCTAACTGCGGTTGTTAATGTACTGCCATTACAAACAATTGCCCGACTAAATATGGCGAGGAAAAAGGCTGAACGTGAAACACGAGAAAAAGAAAAGAGAAAACTTGATGAGGAAAAAAAGAAATTAGAGTCTGAAAGGAAAAGAATCAATGATGAACAAATGGAAATAAAAAAAATAAAGGAGGAAAACCAACTTAAAGAAAAGGAAGTTGAAGACACTCTCAACACTGGAAACGAGGAAATTAACGAAAAAAGCAAAAAATTAGACGAGGAATCAAAAAAACTAATTGCGCTTGAAGAAAAAATTTCGAAACGAGAAAAAGCAATCCAAAATTTTGATCGTTTATCACTTGACTTTGACAATACCATTTTAGGAAAGTTAGTTCATGGGTTTTCGGAAATTGTAGCAAAGGTTGATGAGGAAGCGTCCATTTTACTTCGGCAAGCAGGTGACTATGTTAGCGATGCTATAAGCAAAGCAACAAGTTCTATCGCGAATTTTGCAGATGAAACAAAAGATGTCGGTAATGAGGTTGTTCATGTCGCCAAAAAATGGTTTCGCTCAATTTTTGGATAGAAATTATTACCCATTTTAATAAAATATCTTTAAAACTATGCACATAAAATTGACTGATGAAGACTTGTTTGACATAATGTCAAATCATTTCAAAGATGATTCAAAAAAAGTTGGAAAATACAATCTTAAATTGATAATTGAAGATTTTATTGAGGGTGGCAAAGGAAATGTAAACTTTGAATCGCCAATAGGAGGGCATAATTACGATTTAGTGGCATCAATGTCGTTAATCGTTGGTATTTTACAGTTAATAGTCGCCAGCGCGGACTATATTTCGCAAAGACTTAATAAAGGAGAAAAACCAAGTCATCAAATGATTATTAGTTACATTTTCTTAAATTTTCCAGATGAACCAATCAAAAAATTAAATAAAAACAAGGAGTTATTAGAAGATATATCAAAGATAATTGAAAAAAAAATAAATGAAAACCCTGAATAGGAATATTTATACTTACATTCCTCTATATTGGTTGGATTATCCCTTGTTTATTTTTGGGGTATTACTTGCAATTACTACCCTTTCAATTAAGGGCTTGTTAATTATTCCAATATTTTGGCTTGCATCTAGTGCTTTACAAGGTGTCGTAACTCATTTATATAACAATAGGCTTTATTCCAGATTTTTAATTTTCTATCTGTTTCGATACAGAAATTGTACGTTTGAAAGAGTTACGATAGCAGAATACCTTTCTGATGATATTGTAAATGTTCTTTTAACAGAAAGATTAGGTATACAACTTACGGGGAAGCCTTTGGGGTTTATTTGTGTGACAAAAAGAAAAAAAGGAGCAAAAGAGAAGCAGTACCCTGGTGCAATGACAGCATTTCCGTTTGAAACTCAACCTTGGTATATTATGCTATCTGACGACAAATCGGATTTATTGAATTACCAATGGTTTTTATTGTTGCATGAAGTTGGCCACACTATGGTATACCATAAGATACCATTTGAACGAATGATTAACCTGCCTGTTCAAATAATATTTTTAACCGCCGTTTTGTTCTTTTCGTGTCAATTTAATTTCATTTCGGGGCTAATTGCAATAGCCCTTGCGATTTTTTCTTGTTTCTATTTTGCAATGAACAAAGTTTCGGAAATTAATTCGGAAATAATTGCTGACACATTTTCACTTTTAGTTTTAAGCAGTAGTGTAGTAAAAGAAGTGGCTGAGGAACATATCGAAACTTTACAAACTGAAAAAAAGGCATTAGATGAATTGTGGGATAAAAATAAAATTAAAGATTTAGAGAAAAGAATTGAAAATACACTTGATGTAATGAGCCATCGAATGCAAATGAAGAAAGATGAAGATCTTTATAAAGAACTAAAAAAATTCAATATGACAGCGAAATCATTGTTATGGCCAAAATGGTATTCATTTTTGCTAATCCTTGCTTTAATAATATTAGGGTTGTTAAGCAAACCGATAATAACTACTGGACTTATTTTATTCGGTATAGGCATAATAATGGTAGGGTTTGGTGGCGCTATTTTTCTTGCTCATAAGAACAGAACCACTTTTATTGATAGAATCGAATTTATCATGAAAAATGGAGAAGTGCCAGTTGAAATGCTTCCCAACAATTTTATTGAAATAGAAGAAATGTTAAGATATTTTAACGCACAGATAAAACTGAAATAAACGCCACCATCGTAAGCCTACGACAAACCCCATACCCATCTACCCGATTCCCTCCTCTTTCGGTTT
>CAZJXA010000315.1:0-3067 GCA_964549785.1 uncultured Phycisphaeraceae bacterium | reverse complement strand
GCCCCCGCCCGTTCAAGCAGTTCCGCCAGCCGCGCAAAGACACTGGGCGTATACCCCCGCGCCGTGGGCGGCTCTCCCGCAGCCAGCCCGATCTGCCGCTGTGCATGCGCAAATCGCGTGATGGAGTCCATGATGAGCACGACACGCAGGCCCAGCCCCCGGAAGAACTCCGCCGCGCAGCACGCGTGTTTGGCCGCCCGCGTCCGCATCAGCGGCGACTCATCGCCCGTCGCCGCCACGACCACGCTCTTCGCCAACCCGTCCGCGCCCAGGCCGTGCTCGATGAACTCGCGAACCTCGCGACCCCGCTCGCCGATCAACGCCACCACCGTCACGTCGGCCTCGCACCGCTTCGCAATGCTCGACAAAAGCGTCGACTTGCCAACTCCGGGCCCGGCGAAAATCCCCAAACGCTGCCCCGCGCCCACCGGTGTCATTAAGTCCAAGACCCGCACCCCCGTCCGCAGCGGCTCGCGGATCGGCGTGCGGCGCATCGCCGTCAAGGGCGGCGGCGACAACCGTCGTGGCACGCATTCGCCCAAAGGCCCCTTGCCATCAATCGGGTGTCCCAAGCCGTTCACAACGCGGCCGATCATCCCCCAACCCACTGACGCCGTTGGCGCCGTGCGAACGCTCAGAACGGTCTGGCCGGGCCGCACGCCCTCCAGTCCGCCGAGCATCATCACGATTGTCTGCTCTCGCGAAAAACCAATAACCTCCCCCGCCGCGGCTGCGAGGCCGGATTCGCCGGAATCCGCTTCCATCTCGACCGTCGAACCCACGGGGAGGGGAAGTTCATCGACCAGAACCACCAGCCCTCGCACCGCCGCGACCCGGCCCCGAACCGCGAGCGGGGCTGCGTTCCTCAGATTCTCGAAGGCGGTCGCGAGCAATGTCACGGCCCGACCCTCGCAGCGCCCGCCGTCTCGGGGAGGAGGCACTCCGAGAGGCGTGCCAACTGCGTTTCGACCGATGCATCGACTGAGCCGCCCCCCGCCGACGTCACGCGAACGGCCCCCCGGGCCGTGGCCGGATCAGCGGCCAATCGAATGCCGCGACTGCCGCCCAACGTAGCGAGCAACGCCGGCAGCGCGTCCCCCAGAAGTCGGGCGTCCTCAGGATGGTGCACAACCACCAGATCGCTCGCCCGGGCCGCCTCGGCGATCGCACCCTCCGCAATCGCCAGCACCCGGGCCGGCTCAATCGCAAGCGTGCCCCGGACGATCCGTTCCGCGATACCAATCGCCAGTCGAATCCCATCGGTCCTCAACGATTCCATTCCCGACACCCGCTCGCGTTCGACGTTTCCAAGAGCCTTGCTCCATGCGGCTTCGAGTTCGCGCAAGGCCCCCGCCCGCTCCGTCATTGCGGCGGCAACGCCCTGAGCCGTGCCCGCTGCAAGACCCGCCTTGAACCCCTCGATTTTCCCCGCCTCCAACCCTTCCTGACGCGCTCCCTCCAGCAACCGCCGACGCTCTGCGCGGGCATCCTCGACGATCGTCGCGGCCGCCGCTTCCGCGGCCCGACGCACTGCAACGCCCTCTCGTGCCAAGTCCCCAAAGTCGAGCGCGACCGCCTCCCGCGATAAGCCGACCGCCTGCATGTTCCGTATCACCGCCATGCCCCGTCGCTCCCTCTCGCCGTCTCGCTGTCACACCAACACTTCGCTGTCCCCACCCCGCCCCTGAATCACCACCTCGCCCGCCTCTTCCAACCTCCTCACAGTGTCCACTACCCGCTGCTGCGCGGCCTCCACGTCGCTCACCTTCACCGGACCCATGTACTGCATGTCCTCACCGATCAGCGCCGCCGCTCGCTCGGACATATTCGCGAAGATTTTCGTCTTGAGTTCGTCCGACGCCGTTTTGAGCGCGAGCGCCAGTTCGCCGTTGTCCACTTCCTTGAGCACCGCCTGAATCCCCTTGTCATTCACCAGCCGAATGTCCTCGAAGACGAACATCAATCGTCGGATCTGCTCCACCAAGTCCGGATCCTCCGCCTCCAGCCCCTCCAGGATTGCCTTCTCCGTCGCGCGATCCGCCAGATTCAAGATCTCGGACACCGTCGGCACGCCCCCCGCTTTTTCCATGCTCTGCACCAGCATGCTCGACAGCCGGCTCTCAAGCCCGCGCTCCACCTCCCGGATCACCTCCGGGTTCGTCTGCTCCATGTTCGCGATCCGCCGGATTACCTCCACCTGCTTCTGCATGGGCAGTCCCACCAGAATCTCCGCGGCCTTGTGGTGCGCCAAATGGCAGATGATCAACGCGATGGTCTGCGGGTGCTCGTCCTGGATAAACGTCAGCAGGTTCTCCGATTCCGCACGCTGCAAAAACGAGAACGGCGTCTTCTGCACCTGCGTCTGAATCTGCCCCAGCATCCTCTCCGCGCTCTTGGCGTCCAGCGAGTTCGTCAGGATCGCCTTGGCGTAATCCAGGTTCCCCTCGCTCGCATATTGGCTCGCCAGCGTGACGTCATAAAACTCCTGCACCACCTGGGCCTGCAACTCCTGCGGAATCCGACCCAGGCTCGCCAATTCCCGCGTCACCTCTTCCACGCCACGGGCCGGCAGGTTTTTGAGAACGCTCGACGCCTTCTCGGGCCCCACCGCCAACAAAATAATCGCCGCCTTTGTCAGGCCGTCCATTTCCGCGACCGTCGTCGGTAGTTTGTCGTGGGGCTTCCTCGGCATAATTCACTCACTCCTCAACGTCGATCCACCGCGCCAAGAGCCGGGCCGCCGCCGCCGGGTCGCTCTCGATCATGTCGCCCACCTGACCCAACACCTGCCGGCCCTGCAACGCTTCGTCGCCCATCTCAATCCCCGCCAGCGCTGCGTCCGCCGATTCCGCCTCGCCGATCACGTCGTTCTGTGTGTCCAAGGTCGGCGGCAGCCCCACCAACTCCTCGGCGCTCGGCACCTCGCCCCGCCGCGAAGCCTTCCGCACCATGGCGATCATCATCGTCATCGCCGCGACCGCCAACAGCCCTAGCACGGCCTTGTCCACGAGGCCGTTCATCCCGCCCAACGACGAGGCCATCCCCGTCATCCCGGTCAAGCCCGCCT
>CAZJXA010000314.1:0-3084 GCA_964549785.1 uncultured Phycisphaeraceae bacterium | reverse complement strand
GCGAGCCGGTGACGGGTTGGCGTTTCCGGCCCGGTTGCGCCGGCCGTCCCCTCGGGCGGCGACGGCGGCAGCGTGCGGAGGATTTCCATGTAGCCAAGCACCGCCGCGAGGTCGGCCCGGGTGCGGTCGATGTCCGCAGGCTCGATGTGGACCTTCGCGAGCACGGCGATTCGGGAAACTTCCGCAGCGGAAAGGGTCGGCGGCATGAGCCGAGTGTAAACGCGCCTCGCCGTCACCGTCGGCCCCCACGGTCGGCCCCCACGGGCAGAGTTTTGCGGAAGCGGCGGACCCTTTGAGCCGCCGGGTTCTTAGCGTCGCCGCCGTACCCCGGGCCAGCACGCGAGGCCGGCAAACACCATCCCGACCGCGGGCGATGGGACGACACCGTATTGGATGTGGTCGACTTCCCAGTCCGCGCTCGAAGGCACGGAGATTCGGATGGACTCGATGCCCGAAAGGCTCTCGAACCCGAAGAAGCGATCTTCGGCGGTTCCGCCAGTGACCGAACCGTCGCCCAGCGGAAAGGCAATGACGCTCCCCAGAGCCACCCCGCCGGGCCCGAAACCCTCGAACGTCACCGAGGCGAACCCATCGAGGCCGGAATCGACGGCTCCAACATCCGTCCAGACCAAGCCGGCATGCGTGGGAAATTGGCCGAAGGTGACGGCATCGAACGTCACCGTGAGCGAACGCTGAGACTGAGCGCTGTAGTACGACTGCCTGAACGCCCCCGACCCGTCGATCGCACCGTCGTCGGCGTCAACCGAATCGCCGCTCTGGCCCCCATTGATCGCGACCCAACCGGCGGAGGGGGTGGCCCCCGGCGTGTTGAACGCCCCGTCCTCGAAATCTTCCAGTTGAAACGCGTTGAACGAAAGCCCGCTGAAGGGGCTGTCCGCGAACGAGAGATACGGATTCGGCCCGAACAACGTCTGGGCGCCGGCGGAACCGGCGAATGCAGAGACCACGGCGGCGGTGAGCGCGAAACGGAACATACAACCTCCTCGTCGAACATCAACCCCAGTCTGGCGGAGCCAACGGGTGGCCCTCGTGCTTCAGTTTAGCAGGCGCGGTTCATCGACTAACAGCCGCCGTCCCACGCACTGAAAAACGCGACGATGTCGTCGGAATCGGTATCGCCGTCGGCGTCCACGTCGGCCGGGGTTTCGGAGGCTTCCCAGCGGGCGAAGAAGGTGCTGATATCCCCGCTGTCGGTATCGTCGTCGCCGTCGGCATCACCCCGGCACGCCGCGACGACCGAAACATCCGCGAAGGCGTGCGTTCCGCCGTCGGCGAGCGATCGCGCAACGACCCGCACCGTGGCGGCGTCGGCGTAAGAGCCGGGGGAAGCGGCCACGGCGATCACGCCCTCCCACACCGCGCCGGGATTGATCGCGGGGGTCTCGGCAATCGGGAATGACACCACAATCGCCGGCGAACCGGTGACCGAGGCGGTGAGCGCGAACGCCGCGGGCGTCGTGCCGCTGTTGGTGATGCTGATCGGGATCTCGAAGGGCAACGCGGGGATGATCCGAGCGGTTGGATCGATCTCAACATTGGCGTTGGCATCAAGAGTGGTTGTTACCGAGGGCTCGGTCAAGCGGCCCGGTCCCCACACCTGCGGCCAGAGCGACCGATCACCGCCGAGGTAGAGGCGGGCGGCCCGGGTCAGTTCTCGCCTGGTGATGGCGAGTTGCGTCGCCCGCGGCATGACCAACGCATCGCAGCCGAAACTGTTCACGTCCTGAAAGCCGCAGTGCGAACCGCCGGCAATGAGCAGATACTGGCGGGGTCCGGGGGCGTTGTTGTACATCAACTGGCCGCTGCTGCCGGGCGGGACGATCGTGTCGGCGGTTCCGCACAGGTGAAAGGTGGGCGCCAGGATGCTCGCGGAAGCGGCGATGGATGAAGGGTTGGTGTCGGCGGCCGCGAGCGTGAAAACCAGGCGGATTCGCGGGTCTGTCGCGGCCGCCAGGAGGCTCGCGCCGCCGCCCATGGAATGCCCGCCAGCGCCGAAGGCGCTGACGTCAACCGCGCGGAAGAGGAACGACGCCCCGCTGATGTTCTGCTGTTCGAGCCATGTGAGGCAGCGCGAAAGGTCCGCGGCATAATTGGTGTGATTGGGAAAAATCGACGACTCGCTCTCGGTGGCGATCGCGATCACGCCGTGGGTCGCGAGGTGCTCGAGGGTCGAGGTGTACCGCGAAACCGGCTGGAAAAAGCCGTGCCCGAACGTGAAGGCCGGGTACGGAAGATCGCTCGGGGCCAGCGGCGTGCCAGTGCCGGGAGCGGTGGCGGGATAGAAGAGTCGCGCCGAGAACGTGGTGCCGCCGCTGCGGGTCACGATGACCGTGCGGTTGCCGGCGGAAAACGGGCCGGGGAGGGCAAGATCTTGGGCCGCGGCCGCGGCGATCGCTCCAAAGGCCACCAGCACGCTCAACACCGACGCGACGACATTTGTGAACATGCCGCCAGTCTAAGCAGTCGCCGCAAGCGCGCTTTTTCAGGCGAAAGGTCGCGTTCGCGATTATCGGGCCTGCACGGAGAACAGATTCCGCCCAACAATAGGTTTCGGGAGCGGTCGCGTTCTGGTACGCTCTCGCCGGATCGGTGTCCCGCGGGTTTTCGTTGACAGGCTTTCGGGGGGTTCTCGTATGGGTCGCATGGCCAGTGCTGCACTCTTTGCCTCCGCGGCGGTCGGCGGCTTGGCCGCGCTGTCGTTCGCCGACGAGTCCTACTTCCGGGCTATCGGCCGGGCACCCGACAACTCGCTTCCGAATACCGCGTTCGGATTCAGCCGCGCGTACGGCATCTCTGGAGACGGGACGACCGTGGTGGGCTCGTACAACTCGGGGAGTGCCGGCGAAACGCCCTTTGTTCTTCCGCTCACCGACAATCGCTTCACCCGTCTCCCCGGGATCGGCGGCAACGATCGCGCCGGCGAGGCCCGGGCCGCCACGTTGACCGGCAACGTGATCGTGGGTCGGCTGCTTCGACAGGGCGCTCAGCGCGCGGCCAGGTGGACACGCGTGGGCTCGGGTTACTCGCCCACCCTGCTCGGGCCTGTCGGCGGTGTGACCCCCG
>CAZJXA010000313.1:0-3093 GCA_964549785.1 uncultured Phycisphaeraceae bacterium | reverse complement strand
CGCTGTGGGAGTATCCGTCGCAGCATTACAACGCGGCTGACGGCTCCAGGATGCAAGGTGATAAGGAGTACGCCGGCGCGACGCCCTCGTGGGTCGTCTGGCAGTTGCTGCAGAGATACACCCGCGAAGGCGACACCGTCGTCGACCCGATGTGCGGGAGCGGAACGACGATTGATGTGTGCGCGGACGTTGGCAGGAAGAGCCTGGGCTTCGACCTCGCACCCACCCGTTCCGACATCGCACAGGCCGACGCCCGAAGAATCCCGTTGCCCGATGCGTCCGTCGACTTCGTTTTCATCGACCCGCCGTATTCGACCCACATCGAATACTCCGACGACCCACGCTGCATCGGCAAACTCGATTCCGGCGGCGAGGATTCCGGCGAGGCCTACTTCGCCGCGATGCGGGAGGTTATTTCCGAGATCCACCGCGTCCTGAAAGACCGCCGCTACATGGCGCTATACGTGAGCGATTCGTTCAAGAAGAAAAAGGGCCAGCCCGGCGGGCTGTTCATGCCCATCGGTTTCGAGCTCTTCTCGCTCCTGCGGGCCCGTTTCAAACCGACCGACATCATCTCGGTGGTTCGGCATAACCAGAAACTCGACCGCAGCAACTGGCGCAAGGCCGCCGAGGAGGGGAATTTTTTCCTCCGCGGCTTCAATTACCTTTTCATTATGAAAAAGCAGATCGGCGATGGCGGAACGGCCTGACCTTTACTCTTCGTCGGGTTCGGTCTTCTGCTGCGAATCGAGCAACTTCCGTAGATACTCGTTCTCGCGCCGGGTGGCCTCGAGATCAAAGACGAGGTACTTGATGGAGAGCCGAAGGTAGTCGAGCGACTCCTGCAGATCGGCGATGGTTTTTTTCATTTTGTCGTGCCGCTCCCGAGTCCGGCACGCCAGATCCTCGACCTCGGGCCGCTGTCCTTCCGGAACGTCTCCCAGTTGGTTGATGAGTTCGCCCAACTTCGCCTGAAAATCGCTCTCGTTCATGGCTCTCTCTCCCAAGTCTTCGCGGTTGTTGATGCAAGGGTCGCCGCCGAAAGCGTCTCCCCGCGTGCAACTGTGCGCCATTTTGGAGCCGGTGTGTACTCCTCACGTTCATTTCCAAGGAAGATGAGTCCGCGTATCCGGCTTGGCGCGACTGGCACGGCCCGCAAAAGCAGGAATCCCCTCGTCGCGAAGTGCCGTGGGGGCACATCGCGCGAGGGGGCTCACCGCAGGACAAACGGAGAGGGGGGGATTCGAACCCCCGAGTGACCATAAGCCACTGCTGGTTTTCGAAACCAGTCCGTTCAACCGCTCTGGCACCTCTCCCGGGGTGATGACCGAATCCTTGGGAGACGGTGCCCCCCGGTCAAGCCGGGTGTGAGCGGCGACGACGACCGACCGTGAAAAGCCCGCCCAAGCCCGCGAGCGTGGCCGCACCCGGCGCGGGGATGACAGTCCAGACGCGGACCTGCTCGATCTCGAGAACCGGGCTGAAGCAGCGGAAGTCAAAGTTAAGCGTGGCCCCGGAGATGGAGAGAAACCCGAGGGAGTTCATCCCGCGATTGAACTGGCCGGTGGGGTAGGTGGTGACCGGGGCACCCCAAATGGCGTCCGTAAGGTCAAGGTTGAGGTCGTTCCAAGCCACCGCAACGATGTTGCCCGAGAAGATCACCCCACCGACCGCCTGATTGGGCGAGAGGCCGGTAAAGTGAATGAAGTGGCTGTCGTAGATGCCTTGGAATGAACCCGGGGTCGGAAAGCCGCTGTTACCGGAGTTGGTGGTGAGATCCGCGATGACCAGCCCGTTGGTGTTCTGCCGCTCGTTCCACACTTCGGCGCCGGGACCAACGAGGGTGGGAAAGTCGGCAACCAAGGGGGCCGCGATCTGTGTGCAGGCTCCGAAGGTGCTGGAGATCGATGCCGCGGCAAGCGGGGCAAACATTGAAGCGGCGCAGAGGACGGGGGCAAGCAACGTTTTCATGGGTCAGATTCCGTGTGAGGCGAGGGGGTAAAGACGATGATGTCGAAGCGACAGCGGGCCGGATTGCTCACTCAAATGGCCCCTTGGGCGACGACGATTCCGATTCGCTCTCCAAGTAAAAACCGCCCGGCAGCAAGAGCCCGGGCGGTGCGAAGCCTTGTAGTAAAGCCGATCAGCGGCGCTTGCGACGCAGGGCGGCGAGACCGCCGAGGGCGGCGAAGGAACACGCGCCGGGCGCGGGCACGAGTGTCCACACGCGCATCTGCTCGATCTCGATCGCACCGGTCACGCCGTGATACTCGAAGTTAACGGAGTTCCCGAAGACCACGACCACGGCCGCCGGGTTGATGCCCCGGCCCACGTTGCCGGTGGGATACAGGGTCGCGGGATCGCCCCAGGCACCGTCCGTCAGATTGAGGAAGTTATCTCCCCACGCGACGGCGATCACGGGGTTGTTGAAATTGACCTGACCCGTAATCTGGAAGCCGGGCACGTTCGACCAGTGGATGAAGTGAGAATCAAAGGTGCCGGTCAGAATTCCCGGGCTCGGGAAGGTGTTGTTGCCCGGACCGATGTGGTCGGCGAAGACCGTGCCCGAGCGATTCTGCTGTTCATCCCAAGCCTGCGCGAAGGGGCCGACAAGCGCAGGGAAATCGGCGACAGGGGGGCTAAAGAGCTGGGTCACGTTCGACGTGAACGACGAGATGGCCGCGGAGGCAAAGGACGAGGCGACGAGGAGGGCTGCGGCGGCGGAGAGAATGGTCTTCATGGCGCTGTTCTTTCTTGGAGTGGCACGGGGCGGATGGTTGGCCCCGGGGCATCCGGAACGTTCCGGTGCGGGGCTGATGGTTCAGCGACAGGTAAAGGCGACACTCACGTTGCCGAGCAAGAAAGAACCAGTTAGCCGGCGTTGGTGATGCGGCAGGACGGTTTCTCGGGGCAATGGGCCTCAAGGCACCGGGGGCGAAAGCCGGGGCACGACGCCCGGTTTACGATGCCCCCCCATGCTCACCATCGATTACACGAACTGTCTTTCCGATGTGGTCGGTTCTCACGGAGTCGATGCCGCGCTCCTGGGCCCAGGAGCGCCCGGCACCAAAGCCATCGTCCATCACACGGAGC
>CAZJXA010000312.1:0-3103 GCA_964549785.1 uncultured Phycisphaeraceae bacterium | reverse complement strand
TTGGTAGGCTATACCTACACCCAATATTGACTTTACTTGCGTTTTTCTATAATTATGGCCTAATAAATCACTTTGGTTTAATCGTATAGGGGCAAACTTATAGATAAGGTATGGACGTATCGTATTTTCTTTGATTGCCAAAGGAAAAATTCGCATTCCTGTAATAGCTCTAAACCGTATAGCGTTATCTACTTCATCAGATCTAATTTTCCTAGATGACGTAGCAACGGACACAAAAAAGTCTGCATGTCCCCAAAAATGTGTTGCTCCAAAATTGATGGCTGTTGTAATGAAATTATTTCTATTCAACTCTTGAATTTGATTTTGTCCGTTCAAGAAAGAAGTTTGTTGAAGATTATAAAAATAACTTAAGTCTACCCCGAAATATGATTTAGCAAAAGAGTAGCGTCTTTTTAAATCAAGGTCCTGAGCCATTCCTTCAAGAACTAAAAAAGTCAAAATAATTATAAGTGTTTTTCTCATCTGCTTCGTCTTAATATTATGGTAGCTAACAGTTTGTGCAAATGCAGTAGACGCGTTTAGAGGCTGTTGATATTTTGACTTTGTTCGGCATAGTTTTTACAGTTAGTTTATTAATTCTTTCAAGATATATTGAAATTGAATATCTTTTCCATTGATGACATCCTCAAGTGTTTGATAGATTTCAATATCAGGATGAAGGCTGTCTTCATTATTTTTGGTCGTGTCGGGGCGCTCGCCAAAAGTATAGGACATAGTAATGATCTTTTTAGTATTTGGCAACTTCAAGAGTGATGCACCTGTTTGGCAAGTAGGTTTATTCCCACTAGGCGTACCAATTATTGTTGCTAAGTTGTTGTCCGATATTGTCGTTGCAAGATATTGACCAGCACTAAACGTTTTAGGACCAATCAAAACATAGACATTCCCTTTGAATCTTGGTATAGAATTATCTAATAAAAAGGGACTTCCTTGTTTAGTAATATCATTAAAATAGGGTTGAAAAAAAAACTCCTTTGTCAAATTTATTTCTCCATAAGGCAATTGCCTTCCATATTTTTCCAAGTACAATTCATTGTATTTTTTAAAGTCAGATTTAGCTGTCTTTTTGAAAAATTCTGAAACTTGTAGGTAATCCTGAAAACCTATGATTTCCGTATTTTTAGTTATGTACCAAATTAATTGTTTTCCAGTTCGTTCATCTCCTCCCATATTATGTCGCAAATCAACAATAAGGTTTTCAATCCCTTTTTCATACATTGCCCCAAACAAAGATTGTAATGTCTCCCCAAAATTTAAAGCATCCTTAGTTTGTTTTTTCAGAAATGCTTTAGCAAATGGGCGAACAAAGAAGTTTGTGTAGTTTTTTAATTCACTATTAATAGAGACATAATCAAGTGAGGTATTCATCTGTAAATAAGCATAATTTTCAATAGAGTCAATTTTATAGGAATATCCATTGTTTTGCTTTCTCGTAAAGGCAAATTCCCTTTTCTTACTTTTTATGCTGTAGTAATCTAACTTTTCTTTTGCTTGGAGTTTAACAGTTTTTATTTCATTATTTAGTTCAACAATAAATGAAATTTCGTCCTCCTTATCAATTATTCCTAGCGCTTTCCAATATTTTGGATAACGCACTTTTGATTGAAATTGAAGATTTGAGAAATGCTGATTCTCAGCACTTTCAAAACCCCTCACATAGGCTTCTATTTCTTTCATGTTGTGACCTTCAATCGAAACAACTTTAGCGCCAATGATCGTCGAATCTAATGACTTGTCAATAGAACTAATTCTCCAATTTTTCCCTTCGTTAAAGAGATACCAACTAAAGTATTTTTTGTCCTTCGAATAGAGATATTCTTCAGAAAATCTAGAATGACCATCTCTTAATAAGGCAACATATTTTTTCAACTTTATTGAAAAATCAAAATCAGAATTTGTATTGGCCAGCTCACTAATCAGTTCATTCGTCTTTGCATGAAAGTCAACAATTTCAAGTTTTGTATTTAACCGTGGATAAGTTTGCAGAATTAGCTCAGATAAGTAGACTACATCTTTCTGAAAATCATTAAACTTCTTGTAATTATCTGGTTTTTTAATTTCTAATTTAGGTGTTTTCGACATGAGTCGTTCTACCATTTTTTGACTACAAGAGCTTAATATTAAAATCAATGCTGATATTAATAATTGCCTATTCAAGTTTGAATTCATATTTTTTATTTTGACAACGCAGACAATGCTGAGATAGCCGTGCTTAGTCGGCTATCAAAAGTAGTGTAGTGTCGGAGGCTGGCATTCTTATTTCCATTCTATTGGACGTTTAGAATTGTCTTTGTCAAAATAGTTTGAAGTATTTTTAAAGGTAACATCTTCCATTGATTTCGGTTTAAAAGCGCTAAAAGTTGCATACTTCTCAATTGGATTTCCTTTACTGTCAAAATCAAGTTGTGAGTTCTTGTTCTCATCAATCAATGCAATCATTGAGTAACTCCCGTTTTTTAGTCCGTAAATATGGTTGTTAAATACATCAATTGATGTTGTCCCCATAACATATCCGCCTGTTACTACCTTTCGCTTGTTGAAATTTTCTTCACTATCCATCACCGCAAAGAGCAGTCGTTTCCCTGCTTCTAATAATGGAATTCTAATATCAAAATGAAAATAATTTTGTGAAAAATATGATTTGTTTAGCAATTTTTGATTTATCTGGTGTTCGCTTAATTCTTTACACAAGTCAATATCAAATCCTAAATGTGTCAAGGAAGCTGACATTGCTTCAAAATTTATCTGTTCAGAAATTGGTTTTAGTTTGTTGTCTAAAATGGTTTCTGCATCTTGGTTGATGTCATAATAGCTTAAAGTTTGCTCAAAGTCCGTGTTATTCAGATTTATTTGCTTAATTTTCTTATTAGCATGAGAAAAAAAGAAAATACTTTTGTTATCAATATTGTAAACGATAGACCAAACAGTTTTAAAATTTCCTTTGGGAATGCTGACGTTCTTTAGCATCTGAAAGGCTGTGTTTTCAGAAAAGTCATTCGGACTTTGTAGTTTCTTGATTTGATTTTCAAGTTGATGGTAACGGTACGTTTCTGACGTATTCCGCTTCGGAATACCTTTTAAA
>CAZJXA010000311.1:0-3123 GCA_964549785.1 uncultured Phycisphaeraceae bacterium | reverse complement strand
CCCCGCCTCTTCGCACGCCCGCCTCTTCGACACCCGCAAAACCACCCCCGGCCTCCGCGTCCTCGAGAAATACGCCGTCCGCTGCGGCGGCGGCTTCTGTCACCGCATCGGCCTCTACGACGCCGTCCTCATCAAAGACAATCACATCGCCGGCACCCCCCTCGCCGCTCTCCCCTCCGTTATCACTTCCGCGGCGGCCCGCGCCCGCGCCCTGGGCGCTTCCCGAGGCCATCCACCCTCCTTTATCGAGGTCGAAGTCGATTCGCTCCCGCAGTTTGAAGCCCTCCTGTCCCTCCCTCCCGGAACCATCGACATCGTGCTCCTCGATAACATGGGCCCCGACCTTCTCCACGCTGCCTCCGCCCGCCGCGACGCGGTGAACACCTCCCTCCAGCTCGAATCCTCTGGTGGTGTAACTCTCGAAACGCTCCCGGCCCTGGCCGCCACCGGCGTCGATCGCATCAGTGTCGGCGGCCTCACGCACTCCGCCGTCTCGCTCGATGTCGCCCTCGATGTCGTGGAGACCCACGAGGCGGCAACCCGGCCATGAGCACCCCGGCCGACCTCCGGGCCCAACTGCACGCCACGCTCGATCTCGCTATCACGTTCAGCAACGGCCTCTTCAACCGCGTCGTGGTGCTCGATGAAGCCGCCTCGACCCAGGACGAGGCCCGTGCGCGCCATCAAGGAAAAGCCGGTCTCGTCGTGGCCGCGATCCGTCAAACTGCGGGCCGCGGCACGCGCGGCCGCACCTGGGCCGATACCGGTGAAAAAGGGCTCGCGATCACCTTTGTCCTCCAAACATCGAGGCGCTCGCAGGGCGCTGTTTCGCTCGCCGCGGGGGTGGCCGCCGCGTTTGCCAGCACGATCGCCGCCGGCGAAGGGCCGCATCGCGCCTCGATCGGAATCAAGTGGCCCAACGACATCGTGGCCGAGCAGGGCGGACGCCTGCGAAAACTGGGAGGAGTGCTCATCGAAGCCCACGACAAAGTTCTATTGGTGGGCATCGGGTTAAATGTCTTGCAAGTGGCGGCAGACTTCCCGCCCGAGTTGCGAGAGAGCGCGATCTCGCTCTGCCAACTGCAATCCCGCACCCCCGTCAACAAGGTCGCCGGCCGCCTCACCTGGAGCCTTGCGCACGGCGTTTCCCGCGACGATGCCGACTTGGTCGCGTTCTGGAAAAAACTTGACAAACTCACCGGCCGCACCGCCCGCTTCATGCACGACTTCGCCGTCTATGAGGGCGTCGTCGAGCACATCGACCCGCTCGTCGAAATCCACCTCCGGACCGCGAAGGGCGCCGCAGTCCGGCTCCCCGCACGATCAACCAGCCTCGTGAAAGACTGAGACCGCGGCTTCGTCCCCCCGTTGCCCATTCGACCACTCGACCCCTGCTTTATGGCTCATCGTGGCCGATGTGTGGCCCCCGTAATCCCCCGCACCAATCCCGGCTTGCGGTCATACCCCGGGTCTCCGGGCTTCAAACCATCAACCTCGGGTGTCCGCCAGATCAGCATCACGCCCCCCGCACCCATCAAGAGGGTCGCCACAAACGCGATCCCCATCTGCGCGGCCAGCCCCGCCGTCCAATAGACGGGTGCCGCATGCCGCACGATCGCCGCCCCGGCATCACCCGCTCCGGTCGCCAGAAAACTCCCCAGCGGCATCAGCCCTAGGGCCGCCGTGTTCAGCACCGACATCACCCGCCCCCGCATCGAATCCTCAACCAGCAACTGCATCGCCGCCATCGAGGTGTTGAACGACCACATCCAAAAGACGCCCACGAAGAACATGAACACACCGGCCACATACGCGTTGTCCTCAATCGCGAACAGCAGTATCCACAACCCCCCCATCGTCACCGAGAGCGGGATCAGGTGATGCTTCGGGTACCACTTGGGCACCTTGCGCAGCAGCAGCCCCCCGGTCACAGCGCCCGCCCCCATAATCCCTGTCATGATGCCGAAGGTCTTTTCCTGAAGCCCGTACACATTCTTTACAAACAACGGCAGGAAGCGCAGCACCGGCGTCGCCAGCAGCCCGAACACCACCGACGCCAGGAACGCCGCCCGCGGCCCGCGCGATAGAAACACAAAGCGGATGGCTTCCTTGGTGTCGCTCCACACCTTTTGAAGGTCCCACAATCCCTTGCCGTCGCTCACCGGCGCGGGGGCATCGGGCGTGCGCAGCACCGCGATCATCACCCCGATAAAACTCGCCGCGTTGATCGCGAACAGCGCGGTAGCGTTCGTCGCCCCCATGATGACCCCGCCCAAGGAGGGACCGATGGCCCGGGCCACGTTAAACGAGATCCCCTGCAGCGTGATCGCCGCCACCAGGTCCGCCCGCGGCACCAGCCGCGGCGTCAGCACCTGCCACGCCGGCATGTTGAAGGCAATCGCGATTCCCTGCGCCAGCGACAACAGCAAAAGCACCCAGGGCTCGGCGACGTCGAGGTACACCACCGCCGCAAAGCCGATGGCGATCAGCATCATCGCCACCTGCGTCACGATCAGCAGTTTTTTGCGATTCACCCGGTCGGCCACCACCCCCCCGAAGAGGCCAAACAGCAGGCACGGGAACAACTGGGCCGCCCCGATCCAACTCATCCATAAGAGCGAGTCGGTCTTGGACGCCACAATCCACTGCGTCCCCACATACTCAAACCAACCCCCCATGTACGACCCGAACGAAGCGATCCAGATCGTCCGGAAGTGTGTGTGACGCAACACCCCCCAGCGGCTGGCCGAAGCCCCCCCGCCACCCTCTTCAACGGTCGCCGCCGGCGTCACCCCTGCGGGCGGTTCCGGTCGCGCATCAGTAGAGGGTTCTGTGGTGCTCACGAGTGCCCAAGGCTAGAGAGGGTTCGGTTCCGACGCGGCGTGCCGACCCCGGCAGTCCCCTATTCGACCCATCGGACCGAACCGACCTATTCCCCACACCTTGGTCCCCCACCACCTGACCCCCTGTTGGCAAAGTACCAGGACCGAGACACGACATTGTGAACCGGTGCGTTGACATCGCGCAACGCCGCTGCGCAATACATACTGGCACCACTCCTCTCCCCCAAGGGGAGGGGCCGGGGGTGGGGCTCCCTGACCTACTCCATCCTCAAACGATCAA
>CAZJXA010000310.1:0-3132 GCA_964549785.1 uncultured Phycisphaeraceae bacterium | reverse complement strand
CGAGGGGGTTGAGGGGGAAAGCCTCACGCACACATCGCCCGATGTATAAGTGCGCTTTTACGGGACTTGGCGAAGCCACCCACAGACCTAGAGTGCCCAGCATAGCCAGCCTTGCCACCAGCCAACACTGATTATTTTTATGACTGAATCGTTGATCTTTTACGTAGCTCGTGGGCACTCTAAAACTATCCTGCGACCCCATCTTTGCTATGAGTGACACCCAAACGCCAGCCTCACCCAAAATCAAGCCAGCCAAGCCAGAAGCCGCACCAGAAAGAACCAGACTCGAAAAGCTACTAGAACAACGCCAAGCGCTAGACAATCGGATTAAGGCGCAGCAGAACCGTGAAGCGACTCAGAAGCGCCATCAAGAAACACGCGCCAAAATTCTGATTGGTGCAGCGATTCAAAAACAAATTAGTGCCGGGAAGCTGACCGAGGCGTGGCTAAAGGCGATTCTGGAGGCTGAGCTGACCTTGAAGCGCGATCGTGAAGTGTTTAAGCTGCCGCCGCTACCAGAGGCAACAGCAACCACAAAAACTTAGAGCGGGTAGTGTCAATGTGACTCCACTGTCAGTTTTTCGAGTGCCGTTTTTCCCCTCACGCCGCCTTTGTTTCCCTAGTGCTCGGTTTTTGTTGCACAAACGCCTTCAACTTTTCCACGTCTCTTCCCGTTTGGCGGTTGTGGCTACGGGTATTGGTCGCCCCGATCGACTTGTGATAGTCATCCAGTTCAGCTTGATACCGTGAGAGGAAGTCCATCACGAAGCGACGCGGCACCCGAAAATCCCGTTCTAGCAAGGACTGGGTGATGGCAAAGGTCGCTTCTGGGTGTTGCTGGTTCCATGCCTGGACTGCCTGATAAATGGCTTCTGCTGGGGCTGTGTTCGCTGTGGAGTCGGTTGTTTGCCGTGTGCTCGGCTCCGGCGTAGAGACGTTTTCACTTGGCGTTGCAGGTGTTGCCTGCGGGCTATCCCCATTGGCTAGTAAGCGCTTGAATGCCTCCAGCTTGGCTTGTGCCTGCTCTAAGTCTGTGTTCTGTGCCCTGAGTGCCGCATTTTCAGCTTGCAGTTGCGCGATGGTTGCTTGCAGTTGGCTCACGTCCTCCGGCTGGGCACTGTTGGCTACAGCCTCTCTGAGCGCGGCATTCGCGGCTTGCAGTTGAGCGATCGTTGCCTGCCACTCGCCTGTTGGTGGGGTCGTTCCGGCTGCGGTCACGGCAGCTAATTGCTGTTGGAGTCTTTCGATCTGACTGGTAAGCCAGGAGAGCGTATGCGCCTGGTCGGTCATGATCTGGAGCGTACTCAGACTTGGTGCCTGCACTGGCTCACCGTCCGGTTGTCTGTCTGCGACTGGGGTCGTGGGTAGCGTGATCGCTGGTGCTAGTGCTTCTCCGTTGGTGCTGCTGTTCACGGTGGTTTCTGGCTCTGGTGTTGCCGCTGGTGCTGTTGCCTCTGGAGTTTGGATCATTCCGGCTGCGGGGACTTTCACGCCTCTAGCTTTGAGCAGCGTCCCCTGCCGCGAGAGGTTGTAGTGAAAGTAATGCTGTGTCGCTGCCGCATTGGGCAAGTTTTGCCCTTGCTCGTCCAACAGATGCCCCAGGTAATGCTGCAAAAAGCGATGCTCATTTTTATGTTCCGGGCAGAAGAAGTGAATGGCGATCGCGCCATAGAGTGCCCGTAGTCGATGAATACTCACCGTTTTGAAACCCTCTAACACGGGCACCAGGTCAGCAAAATGCTTTTTCACGCGGGTATTGACACGGGTATTGAAAGCAGTCACACCTGGATCATCATGTCCCTTGCCGTGCAACGCCTGCACGGCTGGCAGCGCGCGAAACCGCTCCAAGTGCGGCAGTAAGAGTTTGACTGGCACCAGCGTCAGAATGTCGAACGGTGGGGTAGCATCCTTCTGTTGCCCCTCGAACCGTAATTTATAGGGGTGTTCGGTGGCAGTAAACGTGCCCTTACTCACCACTTCGGTATGCCGTCTGCCTGTGAGTGCTGCGAGTGCGACCGCCAGCGTCTCCGGTTCGTTGGACTCTAGCAGCGCCTCACATTGCTCCAGGTAAGCATCTAACTCCACCGTCACCAGGCTATCCTGCCGTGTATTGTTCTTTTGGGCGGTGAGTCCCCGTAGCTCGTTCTGTGTCTCCAGCTCGAAGGTCAAGCACTTGAGTGGGTAGTAGGTCTGCGTGACCCCCGACTCGCTGCCGTCGCGTTTAGTCCACGGCTTCGCAAAGCTGTTTTGTGCCGTGAGCTTGATTTGTCCGGTGGCAATGGCTGCTTTCAGCAGTCTGGTGTAGGCGGGTAAATAAACACTATTCACACTGCCTGCTGGGTAGCCTTCCAGGAGCAAGGCTTTCTCGGCTTCACAAAGTTGTTGCAAGCGCTCGTAGGTATCCTCCCCCTGCTGATTGAGGAGAATGAGTTGATCACGCAGCAGCAGTGTCAAAACCTCGCGTTCTTCCCTGGTCATGCGAGTGCGATCGGCGCTGGCGATGCGCTGACGAAAGCGGGTCACAATCTCCTCTCTCGTTAAATCAAAGCGGGTGGCAGTACTCATGGTGGCTTCTGTGGCTCAAGTGATGATCAGTATATACGAAATACGCGCAAAGTTTACATGTAAATCTATGCGCGTAACGGTTCAGGTTGTGAAGATTGGCAGGATGGCAAGATACCCTTTCTGTTT
Organism: uncultured Phycisphaeraceae bacterium; assembly: GCA_964549785.1. Taxonomy (GTDB): domain Bacteria; phylum Planctomycetota; class Phycisphaerae; order Phycisphaerales; family UBA1924; genus JBEIUO01. Next base: position 441 of record CAZJXA010000310.1, on the reverse strand, counting down.
GCAGGTCAGGCTGTTTAAGTAGGCTTCTGCAAGGCTGAAAGCAGTGAAGGTTGCTGCTGCTTGGCTATCTGTCGTCCACTTGCCCTCGTGCAGCGTGTGCGGGTTTGGCTTGCGTTGCTGAGCGGCATCTATCACTTGCCAATCGTTCATGAAGGTTTGACTGGTGGACTGAGAGTAAAGGGCAACTCCCAGCATGTAGTACTGCTCCATTACTCCCAAACCCTCCCCTCAAAGCTAGTTTTCCCATTGTTGAAAGCGCTGAGGAACGCATTCGCTGTGTCGTAACCCATCGGTTCTAGTTGGACGACTGGAGGGGCGTTAACGCTGTGATGGCAGGTGTGATGCTCCACGATGCTAATGACATAACGCTGTCTTGGTTTGCCGCTCATTGGTCGTGTGGCAAGATAGCGTTTGCCTACGGCTAAGGTGATGGCTTGTCCG
>CAZJXA010000309.1:0-3140 GCA_964549785.1 uncultured Phycisphaeraceae bacterium | reverse complement strand
TAACTGGTCGGACCAGAACGACACCCCCATACCCATAGGTTGGCCGCTCGATGCGGGCGCACGCGTTCGACTGTTCAATAACTCAAATGAAAGCATCCCGTACTGGGATCCTGGCAATATATTGAGCTATGGCAACGGGCTGTGGTGGTCTGTCTTCGATCTCGATCCCCTTGGAAGCTGGTCGAGCGTTGATCAGCTGCAGTCTGTGGCACCAAGCACCTATGCCCAGACGGCGGGTAGTGGCATCGGGAAGCCATGCACCGGCCCTCACAAGAACGATCTATACGAGCCAAACAACACCCTCAGTGCAGCAACCATCTTTGATCCTTCGCGACTCACCCGTGCCTTCTGTCTTCCTGGCGACCAGGATCTGATCAAACTGGTTGTAACGGACGTGAGCACCTATCGGTTTGAGACATACAATCTGGCGGTAGGAGTCGATACTGTCCTTGACCTCTACGCTGCTGATGGAACGACGCTGATTGCGCGTAGCAATGATGGAGGGAGTACTGCGGGTGCTTCGCTGTTCCAGCGCCAACTTGTGCCAGGAACCTACTACGTTCGCGCCCGCGAATACCAAAACCGTGGGGGAACTGCGCTAACCTATGACTTGGCAATTACCCGGAATCCTTCAACAGCGTGCCCGCTTGTTGATCGCACCACAGCTCAAGCAGCTCTCGCTGATTCCCAATATAGTAGCGCTGCCCCAGGCTTCGCCATTGATGCCGATTCTGCATCCTACTGGGGTGGCGGTGTGCGCGGGCGTGGATGGTTCGCCGTATCATTTGGCGATGCACCAGCGCACGTTGAACGGATCCGTTTTACGATCAACACCACCGGGGGTTATTCACCGATCAAGGAGTACGACATCCAGTTCTCAAACGATGCCACAACGTGGACGACGGTGGTGAGTGGGATAGTGCCGTCGGGGAGCGGTGATGGCTATGTTGAGGAGAAGGCATGGACTGCTTTCGAGCAGCCAGCGTATTACTGGCGCCTCAACATCCGCTCAGTCTATGGCGCGTACGAGCCTTCCGTCCAAGATCTTGAACTGTTCACGCCACCATGTGAGACCCCCGAGCTCCCTCTGAGTCTCAGCGCGGCGACAATGGTTCTGACCGACACATTCAATGTAGAAAATGGCGGCATCGGACGGACAAACTACGCCGCATTTACCAATTGGCTGGTAAGCGACGGAACCGTCGATTTGATTGGGAACGGAACCTACGACGTCCATCCCGGAAACGGTTTGTATGTCGATCTCGACGGATCTACCAGAAACGCCGGCAAGCTTACCTCGCGCGCAACATTGAGCCTGCCGCCCGGTGTGTACCGACTCCAATTCGATTTGTCAGGTTATTTCGGGAGCAACCGCATGACTGTATCGCTGGGAGATAGGTATAGCGAAACCTTCTGGCGAGCCGATGGTCCTGGACTCCAGCCAGTCGTCCGTACTATCGTTGTACCGAGTTCCGCATCTGGCGTCTTGACGTTCGATCACCTTGGCGGTGATAACGCTGGGTTCATTATTGATGATGTACAACTGACTTATCGATCACAGTCTTCGGATCTTCCGCCAGCACCATAGCCTCTCTGGTTCGGAGCGAGTCGCTTACTTGGAAAGCGGTTAGTCATCATGTAGGCGCTGCTTCACCGAATACTACGGACCAGTCACACAAGCTGGCCCGTAGTATTTTGGCAAGTGCGCACCAGAATGTTCTTTCTGCTATCCCTCTTCTGTCACTCTGGTTGTATACTACCGAGTAGCGGAAACCGGTTTGAACGAGGAGGGCAGGGTCTATGGGAACGGCACGCGCGCCTACCTCGACGGTCACCTTTGTCGACGACTACTGCGCCGCCTACCGCGACCTGTTTGAGGATGTCCGGAGCTTCGAGCACCTCTGCCTCCTGCACGTGGGGCTCATCAGCGACCTCCCGCGCAAGTCGCTGCCTGCGATTGGTCAGCGTGTTGGCGCTGAGCCGCAGGCCCTCCACCACTTCATCGCCAACGCCGACTGGAGTCTGGAGAAACTGCGCACTACGCGGCTGGAATGCACCCGTGCGGCCCTGCGTGACCGGCCATTCGTGCTCTGCATTGACGAGACCGGCGATCTCAAGAAGGGCAAGACCACCGACTATGTCTCCCGCCAGTACATCGGCAACCTTGGCACGGTTGACCGCGGCATCGTCTCCGTCAGTGCCTATGGCGTCCTCGACAACGTGACCTTCCCGCTGCGCTTCCAGATCTTCAAGCCGGAGCGGTGCCTCAAGCCCGACGATACCTACCAGTCCAAGCCCACCATCGCCATCGACCTCGTGCGCCAGCTGGTCGCCGACGGCTTTCGCATCAAGCTGGTGCTCGCCGACGCGCTCTATGGGGAGAGCGGCCCGTTTATCCGCGTCCTCGAAGAACTCAAGCTCCCCTATGTCGTCGCCATCCGCGAAAACCATAGTGTCTTGATGCCTTCCAGCCAGCGCGTGCGCTCCACCCGGTGGCGGTCGTTCCAGCGAGTCTTCAGCAATGGGAACCAGGAGCAACGGTATGTCCGCGAGATCGTGTTCGGCAAGCGCCGCAGCGTGCGGTACTACGAGCTCACCAGCGATCCCGAGAAGCTGCCAGCGGCAACGACCCGCTTCGTGATGACGAACCTGGAGGGCGAGCTCCGCCACACCCTTGGCAACTGCTACGGCCTACGTACCTGGATTGAATACGGCTATAAGCAGAGCAAGAACGAGCTCGGCTGGGCCGACTACCGGCTGACCGACTACCACGCCATCGAGCGCTGGTGGGAACTCGTCTTCAGCGCCTATCTGATGGTCAGCCTCCAGACCCCGGTGTTGGCGCCGGTGGCGGAAACCACGACTGGCGCGCCGCCTCCGACCGCCGCCGCTGACGCGTCGCGGGTGACGCAGCACCCGTGGTGGGATCCCGAACTGAGCTGGAAACGCACCCTGAACAACCTGCGCCTCCTCATCCAGCCCTTTTGCGCCGTCTGCCTGCTCCTGCCATGGATGACAGTATTCCCGGTTCCCGGCCTTATCGAGAAGCTACGATACCTGATAGCGTGCATTAATGGTTCGACGTAGTTTCCCCAGAGTGACAGAAGAGGGGCTATAGTAATCCTAAATGATTTGTAAAT
>CAZJXA010000308.1:0-3162 GCA_964549785.1 uncultured Phycisphaeraceae bacterium | reverse complement strand
CTTGAGAAGGTCCGCGAGGGTGCGCCCGGTCAAAAAGAGGTTGCGTTGCCGGGAGATATCTTCGATCACCGGCGAAAGAAGCCCGCGCTCCGCCGCCACCAGCGATTCGCCGACCGCAACGATCTCGGAAAGCGCGATGCCCTCGGGCGGTCGGGAAAGGGTGTACCCGATCTCGCGATCCGAGTCGGTCACGCGATGGATCAGCCCGACACCGGCAAGGCTGTCCAGCATCTCCGCCGCCACCGTTTCATCGATCCCGGCATCCACCGCGATCCGCGAGGCATCCACCGGCTTGCCCTTGATGAACCGCTCCGCAACGCCCTGCATGACGCCCAGAATCACCGCCGGGTCCACGATGCGCGTCCGCCGTGCCGGACGGGTGTCCTTGACCAGCCCCAGCGTCTGCAGAACAGAATCGTCAATGCCTTTCGCAGTGGCCACCCGGTAGAGTTGCAGCGAATGCGCAATCTGGAGCCCCAGAAGAATGATCATCCAGGTGACATACACCCACAGAAGAAACAGCGGGATCAGCGCGATCGACCCGTAAATTTTGGAATACCCGGTGGAGAACCGGATGTACTCGGTGAAGCCACGCTTGCCGGTTTCCCAAGCGATCGCCGCGAACAAAGACCCCACAAGAGCGGGGATCAGTCGCACCCGCGTATTCGGAATCACCGTGTAAATAATGAAGAGCGCCAGCGTTGAAATAGCCGCGGTCGCGACAAACTGACCGACCGTCAGAATGATCTGGCTCGCGTTCGACAGAAACCCCAACGAGGCTCCCCGCGCAACGAACCCGAGCGTCTTTTCCTGGATCGTGAACGACAGAACCAGGAACAGCACCCCGAGCGTGAGCAGCGTCCAATACTGCGTCACCCGCCGCGCCCACGACCGTCCCTCAGGGGCGTTGTAGATCTCATTGAACGACTTCTCGATCTCCACGAGCATCGAGAGCGCCGCATAGATCAGCGTCAGTGCCCCGATGATCCCGACGGCCCCGAAGTTGAACTTCCGCCCGCGATCAATGATGTCCGTGATCCAGCCTTCCACCCCCACGGGCTGCTGGGCAATCACCCGGACTTCCGGATCGTCCGGACCATCCGCGAAGAACGCCGACTCGTCCGCCGCCTGCGGCTCGTCAAAACTCACCTTATCAAGCCCCGCGAACGACAGAGTCTTATGAAGAAGTGATCGGACTTCCTCTTCGCTGCTGAAGGCCGCGAGAACGACGACGCCGATCACCAAAACCGGGATCAGCCCGAAAATGGTCCGGTAGGCCAGCGCCGCTGCCATCCGCGGCAACTGACTTTTCCGCAATCCCACAAACGTCACCTGAAGCACATGAACGAACTGCCGCGGCAGGCCGGGCCGCTTCCCAAAACGCTCCAAAAACCGCTGCACGAAGGCCGCCGCCATGTTGGGAGTGGGCTCCGGCTTCATCGGCGTCTGCCTCCGCCTTTGGGAGCCGAACGCACTCCGCCGCGCGCCCCCGGCGCCGGCCTTGGGCCTGATGCAGCCCGACGCTGATCCGAGCCCGCAATATCGCCGCGCGGCCGAGGCGGACGGGCCGCCAACGGACGCGCTGCCGGGCCACTCGATCCCGTCGCACGCGCCGCCGTCGGACGCGATCCCGGCCCGGTCGATCGCGGGCGCGGATCAAGTTTCACGCCCCGTTCCGCCGGACTCGTCGGTCGTCCACGACCCGCACCGATACCCCGCGCCGCCTTACCGGGCGCGAATTCCGAGGGCGGGCGTGCCCTGCGGCCGGCGGGCTCCGCATGCGGCCCGGCTCCCTCCTCCACCGCCTCTTGAACCCGGGCGTTGCGACTCGGACGACGCACCTTTCGCGCCACCGATGCCGAGGGTCTGCGGATCGCCGCAGGCCGATGGCCGGGCCCCGAACGACGCAGCATGTGAACCTCATCCCGCGTCAGTTCCCGCCACGCCCCGACCGGCAACCCGCGCAGCGTCAGCGTCCCGATGCCCACGCGGCTCAGCCGCTTCACCGGCGCCCCAAGCATCCGCAAAACCTCACGAATCTCCCGATTGCGGGCCTCGCTGATGGAAATCTCGATGAGCGTGCGGCCCGGCTCGCGCCGCAGGATCGTGATCTCCTGCACCGGCTGCTGCTCCCTTTTGCCGGGCCCAGCGGCGTGCGCGGGAGTCGGATTCGCCTCGTGCGCCAGCCCGAGTTTGGTGCGGACACCGGCGATCAACCCCTCGTCGATCTGGCCCTTGATGGAAGCGTGGTACGTCTTCACAATGCCGAAACTAGGGTGCGTCAAACGGTGCGCCAGGTCGCCGTCGTTCGTCAGCAGGATCAGCCCCGTCGTGTCGTAATCCAACCGCCCGACCGGAAAGAGCCGGGCCTTCGCCGGGTGATCGACAAGGTCAAGAACCGTGCGGCGTTCCGCCCCCGGTTCATCCGCCAGCGTCACCAGTGTCCGCTCCGGCTTATGCAGCATCACATAAAGGTGCCGGTCGGCCTTGGAAGACACGCGGCTGCCGTCCACCGTAATCTCGTCGGTGTGCGGATTCACAAAGACCGGTAGACGCCGGACCACGTCGCCGTTCACCGCGACTCGTCCCGCTTCGATCATCTCTTCGCAGACGCGCCGGGCGGCGATTCCCGCATCGGCAAGGACTTTTTGTAGCCGGTGAGAGCCGGGCTTGGCAGGGCGTGGAGGCATCGCCAGATGGTAGGGGAAGGCGAGGGGTCCATTCGCCACACCCGCTCCCTCACTTCCAAATCGCCCGTCGCGGCGCTCCCAAAATGGTCGATCCCCCCCGGATCGCCCGTCGGCACGCTCCAAAACGGTCCATGCGCGCTTTTCCCCTTGCGAAACCACCCCGTTGTCGTATCTTCGTCGCATGACGACATCCTCATCCGCCGCATCACTCACCCTCCCCCAACTCCTCGAATTCGTCCAGCGCGAGGCCCTCACCCACGCCCTCGACATGCTGCGATCGATCGTCGCGGTCAAGGAAAAACTCCAGATCATCAAAACCATCTCGTCCTTCAAAATCGCCCGCACCGCCCCTCCCGCCAAATCCCCCAAGCCCGAGAAGCCCGCCTTCAATCTCGCTGAATACAACGCCAAACTCACGGCCGTCGTCGATCAGTGCGAGTCCGAGGTGGCCGCGGCAAGGCCAGTCACACAC
>CAZJXA010000307.1:0-3185 GCA_964549785.1 uncultured Phycisphaeraceae bacterium | reverse complement strand
GCCCTCTTGCTCCATCAACGTGCGGAAGGCGTCTCCCACGAACCAACGATAGTTAAGTTCCCCCATGAACGTGCGCGATCGTGGGATGTGCGCGACATCGAGAACCGGCTTGCCATCCTCCATGCGGTGGTGGGAATCCACCCGGATATCGTAATCGACGAACGACAGCCAAAGATACGCGGCGGAGGAGTAATCTTCGGGGCTGAAGTCGCGTTAATTTCGGTCGTCGGTCGCGACAATGTGGTCGTTCTCACGCAACGGCATATGCCGAACATAGTGAGCGTCGGCACCCAGTGCGTTCTGCGGTGTTGTCCGCACCGGATGCCGAAAACGGCAGCGAATCCGACCATCACGCTGGGAAGGGCTTGTTTACTTGCCTGGTATCCTTTACCGGTCGCGGGGCACCCGAGAATCGCGCCTCATTTTCCACGGGTTACGTCCGTGGCTACAACCGATCGCACCGCCGGGGCGATAAGACGGATGGCCGCGGCGACTCAGCAGCCGCGTTCCCACGCGAGGAAGAAGCCGATGACGTCGTCGGAATCGGTGTCGCCGTCGCCGTCGAAATCGCCTTCGCCTTGTTCCCAGTTGGTGAAGAAGAGGACGATGTCGTCGGAATCGACGTCGTCGTCCTGGTCGGTGTCGGAGGGGCAACTGGTGGAGCAGGGGCCCAAGGAGCCGTCGGCGTTCACGACCTGGCCGACGATGTTGTTGGCGTCGGCCCGGTTGTCGTGCCACGCGAGGTAGGAGCAGCCGGAGGGACCGGCGACTGCATCCAGGCGGCCTTTGACGCTGGCGACGGAGGACACGTCGATGATGCCGTTTGGCCAAGTGGGGGTGCCGGCGGCGTCGAGGTGGGTGCCGCGGAGGGCGGAGGGTTGGCCGCTGGAGGCGATCCAGAAGGCGTTGAGGCCGCCCTGAGAAAGGGTGCAGCGGACGAAGGAGGGTTGGACGGCGGAGAGGGGGAGGACTTCCAAGCCGGAGTCGCCCCATTGGCGGAGGCCGGAATCGTCGATGCGTTGGGCCCGGATACCCCATTGGTTTTGACCGATGTTGGCTTCGGGCCAAGCCGCGAAGGTGTCGCCGGTGGCCGGATTGAAGGTGACGGAGGGAGTCAGACGGATGCGGTCGGTGTTGGTGGAGACGGGCACACCGTTGTGGGGGAAGCGTTCGAAACCGGCGCTGGAGATGCGTTGGACGGAGGCGGTTCGAGAACCGCCGATTTCGTACCACGTGAAGACGGCCCCGCCGGCACCATCGGAAATGAAGGTGGGGAAGTAGCCGTTCTGGATGCTGTTGGCGTCGAAGACGACGACGGGGTTGCCGCCGTTCCAGCGGGGTGCGCCCGCGGCGTCGAACTTCTGGGCGAAGAGGTGCTTGTTCGAGAGGAAGTTTCCAACGTAACGGATCCAGAGGACGATCACCGAGCCGTCGTCGGAGGCGACGATGGAACTGACGGCGTAGGAACCGGTGGCGGGTTGCAGGTTGATGCCGCCCGCGGCCCACTGCGCGACTCCGGACGCGTCGAGGCGTTGCAGGCGGAAGCCGCTGCCGCTGGACCAGCCGACCACAAACCCGCCGTCGTCGGTGGCGGCGACGTGCGGGCTGTTGGCGGTGCTGGCGGTCGTGACACGGGTGGTGGCGGGGGTCCAGACGGGCGTGCCTGCGGCATCCAGCAGTTGCACTCCGACGTGGGAGCCGCCGGAGTTGTCGTCTCGGAAGGCGACCACCGAGCGGCCGGCGGAATCGATATCGAAGCCGTAGTCCTGGGTTGAGGAGTACGCAGTGTCGGCGACCAGGACGCCGTTGTGACCCCATTGCTCAACGCCCGCAGCGCTGAGGCGAGAGACGAACGTGTCGTAGCCGCCGGCGGCGTTATCGAGCCAGGAGACGGATGCGGAGCCGTCGGCGTGGACGCGGATTTTGGGCTGCACCTGCTCGCCGGAGCGGTCGGCGATGGTGAGGTTGAGCGCGGGATCGATGGCCCACTGGGCGGAGGCGATGGGCGCGATGGGGGTGAGGGCAGCGAGGAGGGAGAGCGCAGCAACGGAACGTGATGGCATGGGGTTACTCCGCGGGGCGTTGTTGAAGGGGAGGAGAGGACCGGCGTTAGCGCGGCGTATTGAGCCAGCCGAAGGGCTGGACAAAGCCGAAACGCCAGTCGTTGTCGGAGACGGAGATCCAGCGGTTATTGAGGTTTGTGGCGTTGGCGTAGATGTCCAGCGCCTCAAAGTCGACGTTGCGGTTCCGGCTGTTGAGGTCGCGTTCGTTCTTATCGTTCGGCAACTTCGCGGTTTTGGCCGATCCATCGAGGAAGTTAATATGGCCGCCACCGCCGTGACGGATGGTGATCTGGTCTTCGTTGCCGAACATAGCATCGCGATAGATCTGGTTGTGAACGACGGTGCTTTCTTCAAAGTAGATGGGGATTGAGTGGAAGCGGGTGACGGTGGCCCCGACCGCCGCGGGGAGGAGGCGGGTGTTGTTGAATTGATTGGGTTGGATATAGCCGACGGCGGTCTGGCAGGAGAGTTTGACGCCTTCGGCTTCATCGAGCATGGTGTAGTCGAAATTGACGCCGGTGCGGCCGCCCCAGAAGTTCTCGCGATCGGCGAGTGTGGCACCGGTGGTGGTTTTGCGTTTGTTGGTGGGGCATTCGCCGATGAAATGGGCGTTGTCGACGTAGTCAAAGAGCAGGCCGGGGAGGCGGCGGTTGTTCTCGACCTTCTGGGCCCAGAGGGCGACGTTGCGGTCGTCTGGGTTGGGCTCGTTTTCCGGGGGCCAATAGCGGGCCCCGGCGGCGTTGCGGAGGGCGACGGGCCATATCTGCTCTTTTTGGTCTTGGGCGTAGTTGAGGGCGGCCTGGCCGATCTGCTTGACGTTCGAGAGGCAGACAACGGTACGGGCGGCGTCGCGGCTCTTGCCGATGGCGGGAAGAAGAAGGCCGATGAGGAGCGCGATGATGGCGATGACGACGAGGAGTTCGATGAGGGTGAAGGCGGAGCGGCGGGTTGATGAGCCAGCGCAGCGCGGCGGAAGAGCCTGAGTCGACACCATGGAACCTCCGGGATTGAACTGCTTTCGGCGACCACCAACGACCGGGAACCCGGCCCGAAGGAAAGGATAACAGAGCCGGGGCGGGGACGCCAGCAAAAAGCCGCAATTGCGGGGAATGGGGGTCGTCG
>CAZJXA010000306.1:0-3186 GCA_964549785.1 uncultured Phycisphaeraceae bacterium | reverse complement strand
CCCCAGCCCCACGGATGCGCCGGTCGGCCGCCGCCCAGTTAGAGTCGGCCCGAAATCGCGTCGAAGCCGCCCGCAGCCGGGCCGGCACCCGTGCGTCCAACCGCGTCGCCAGCCGCCGCGCCAACACCAAGCCCTTCAAGGCGGGCGTCAACGCCGGCATGGTTTTCGCCATTGTCGCCTTCTTCAGCGGTGGGGCACTCCTCGCTTCCTACATCATGGATGGCCGCAACGCGGACGCGGGCGAATGGTCCGAGTCCTCTGACCCCATCATCTATGGCGGCGTCGGCCCGCGCGATGAGGCCGCCGTCTTTGAAGACGACCCTTCCGAAATCGCCCGCATCCACACCGCTTCCGCCACCCCGGAAGTTTCCTTCGGCCGAGTCCTGATCGTCAACGACCTCCCCCAACCGATCGATCCCGCCGCAGCCGCCAAGATCGCCGACCTGACGGCCAACCTCGCCGCCCAGGGCGTCGGCGTCGTTGACAACGACCAAACCGTCAACAGCCTCGCCGCCCTGCGCTTCGCCGTTGGCAAATTACCCATCGACGCCGCCGCCGCCGGCGACGCCATCCACACCTGGCTCAACACCAATCGCGGCGAGGCCGACGGCGTCCTTTGGCTGGCCCGAAGCGAAGGTCCCGAAAGCGACTTCGATGTCTACGCCTTTGTCCGCTCCGACACCGTCGAATCGCCACGCCTGGACCGCGTCCAGTCGGCGGTCTCCCGCGCCGCCACCGCGCGATGACGGCCGTCTGCTTGTTGCAAAGTCAGCAGGAAGCCGGAGGGGCGGCTCGGGGCCACCAGGAGCGACCCCAACCCGCCGGCCACCTCTTCCGACCTTCCCTTACTGCGGATCCGAGACGCGTCTTCGGTTCGCTGGTGTGGCTTCCGGCGGGGGCTCTATCACCACTTTCGGGATAGAGCCATCGGGTTCGAGTTGGGTCGCAGGAGTTCCGGTAGTGACCGCCGGTCCGCCCGCCGTGGATTCAGACGTTCCGAAGTACCCCATTCCCTTGCCCACTTGCCACACGAGGAACCCGACGCACAGAGTCACCAGCACGCCGATCACGATCTTCTTGTTTCGCTCACCGTCATCACCATCGAACATGTGCGTTTCCTTATTACAAACCGCCGCTCAAGGCGGCAAGTTTCCCGGACGCAGATCGGGGAAGATCACCGTGTAATGCTCGTTGTTGAACGCACGAACCAAGTCGGGCCGCAGCCGGGCGTTGGGGTCGGACGAGCCGCCCGGGTAGACCTCGCGGTAGGCCGAGTGGCCGTCCATGAATGCCAAGACCGACTTGTTGAAATCGTCGTAGCCATTCCGGATGCGGTACGTGGGGCTGGCGCTGTTCATGATGATGTCTGCCCACTCGTCATTCAGCCACACCAATCGAGAAGGCGCGAACGCGTCGGCCAGGCGGAACCGATTCTGGCCCAAGCGGAAGGCCCGAACCAGTTGATCTGCCGAGGGGGGGTTACCGAGGTTGTAGGCCAACTGGATCTGCTCATACCACTTGGCCTGCCACTGATAACTCGTTCCCACATCGTCATAGCAACTCGAGGCCGGACTGGTGTTCGCGTTCGGCCAGTTCTGCTGGTGCCCGACCCTGTCGCTCGGGTCGCGGGTCACGGGAATCTGGAAATTGTCGCGATCCGCCCCCGCCGGCAAGAAGCCTCCGATAGGGGGCGTCGGCAGAGGTTCGCTGGTGAGATACTGATTGAGCACCCGATTGCCCGGGGCAATGTCGAATCCCTGACCAGCCCATCGTTGTGCCGTGCTCTTGCCCCACGACGACCATGTGCACCACCCAACAAGATTCGCCAACGGCAGGTTGAGGTTATCGGGCCCCGACCGGCCTCGATAGGTCGGTGTCATCGGCAGACTGCCCTTTCGGTCGGATTGGTACACCGCGCCAGCTGCGGCGATCTGCCGGATGTTCGAGAGCGAGATCGTCTGCCGCGCGGCCTTGCGTGCCTTGCCCAGCGCGGGCAGCAAAAGCCCGATGAGAAGCGCGATAATCGCGATGACGACCAGAAGTTCGATGAGGGTAAAGCCTCGACCGGTGCCGGGCATTGGCCGACCACGACGCATCAAAAAAGCACCAGAGAAAGACATGCGACAGACTCCTTCCGAACAAGGGTTCCCGATCGCAGAATGCGCCCGGGATGTCACAAAACCCTGCACCCTGCGTTAAAGGCCGAACGGCCCGCAGGGCATATTCCCTCTTCCAGCCATCGACCGGCCGGCAGGGAACCCGAAAACATTGTACCAGATTCCGCAAACCGGGAAAGCCAATCTTCCAAACCGATACGGGAAATCGGGCTTGGGGGTTTCCCGGATCGCGCACGTACTACCGCCACCGGTCCCATCGGCTTGCCTTGGGTCCCTGTGAGAAGTGGCTCGAAAAGGAGTCGGTTCGACCCCAACGGGCACACCCACTTTAACGAATGCAGAGAACCAGAGCATCTTTCGTTCGAAGCGCGGCCGGCCGAGATTCATCTATCCGCCGCTCCCGACGGGGGCGATAACTCGGCCCCCGATCATCACCGGACGATCTGAACGGTACGAAGAACCTCCAATGGCCCGTTCTCTCCATCCGCCACGTTCCCTGGCCTCGCCGAGAGGCCCTTTGGTCGCTGCGTCCGCATCGCTTTCAGTCGCTTCAATGGGTACAGCCCTTTACCCGGGCGTGGTCCGCGGCACATGGAAATTCGACCTGCCCGTCGTAGTCCTGTGGGCCCTGTATGCTATAGCAACGTGGTATTGCATGTCGGTCCCCAGCACAGACCCTGATGTAACTCGCGACAGAGCGCAATCGCTCGAGTCCGCATTCACAGGTATTTTTTTTCACAAGCGCGCTTTGGGCGATCCTTCACCTGTTCATTCTTTGGTAGACCTTGGTCTTGAACCATCTTCGGTCCGGGCTGAATAAGACCGGAGCGCAATAACCGTGCGAGCGTGCTGAAAAGGCGCCTCCGTTTTTCTATGGCGCCGAGAGAGGTTCGGCGTCCGAGCAGATGGGCCGGACGCGGTCGTAGAAGAAGCGTTCGATGCGGATGCTGCCGTGCGCTTGCCTCCTGAGGCTGGGGTGAGGGCAAGGTGCGCAGCCGAGGGAAGGTGCGCAACTTCGGGGAACCCTTTGCGCACCTTGATTTTGGGGTGTTTTCTGCTTGGGAAACGG
>CAZJXA010000305.1:0-3252 GCA_964549785.1 uncultured Phycisphaeraceae bacterium | reverse complement strand
GGCGGGGCCCGGTCGTCGGCCCCGTGCCGGGTTCCGGCCTGGTGGCCGACCCGGCCCTGCTGGCAACGGTTACGTCGGTGTCGGTGCCAGCTTCGGCGGGGGCGATGCCGGCGGCAGCGATGCCGCGGGCGGCTTTGCCGGTCCTGAAGCCGGTGCCAACGCGGGCACGGCAGGAGCGCATGCCGGCGGGTGCAACTGCAACAACGAGCCAGAGGCCGGCGCCACGGGAACGTGGTACCGCCAGAACGGTTCCATCATCATCCAAGGAGCCTGAACGTCATGGACGCCGTCGTCGCCAAGCGGTTGATCGAATCCGAGACCCTCGCTTTATTAGCACGGCTCGGACAAATCAAACCCTTTTCTCTTCATCTCCCGATGGTGATGGCGGCGGCCCCCACGATCCAGGCTTGGGCCTCGATCGAGGACTATCTGGCCACCGGCCGGCGCGACCTGCGCCACGCGGTTCACGCCTTCCGGGCGTGGCTACGTGGCGCGGGGCGCACCGAGCCTCCCCATGAACAGCAGCGCCGGCTCGCCTTCCTCCGCATGAAAGTGCTGGCGGGCCTCACCGAGTTCGATCTCTTCGCCGACGCCCTCACCCAGCGGAGCCAGCACGGGGTGGGCGAATGGCTGGGCGGCCTCGACGTCGCGGCGATCGACGCCCTCGACCTTCCTTCACGACCCTACGAATCCCCGCCCGTCGTCTGCTATTTGGAACGCGGGCACGGAGCGGCCATCCGGCGGGCCCGGACCCGTCTGCCCGGGGGCGGCGAGAACCCCGTCGCCATCATCCAGATTCCTCGGGAACGCATGCTGGGAAGCGGAATCGCCTCGTCCCTGGTGCACGAGGTGGGCCATCAGGCGGCCGCCCTCCTCGACCTCGTGGGCCCCCTTCGCACGCTCGTCGGGCAACGCGCCGAGCAGGCCGGAGAGCACGCGCCCGCTTGGCGGTGCCTCGAACGCTGGATCTCCGAAATCATCGCCGATTTCTGGTCGGTCGCACGGATCGGAATTGGCTCCACCCTGGGCCTCATGGGCGTCGTGACCCTGCCACGCATCTTCGTCTTTCGATCCAACGACGATGCGCCGCACCCCACTCCTTGGGTGCGGGTAAAAATCTCGGCTGCCATCGGCGACCGACTCTACCCGGATCCGCAGTGGAAGCGGTTGACCCGCACCTGGGAGATGCTCTACCCGCTGAGTGGGCTGAAAGCCGACCAACTCAAGCTCTTCGCTTCTATCGAGCGAACCCTGCCGGAATTCGTGGACCTCATCTGCGGGCATCGGCCGGCCCATCTCAAGGGGGCCACGCTGCTCTCCGCGATCCCCCGGGAGGACCGGCTGCCGAACATCCTGCGGGCCGGTGCCGAGGGGTGGATAGAAAAACCGGAAAAGCTGTCGGAAACCCGCCCGACCGTCGCATTCGCTGCCATCGGGCAGGCCAAGGCCGACGGCCGCATCGGCGGCGACGACGAATCACGGATCATCGGACGGTTGCTGCGCTATTGGGCGCACCGCAGCGCCGTCGACACGGCGGCGATGTGCGCCCAGGCAAGACGACAACGGCAGGCCGTGGCACTCGCGACGTAGATCATCGTCCGCGGGACTGCGGCAGGCGAATTCAAAGGAGCAGTAAGAATGGCAGATACAGATACTTCAAGTAGCCAGACACCCCAGGGCGATGGGGGTAAACCGTTTCCAGGGTTCACTCCCGTGACCGGGGCGGTACCGATCGCCGTCACCGAGAGCGAGACGCGCAAAGGCTCTGACGGCGTGCAACGCATGGCCTCGGTCACCCAGGTGGTGGGCGAACCCTTCGTAAGCGCTGCGGAGCAGATCCGTAGAAACAACTTCAATGTGGGCGTCGGGATGAAGCGGTCCCGCCCGGAGCTCGACGACCAGTCATCGCTCTTCGATGCGATCCGGCAATCGACGGAACGCATGTCTTTCGCCAACTACCGCGCTTTCATCGACCAGGTCATGGCGCTCGCGAAGCCGGGTCCTGAAGCCTCCTTCGCCGACAAACTCTCCGGGACCGCGCGTGGAAAAAATGGCTGGGGCCAGGGCCAGTTCGAGAACCCCCGGGGTCTTTCCAACTACTCCGGCACCCGCTCCTATGACCTGCTGAAAGAAGCCACGGAACTCTTCGTGCAAGGCCAATGCGGAATCTTTCCGCGCGACAACACCTCCACCGCCCCCCCCTTCGTCGACAAGAACGCCGGCGACGGAAGCACAGCGGCGAAGAACGACCGCTGGAATAGACTCACCGCCGGCAGCGACGGCGCGCTCCCCTACATCAATGTGATCGCGCAGAAACTGGGCTTCCCGCTCAATCGGAAGGAGCACGACGACTGCGGCCTGTGCGTCCGCGCCCTCGATGACAAACTCCGCAACCCCTGCATGATCGAACTCATCTGGTCCTACTGGATGGAGCAGGGAATGCTGGTTCAGTCCGTCAACGCCCTCTCCATGCGCTTCCAGAACCTCCGCACCGCCGACGTTGATGTCCTGGCCCGCTTCGACTTGGACCCCCTCCGGCCCATCAACAACCTCCTCTGGGGCTACATCCAGGACGAGATCAACCGTCTGACGGTGGTCCGCCGATCCTACGAATACGACCACCACTACGGCCTCCGCCTCGAAGGCAAGGCCCTCGCGGGCCGCCTGAACGTCGCCGACAGCCGCACGCAATTCCTTGAGGCCTTCCACAACTTCCTCCGCGAGTGCGCCCGCTATTACCGCGCCGTCACCAACACCTTTGTCAATCCCGACACCTACCCCGCGCTGAACTCCCTCAAGGAGCTTCAACTCATCCTCACCGAAGGCATGCACAACCAATACGGCGACCTCCCTTCCACCGCCCGGGTCGAAATGATGACCCAGCAATACCTGCTCGCCCAGCCCGAAATGCTCCAGTTCATCGGCGGCCGAGTCATGGTTCCCTACGCCGAGCCCTGGATGATGTATGTCGACACGATCCGCCAGATGCACGGGTGGGGCGATACCGGCATCCGCCACTTCCGCGACCTCGCCATCTTCGGCGAGCGCATCCTCCTGGGCGTCCGCTTCGGCAATTGGCACGCGAGCCACGACGAACTCGCCGCGGCGGTCTTCATGAATGACTCCCGCGAGGAAGTCCAGGGCTACATCCACGCCTACCGGGCCGTCACCGGCGTCGATCTGGGGGTTATGGACGATGTTCGTCCGATCGAACTGAACGCGCTCACCGCTCAACCGTCGGAACTCATATCC
>CAZJXA010000304.1:0-3257 GCA_964549785.1 uncultured Phycisphaeraceae bacterium | reverse complement strand
TCATGCACGCCCTCCACAACGGCTTCCTCGAACTCGAACAAGTCGGAACCATCGCGCTCGCCCACTGACGCCGGAAACGCGCCACGGACCCCGCCTTCGAGGTCCGTGTCGTCGTCCGCGGGTTGCCACTCCTCTCCGACCGGTTGCCCCGACCCCCACGGCACGCCTTCCCGACCGCAACTTTACCGACGGCGCCGCGCCATCCCCATTACCCCGAGGGCCAGCACACACGCCGTCGCCGGGGCCGGCACCGCCAGCGGTTCGGAATAGAAGAAGTCGTCCATCGCCACCACATCCAAGCCTCCACCGTCCAGCGCCGTGGCCGACATCGCGAGGTTGCCGCTCGTCACCCGGGCCCGCGCCACCCGTTGCCCGCCATCCATGAAGATGCCCAGGAACGACAGGCCGCCGTCGGAAACCGGTGCGAACGCCGCTGCCAGCAACGCCCCGTTTTCATCGAACAACTCGATGCCCGATGTCGCCGCCATGTCGACGTCGGTGAACACAACCCCGAAGCCGTTCACGGTCGCCGCCTGACCGGTGTCATTAGGAATAAAGAACGTCGTTTCCGAGACAACTCCCCCCTGCACCCCGAACAAGCGGAGCGGCGAGAATGTCGCGAACTGCGTCGCGTACGCGGGGTTGATGTCCCCAAACTTGCGGGCCGGGTCGTTCGGATCCAAGTTGTTCCGCTTGCTCACCAGAACGCCCGTGCCGTCGGGGGTGGTCACCACCGCACCGCGCTTCGAGTTGTTGTTGAAAAAATTAGCGGGCATCAAGGCCGGCGATTGAAACGCGTCCAAGCCCGGCGCGTCCCAGTTGATCTCGCGGCGCCCCGTCAAGAACGGCCCGCCCGCCACCCCGTTGTTCGCCCCGCCCAAGCTGATCGCCGTCCGGAACGAATCCGCAACCCCGGTGATCGAAGCCGCATCGGCTCCCGCGCCACTGAATACCGCCTGCCCCAAGGCCACCGCCGTTGTCATCATCGCCGCGGTCATCGCATACTTCTTCATGACATCTTCTCCCCGCGATCCAAAGCAACAGCGCCACTTTGTCACACGCGGAACGTCCGCTGGTGGGTTGCGCTTCATTGCCTTGCCTGATCGCTTGTTGTCGCCCCTTTGTTCAAGGCGGCGTTGTGCCTCCCGATGTCCGCTCTGGCGCCACCCCTTGCACGACACTCCCAGAATCCCGTGATTCATTCCTGTCTTCTATTGTCCCGGCTACCCGCGGCGGAACGCCCGGATAACATCGCATCCCAACCTCAGTAAGAGCATATTTCGTACCCTGCACGATTCCACGCAATGCCCGACCCCCAGCTGAACATCCCGCACGCAGACTCAAGCGATCCGCGTGCCGAGGCCGAGCCGTCCGCACGCCAGCTCACTCTCTCGGAGTTCGGAACGTTGCTCGCGGCTTCCCGAAAACCCCTTTGGTCGATCGCCGCGGCGGTTCTATCCGACCGTACCGCCGCCGACGATTGCGTCCAAGACGCCGCCGCCATCGGCCTCAGCAAACTCGATGAATTCGACCCCGAGACCAACTTTTCCGCGTGGATGGGACAGATCGTCCGCTTCGTTGCGCTCAACGAACTTCGCAAGCGTGTCCGCTCCAAGGTCGCCAACACCGATCCGGAAATCCTCGCCGCCACCATCGCCGCCGCCCCTGCCAACGACCCGTCTCCCATCGACCGCGCCGGGCGCTTCTCGACCGACCAATCCGCCTTCGACGACCGAACCCAAGCCGCGCTCCGCTCACTCGATGAAACTCCACGAATCTGCCTGCTCCTCCGAACCATCCACTCCATGCCCTACGACGAAATCAGCTCCATCCTCGGAATCCCCGAGGGCACCGCCATGAGCCACGTGCACCGCGCCCGCGGCGCATTGCGCGAACGACTCGGCGGCGGCATGGCTCAGTCGGTTCACACGAGACACAAATCCGACGCCAACGACGGAGGCCGCCCATGACCTCCGAGCGTCCTTCTCCATTTTCTGGCAATCCTCCTCCTGAGGCGCGCCTCGACGAGTACCTCGACGGCCTCCTCAATCCCGCCGAGCGGGCGGAGTTCGAAACCTTCTTGGCCATTCGCCCGGATCTCGCGGCGGTCGTCCAACTCCAGCAGTCCGTCGACCGCTCGCTCGAACGCCTGTTCACCGCTCCCGCCGCCGACCTCTCGGCGAGCGGCTCCGCTTCTTCCGGGACAGATGGAGTCCTCGCCACCATCGGCCCCGATGCTCCGCCCGGAGTGTCCGCACGCCCCGGCCCCGCGAAACGTCGGAAATCCAGCAACTGGTGGCCCATCTCACTGGCGGCGTCACTCGCCATCGCAGCGACCGTATTTTTCCTCTCCCGCTCGCCGGGTGAAGACTCCGAGGTCATCTCGCCCTCCACACTCTACTCACGCCTCGAAACCACGGGCTTCTCCCCGGCCTTCGAATGTACGACCGAGAAGGCCTTTGCCGACCTCGTCTCCAATCGCCTGGGCGCAGCCCTTTTCGTTCCCGCCACGACGGCCGGCGTTCTCGTGCTGGGCTGGGCCTACGGCGACAACTACAACGGGTCACCGTTGGGGCCCAACACCCTCATCCTGCTCGCGAAGGTCGATCAAAACAACGTCATGGTTCTCATGGACCGTGAGAAATTTGATCGCCGACTGACGCTCCCCGCCCGCTCCAATCTGCAACTCTTTCGGCGAGAGATGAACGGCGTCGTGATGTACGAGGTAACACCGCTTTCGTCTCCGCGCATCCTCGATGCCATGACGCTGCGAACCGAGTAAGCCGGTATCGCTTCACTCGCCCAGCCACCACCGCCGCTTCGGACGCGCCTTCAGGTCCGCGCCCAAGATTCCTGATCCCAGCCGCACCGCCGCAACCGCGTCTTCGATCGAATCCGTCACCGTCAGAAACGCTGGATCGCGGGCATCGATTGTGCCCCGCTCCACCATCGTCCCGCGGATGAAGTTGATCAGCGGGCTCCAGTATTCCACCCCCATCAGCACGATCGGGAATCCCAGAATCTTCCTCGTCTGCACCAGCGTCAGGGCCTCAAACAGTTCGTCCAGCGTTCCGAACCCGCCCGGCAGAACCACAAACGCCTGGCTGTACTTCACCAGCATCACCTTGCGCACAAAGAAGTAGCGGAACGTAATCCAGCGGTCCACGTACACATTCGGCTTCTGCTCCATCGGCAGTTCGATGTTGCACCCGATCGAGCGACCCCCCGCCTCCTTCGCCCCGCGATTCGCCCCCTCC
>CAZJXA010000303.1:0-3263 GCA_964549785.1 uncultured Phycisphaeraceae bacterium | reverse complement strand
CCGCGGCTCCGATTGATGCAGCATCGACCAACCCATGTTGGCGTGCGTCGCGGCGTCGTCGGGCCGGCGCCGCAGCGCACCCTCGATGGTGCGCTCGGCGTCCAGTTTGAGGCCCAGCCCCTGCTGGGCCATCCCGCGGGCGTTCAGGCACATCGTGTCCTCGGGGTCGCACTGAAGGCCGCGATCCGCCGCGTCCAGCGCGGCCTGATACTCCCGGGCCTGAAGTTTCAGCCCGGACAGGAGCCCCCAATACGCCGATTCGGACGGGTCGAGTTCGATCGCCTGAAGGATCGCGGCCTCGGCCTGCTTGGGCATGTTGCGGCTGCTCAAAACGTGCGCGAGAATGTAGTGTGAGAACGGTTCATCCGGCGCCAGCCCGACAGCCTGTTGCGCTTCTTCCGTGGCCGCGCCAAATTGCTCCCGCTCGTTCAGGCACATCGCCAGCCACGCGTGCGGCAGAAAGTGGTCCGGGTCGTCCGCGAGCGCACGCCGGACGTGCTCCTCGGCCAGGTCGTAGCGGCCCTGTGAGATCAGCAGTTCGGCCCGCGCGAAGTTGGGAGACTTGGATGGCATCGGGTCGGCCGGGAGGTTAGCGGTTGCAACGGCGCGGGAGAACCCCCCCGGTCCTTCGTCCTTCGCTAACCTTGGCCCCGTGGCCCCGCTCACCCTCGAACCCATCACCGCCGAATCCGGGGATTCGATCACGATCGAACCCTCGGAGCGCGCCCTTGTCTTGGGACGCAGTTCCCAATGCGATGTGGTGCTGCCCGACATCTCGGGAGTGGTTTCCCGCCGCCATTGCGAGGCCCGTTCGCTCAAAGACCGCTGGGAAATCCGCGACCTCGGCAGCCGTCACGGCACCCTCCTGAGCGGCATCCCCCTGGTCAAAGACGAGTGGACCGGCCTCTGCGACGGTGCAAACCTCAAGATCGGTTCCTCGGTCTTCCGGGTGCGGGTCGGCGTGTCGGCCTTCGCCACCCTCGTGCGCACGCTCGACGACCGCGGCTCGGCCGCCCACACGATCAAGAAAGTAACCGGGGCCGTCACCCCCCCGGATTCCGCAAAACGCCTCGAGCTCCTCATGCTCGCCGCGGCGGGGCTCGGGGCGGCCCATTCCGACGAAGAGATCGCCGCTCTCGCGGCCCGCGCACTGATCGACGGCACCGGCTACGCCCGTGTCTCGGTGCTGCGCCGCGCGACCACCCTCGGCGCGAGTGTCGAAGTACTCGCCACGCGGACACGGGCCGGGCTGGGCGTGCCGGCGGGCTTCAGCCGCAGCCTGCTCGAGGCCGCGGCGGAGGGGCAAACGGTCGCGATGGGCGGTGACAATGCCGCCCACTTTGGCGCCAGCGTCGTGTCGCTCGGCATCGGCTCGGCCATCTGCTCTCCCGTCACGATCGACGGCGTCGTCGACTCCTTCATTTACGCCGATAGTCGGGCCGACAGCCACTCCGGCGCCGAAATGTCGCTCGGCAGGGCGGGTGCCGGCGCCAGCCCCGAAGTCGTCGCTCTCTGCCAGACCCTCGCGACCCTGTGCGGCCTCGCGTTTTCCGATCGGCACCGCCGCGCGCTCGATCTCGAACGCAAGCGCCGCGATGATGAACTCCACGCCGCCCGCGAGATGCAGGCGATCATCATGCCGCCCGAATCCGGCGGGATCGCCGGCCTTTCCTACGCCATGCGCAACGTCCCCGGCCGCTTCGTTTCCGGCGACATGTTCGACTTTGTCGTGATCGACGACTTTCGCGCAGCACTCTACCTGGGCGACGTCGTCGGCAAAGGGATCGCCGCCGGACTCGTCATGGCCAACGTGCAGGGGCACCTGTCACGCCTGCTGCGCTCCGGGGCCGATGTCGGCGACGTTGTCACCGAGGCTTCGGCCCTCGTGAACAGATACTCCGACCGTTACGTCAACGAGCGGGGCGGCTCCGCAGTGTTTCTGTCGCTCTTCGCGGCGGTCTTCGACACCCGCGACCGCATGATCCGCTTCACTGATGCCGGACACGGGCTGTGGGCCGTGCGGCGGGCCGGCGGCGGCGTTGATCAACCCACGGCTCAGGGCAGTGTGCCAGTGGGCCTCTTCCCCGACACCGTCCATACCACCGAGTCCCTTTCGCTCGCCGCCAACGAACGTTTCATCGTCTTCAGCGACGGGGTGCGCGAGCAACGCTCGGCCGAGAACGCCGAGTTTGGCGCGGAGCGCATCTCGGAAGCGTTGCGCGCGAGCTCCTCCCCCGGGCACGACGCCGCCACCATCGTGAACGCCCTCGCAAAGTTCGTGGGGATGCCCGTCTTGGAACGGGGCCTAAGCCCGTTCGAGGACGACGTCACGGTGGCCTCGGTCGAGTTTTCGTGACGAGTTACGACCCTCCTCCTCCGGCTCTGAGGCCGGGGGAGGTAGTCACTCACCGGCCTGCTGCAATGCGGTCTACACCAACATCGGCACCGACGTCTGGAAGCCCGCGTTGGGTCGCTACCGGCGCAACAGGTTCGTATGCTTGAGCGTCATGCGAACCACGGCAGTTTCAGCGTGCATCCTGGCAGCCGCGGCAGCGTGCATGGCAGGATGCGTCTCGGATCGCCCGGCCGGCGATTCCGGCCCGGTGAACCCCAACGCCGTGTTGCCCTTGGGCAACCCGTTCGCCCCTACCTCCCTTCGCGTTCATCCCCTTACGCAGTTGGATGTGAATGCCCAGAAGGCCGACGGATCGCCCGACCCGACCCCGCGGATCGTGCTGCACGTCGAGATGCGCGACGCCTTCGGCGACACCGTCAAGGCCCTTGGAACGCTGCGGGCCGAGCTGTACGCGCCAGGTGCCCGCGTCCGGGCCAGCGGGCCCGGTGCCGAAGGAATGGAAGTGCGGATCGCCGATTGGGAACAGCCCGCCCTGCGGGACGCCGCCCAGAACGCCCGAAGGTTCGATCAGGCCACCCGAACTTACCGCATCCAATTGGGCGGAACCGCCAAACTAACGGAGTGGGCCAAGGCGGCCACCACCGGGCCGGCCGGGTGGCTGAAGCTAAAGGTCATGTTCGCAACGCTCGATGCGGATGGTGACGCGCTCACCTTGGTGGACGAGTTCGTTCTGCAGAGGTAAACCGAACGGGCGAGCCATCCCGAACCCCCCTCCGCTCTGCGGAAGCGGTGCCGCGCCTCGCGCCCCCCCATCTTTCGTAAGCGAGAACGCCCAGCCGCGTCACACCAGCCCCAATCGCCCGCCCGCGCGTTCCGCCACCGGCACGCCCCAAAGCGCAATCTCCAA
>CAZJXA010000302.1:2094-3291 GCA_964549785.1 uncultured Phycisphaeraceae bacterium | reverse complement strand
TTGTCGATCATGTTGCCGACGCGGCTGGCGCAGTTGCCGATTCCGTTGGCGAGATTGCTGTTGTAGGTTTCGACGAGTTTGGCGTAGTTGAAGTCGGCATCGGAGCCGGAGAGCGGGCCCTGCGTGGCCAGGTACCAACGAAGCCCGTCGAGCCCGAACGTGGCGGCGTGTTCACGCAACTTCTCGATGTCGATAAAGTTGCCGAGGCTCTTGCTCATCTTCTGGCCTTCGCTGATCCACCAACCGTGACCGAAGATAGTCCTGGGGAGCGGCTCGCCCAGCGCCATCAGGAGCGCGGGCCAGATCACGGCGTGGAACCAAAGGATGTCTTTGCCGATGAGGTGGACGTCGGCGGGCCAGAACTTCCGCCGCTCGGGGGTGTCGATGTAACTCAGGTAGTTGAAGAGGGCATCGATCCACACATAAATCCGGTTGGCGTCGTCGCCGGGGATTCGGATTCCCCATTGGGTGGCCGGGTCGTCGGTGACCGGCCGGGAGACCGGGATGTCGTTGAGAACCGCGGGCGGCTTGAGGCGGCCCAAGACTTCCTGACGGCGGGAATCCGGGGCCACGAACGAGGCATCGTTCTGGATCAACGTCAGCAGCCTCGCCTGGTACGTGCCCAGGCGAAAGAAATAGCACGGCTCCGTGCGCCGCACCAGCGGCTTCTTATTGATCGGGCTTTTGTAGTCCGCGTCCTTCGCGGCGGTGTCGGTGAGGTATTCCTCCTGGCCTTCGTCGTACCAACCCGTGTAATCACCTTTATAGATGTCGCCCGAGGCCATCAACTTCGAGATGTACCCGACCACCTTCTGCTTGTGGCGGTCTTCGGTGGTCCGCACGAAGTCGTCGTTGGAAATCCCGAGAAACTCGAACGCCTTGCGGAACTCGGCGGCGTTCAGGTCGGCCCATTCCTGCGGCCCTTTGGCGTGGGCGGTGGCGCTCGTCACGACTTTGTCGGCGTGCTCATCGGTGCCGGTGAGGAAGAAGACCGAAGCGGGGTCGCCGGACGAAAGACGTGCGAAGCGGGCCAGCACATCGCCCAAAAGCGTGGTGTAGCAATGCCCGATGTGGGGCCGGTCGTTGACGTAGTAGATGGGCGTCGAGATGTACATGGGAAAGGCTAGGGAAGAAAATGACGGTGCAAGAAGGCATTGCAAGAAGGCTTCGGCATTCGGCACGGGGCGGGGACCGATC
>CAZJXA010000302.1:0-1994 GCA_964549785.1 uncultured Phycisphaeraceae bacterium | reverse complement strand
TGCAAGAAGGCATTGCAAGAAGGCTTCGGCATTCGGCACGGGGCGGGGACCGATCCGGGCTGCCTCGGTGGTTTGCCTCCATTACATGCCCTTGATGTTCTTCATGACTTGCTTGGCCTGTTCGGGCTTGAGGTGCGGGAGGACCGCGAGGAAGAGTTGGCCGTTTTCCTTTTCGGAGGCGTTGCCGTTGGTTTGCGCGGCGTGGGTGGCGAAGAGAGCGCGGATGGTGCCGCGCTGCTCGGCGGAAAGGTCGACCCCCATGAAGATGTACTTGAAGGCGAGTTCGCCGCTCTTTTCGACGCGCTGGTAGGAGCGTTCGACTTCCTTGCCGAAGGTTTCGATCTTGGCTTGGGCGAGGATCTCGATGCGCCCGGGCTTCTTGCCTTTGTCGGGGCCGTCGGGCCTGGGGGCTGCGCGGCGGTCTTTGACGAGTGCTCCCCAATATTCCTTCAGGAGTGCGCGATACTCTCCGCGGCGGGCTTCCGGGATCGCGTTGGCGATGCGGTCCTCCAGTCGGCCTTTGTCGAGGACCGGCCGGAGTTCCTGGAGAGCCTTCACAATGAGGGCACCATGGGTTTTCTTGTCGCCGGCCTTGTCGGCCGTATCCATCTGACCGAGGAGGAGGAGGTTGTCGGTGACGAACTCATCGAGCAGGCGGGCGCGCTCAGCGAGAATGGCGTCCGCCTCTGTGCGGGCCTCATCGTCGAGTTTCAGCAGCATGAGCGCAGCTTCCTCGGGCGAGCCGTCGACGAGCCGGATGTGCCCGTCAAAATCCGACTGGACCAGCGTGGGCTTGATGTCCTTGCCATCGGTGACGGTGGGACCGGAGAGAGGAGAAGAGGGCTCGGACGCCATCCGCGCGTCGGGCTGGGCAAAGGCGAACGAGGCGAGAGAGAGGATGGCGAGTGGGAGGGTGCGAGTCATGGGCGATCCTTTGGTGGGAGAGGCATTTGGGGGAAGGACCACGGGCAGTCCGGGGGCGTTGGTAGAGAGTTGTTGGGAAAGCGGCGGGAAAGGTGACAGGCGGTTGTAGCGGAACCGGAACAATCTGAGGCGGCGGGCGGGCGGCTGTACACCGCTCTCGCTGGCAAGGCGCGGCAAGGGCAAGGCGCGGCAAGGGCAAGGCGCGGCAAGGGCAAGGTGCCCAAAAGGGGGGCAAGGTGCGCAACTTCGGGGAACCCTTTGCGCACCTTGATTTTGGCGTGTTTTCTGCCTGGGAATCGGGCAAGGTGCGCAAGGTGGGCCGATTGTGGTGTGCGCGGGTGCGCGACGTTATTGGACTTAAAGGGCAGGCTTGGAGGATCGGCAACCGGGCCGCGGGAAGCGCAGGGAACCGGGGACCGTGGCTGCGGATTTGGCGATCGAGCGAGGCTGGAAGGAGCATTGGGTGAAGATACGGGATGGCCGCGGACGTGCAAGGGGGAAGGGCCGATTCAGTTCGATTTGAGGGGCGATCGACCGAAATTGGGGCGCGGCAGCGGGCGATGGGGACGGGACCGCCGCATCACTCTGACCGGGGCGACCGGTTACATCAGTGGGCGGTCAAGGCCGGCGGGGAAGAGGCGTTGGGAGAGGAACTCGGAACATGGCGAATAGGGCAGGCGTGGCGGGGGCCTGGCGAAGCCGCGCTTGATTACAAGTTACGGGAAGGGGGCGTGGTTTCAATGCGGAAATCTTGTGGAGCGACCGAAATGGTGCGCCCTTTTTGGGCGATTGCTCGGAGGGTGGTTGGGCCGGCGCTGGCGCGCACATCGTGACAGCGCTGCGGATATAGTGGGCTCATGGTCAGCCAAGGCGCAGTGAACGCAATCAGGCAAGTACTCCGCAAGTCGAAGCGCAGCGGGCAGCTCGCGGATGACCGCGAGTGGCGGAAGGAAGAGCGCGAAGCCGCATCTCAACTCCTCACCCCCAACCGGCTCACCGAACGAAGGGACGGGCGTTCGCTTGCGGGCCTGCGGAAGGTGCTCCAGAAATCCGGCGGGCCGAGCGACAGC
>CAZJXA010000301.1:0-3294 GCA_964549785.1 uncultured Phycisphaeraceae bacterium | reverse complement strand
GGGTTCCCTCGGCAACCAAGTGCTTGATCCACGACCGCTTGAAGGGGCTGAAAATGGTGTAGAAGCCGCCGTCACCGGTCTTCAGAAGTTCCGGCCGAACGATGGTCTGGTCGGCGTGGCCGGTGGTCGCGATTCCGGAGGCCCGCGCTGCGCTCTCGAGCGCGGCATCACGATTGGCTTCGTCGATCTCGTACTCACG
Source organism: uncultured Phycisphaeraceae bacterium (assembly GCA_964549785.1). GTDB lineage: Bacteria > Planctomycetota > Phycisphaerae > Phycisphaerales > UBA1924 > JBEIUO01. Next base: position 3,095 of record CAZJXA010000301.1, on the reverse strand, counting down.
GTTAAAGTGGATCTTGTCGCAGCGGTGGGCGTGAGCGGCCGCCAGGACGCGGGGGACAACGTCGGCGACGGTCGGGGCTGTCGCGATGAGCAGGGGGATGTTTTTGGCGGCGAGGGCTTGGGAGAGTTCGGCGAGGGTGCGGAGGACGAAATCGACGCGCACCGGGGCCCAGTCGTGGCCTTTCCACTGGCCCGGGGCGATGACAAAGAGCCCGATTACGCCGTCGTGTGATGCCCGGCAGGCGTGGTGGAGTGCGGTGTTGTCGGAAACACGCAGATCGGAACGGAACCAGACGAGTGCGGGCATGACGTCCTGCATTCTCCGCGACACCAGTTTCGGATGCGGGCGTCCGGAGCGGCGTTCCGCAACGGGGCGTGGAATAATGGGTTGTGCCTGACCTTTTGAAGCCCGATGAGCGAGGATTGTGGTGCGCCGCCGGCGGTTTTCATGTGGACCCTTGGAAGCCGGTGCCGCTGGCCCTCATCACGCACGCCCACAGCGATCACGCCCGGTCGGGCTCGGCTCGGTTTGTCGCGGCGGCGGCGAGCGTGCCCTTTCTGAAACTTCGGTTGGCGGCGGGGAGCGTGATCGACGGGCTCGCGTGGGGGGAACGGGTTCGCTTCGGCGATGTATGGGTGAGTTTTCACCCGGCCGGGCACATCCGCGGTTCGGCCCAGATCCGGGTTGAGTCGGGCGACGAAGTCTGGGTGGTGTCGGGCGATTACAAGCGGGCCAGCGACCCAACCTGCGAAGCCTTCGAGGTGGTGCCGTGCACCACGTTCATCACCGAGGCCACCTTCGGGCTTCCGATCTACCGGTGGAATCGCTCGGAAGAGACGGCGGCGGAGATTGCCGACTGGTGGCGCGAGTGTCGGGAACGCGGGCGGACGGCGGTGCTGTTTACGTACTCCTTGGGGAAGGCCCAGCGGGTGTTGGGAGAACTCGGCGCGCTGGCGGGGCGCGAGACGGGCGCGGCGTGGATGAACGATCGACCGGTGCTGTTGCACGGCGCCACGCTTCCGTTGACCGAGGCCTACCGAGCGGACGGCGTAAAGATGCTGCCGTACGAAGGTGCCACGATCGACGAGGTCGGTCGGAAGCGTCGGAAGGTGGAACCCGGCGGCCTGGCGATCGCGCCGCCATCCGCGGCGGGTTCGCCTTGGATGCGTCGGTTCGGGGCTGCGGATGATTACGAGACCGGCTTCGCTTCGGGGTGGATGCGGGTGCGCGGCATCCGCCGCCGGCGCGGCTACGACCGAGGGTTTGTGCTCTCGGATCATGTGGACTGGCCCGACCTGATGCGGACCGTGGAAGAGACGGGGGCGAAACGGGTACTCGTGACGCACGGCAACAGCGAGACGGTGGCGGCCTACCTGCGGGAGCGGGGATTGGATGCCGTGCCCCTGCAAACCGGCTTCGCTTCGGAAGAGGAAGAGTGAAGCGCTTCGCTGCCCTCTTTGAACGGATCGACCGGACGACTTCGACCAACGAAAAGGTCGGAGCGATGGCGGATTATTTCCGCGCTTCGGACGAAGCTGATGCGGCGTGGGCGCTCTTCTTCCTCACGGGTTTGAAGTTGAAGCGGGTCCTTCCGGCGGGCAAACTGGGAGAGTGGGCCCGCGAGTGGTCGGGCATCCCGGACTGGCTTTTCCGGGAGTGCTACTCGACCGTCGGTGACTTCGCGGAACTGGTGTGCCTCTTGATGCCCGATGGGCCCGCGGAAGTGGGCACGGCGCTGAGCGTCTCGGAGTGGGTGACCACCCGGCTCGAACGGCTGCGATCGCTCCCGCCGAGGGAACAGCGCGACCAAGTTCGAGAGTGGGTGGAGATGACGCGGGGTACGGAACGCTTTCTGCTGCTCAAGATGGTGACGGGCAGTCTGCGCGTGGGGGTTTCGCGAACCTTGGTGGAGCGGGGCATCGCGAAGGCGACGGGGCTTGATCCGGCGGTCGTTGCGCATCGGCTCTCGGGTGATTGGGCCCCCACCGCCGCGGGATATCGGGTGATTGTGGCGGCGGGCGAGAGCGGTTCGGATCGTTCCAAGCCGTATCCCTTCTACTTAGCGTCGCCGCTGGAAGAACTTCCCGAGGCGCTGGGCCCGATCGAGGATTGGCAACTGGAATGGAAGTGGGACGGCATTCGTGCGCAGATCATCCGGCGCGACGGCGTGACCAGCCTGTGGTCGCGCGGCGACGAACGCCTGACCGAGCGCTTCCCGGAAATTCTTGAAGGGGCGGCGCGACTGGATTCCGGGACGGTGGTGGATGGCGAGATTCTGGCGTGGCGGAATGGCGGGCCGCTGCCGTTTGCGGCTCTGCAGCGGCGGATCGGGCGGACGAGCCTTTCCAAGGGGGTTCTCAACCGGTACCCGGTTGCGTTCTGCGCGTACGACCTGATGGAACACGGCGGTGTCGACGTGCGGGGGACCGCGCTGATCGAACGCAGAAGATTCCTCGAAGCGTTGGTGCAGCGGAACAGATCGCTCAGAATTGTCCTTTCCGAGGTCGTGCGGCCACCGACATGGAGCGCGGCGGGGGAATTGCGTTCCACCTCGCGGGCCAAGGGCGTTGAGGGTCTGATGCTGAAGCGGCTGACTTCGGTGTACGGAGTCGGCCGAACCCGCGGCGATTGGTGGAAATGGAAGATTGACCCGCTCTCGGTCGATTGCGTCCTGACGCTCGCCGAGCCCGGGCACGGACGGCGGGCCAACCTCCTGACGGACTACACCTTCGCGGTTTGGGACAACGGACACTTGGTGCCGTTCGCGAAGGCGTATTCCGGACTGACCGACGAAGAGATCGGGGAACTCGACCGCTGGATTCGGCAGCACACCACCGGGAGATATGGGCCGGCACGGGTCGTCGAGCCGGTGCGGGTGTATGAACTGGGGTTCGAGGGCATCCAACGATCGAGCCGGCATCGGTCGGGCGTCGCCGTGCGATTCCCACGAATCTTGCGGATTCGTGGCGACAAGCGAGCGACGGAAGCGGACACGCTGGAGTCGTTGCGGCGGTTGATCCCGGCGGACCCGGATGAAGAGCCGGGGCTCTTTGATGGGTTGGGGTGAGAAGGGAGGCGGGGAGGAAAGCATTGGG
>CAZJXA010000300.1:1012-3338 GCA_964549785.1 uncultured Phycisphaeraceae bacterium | reverse complement strand
CGTCAACCACGCCCTCTACCGCGACACCCGCGACAACGAGTTCGCGAGCCTGTGGTACGGCGTCATCGACCCCGCCAACCTGCGAATGACCTATTGCTCCGCCGGTCACGAGCCCCCGATGGTCGTCCACATCCCCCGTCACCGGGCCCCCAACCAGACCGACATCAACGAACTCAACGTCGGCGGCATGGTCGTCGGCATCGACCCTTCCCAACGCTATCAGCGGGCCGTCTTCGATCTCCGCTCCCGCGATGTGCTGTTGGCCTACACCGACGGCCTGGTCGACGCCACCAACTTCTCCGGCCAGCGCTACGGCAAGAAGCGCCTCCGCGACTCCCTCCTCCGCTCCCTCACCGAACAACCCGATGGCTCCGCCGCCGACATCCTGGAACGAATCCTCTGGGATCTCCGCCAATTCAGCGGCCTCTCCGCCCGATCCGACGACCGAACCATCGTCGTGATGAGAGTGATGGAAAGATAAGCAGATAGAGCAGATTGGAGGAAAAGGGCATGACCCGCGCCATCAGACGCCGGATCGCCGACCTTCCGTACTCCGCCCAATTCCCGATCCCGTCTCGTCCTCTTTCCTATTGCCTGCTGCCCAACGCCTTTTGCCCGATGCCCGAAGCCCAATCCCCACCGCCTCTCTTCCCCACTGCCTGATGCCCAGTTCCTTCCCCTCATGCAACCCCTCTCCACCATCAAAGAAATTCTCACCTCGCGCGGCATGTCACCCCGCAAAGGCTTCGGCCAGAACTTCCTCACCGATCACAATCTCATCCGCAAACTCGTTGACGCCTCCGCTGTCGGCCCCGCCGACACCGTCCTGGAAATCGGCCCCGGCACCGGCACGATGACCGAGGAACTCCTCGCCCGCGGCGGCCGCGTCGTCGCCTGCGAGATCGACCGCGGCCTCTGCGTCTGGCTCCGTGAACACTTCGCCGATGAGCCCCGCTTCACCCTCATCGAGGGCGATTGCCTCGACTCCAAATCCGCCCTCTCGCAGGAAGTCCTCCACGCCCTCGGTGCCGGCCCCTTTACCCTCGTCTCCAACCTTCCGTACGGCGCGGCAACCCCCGTCATCAGCATCCTTCTCGCCGATCACCCCGCCTGCCGCGGCATGTTCATCACCATCCAGAAGGAAGTCGCCGACCGCCTCGCGGCCCTGCACGATTCAAAGGACTACGGCACCCTCAGCATCCTCACCCAAACCGTCGCCGCCGTCCACACCGTCGCCAAGTTGCCCCCCGGGTGCTTCTGGCCCTCTCCCGACGTCACCAGTTCCATGATCGCCATCCGCCGCGCCGCCGAACCCCTGCACGAAAACCCCCGCCGCCTCGCGGCCTTCTGCCAACGTCTCTTCGAGCACCGCCGCAAACAGGTCGGCTCCATCCTCGGCCGCGAAGGCCCGTGGCCCCCCGGGATCGCCCCCGAACACCGGGCCGAGCAACTCTCCGTGGCGCAACTCATCGCACTCGAAGCTGCCCATTCACAAACCCCGCTGTAGTTAGTCACCCCGCGCGTGGGGTTCAACCGCCCTCCCACAAAAAAGGAGGGCCCGGGCGTACGGTCGTCAGCTCTCGCTCATGAGATTCAGGCAGGTCAGATGCACACGCCGCGTTCACCGATGATCGATGAACGATCGCCACCACCGACGTTGGTCACGACCGACGGCGACGGAGCGCAACGGTCAAGACCGAAACGCCCAGCAACGTCACCCCGCTGGGGGTGGGGCCCAACCGCACCAGATAAAGACGATCTGACCCATCCGCGAAATCCGGGTCCCTTGCGCAATCGTCAACGCGGACTCCCACCGGCTCACGAGATTCACGCAGGTCAACACCGCCCCGCCCCCACCTCGCCTCCGCACCGACTCTTTCGCCCCGGCGGGGCGTCGGGCTGTAGCCAGCAACTGTGTTGATTGTCAAGTGGCCACGGTGGTTCTCCAAGTGGGTTTTTCGCGCAGGATGGCGTTGAGGATGGTGAGGAGTTTGTGGGCGGCGGCGGTGAGGGCGACCTTCTTGGGCTTGCCGGCCTGGACGAGCCTTTGGTAGAACGCCTTGATCGCGGGGTTATGCCGAAAAGCCGAGAGGGAGGCCATGTACAGGGAGGTCCGCACGTCGGCGCGGCCGCCACCGATGGCACGCTTGCCGCGCATCTTCCCGCTGTCGCGATTAATGGGGGCCAGACCCGCCAAGGCCGCGATGCACTGCCGGTTGAGCGTGCCCAGTTCGGGCAGCGCGCCCAGCAGGACGCACACGGTTTTGAACCCGACGCCGGGCACGGAGTCCATGCGTTCGGCAGCGTCCTTCCACACCGGCGAGGA
>CAZJXA010000300.1:0-1002 GCA_964549785.1 uncultured Phycisphaeraceae bacterium | reverse complement strand
TCGATCTGTTTGCGGAGAGACGTGATGATCGCCTCGATGCTCTTGCGGACTCTCGGGGCCGCCGCCTGCTGTAAGCGGTTCTTCTCCTGGGTGAGCATGCTCACGAGCTGCGCCCGCCGCGCGACCAGATCCTCCAAAGCCTGCTGCTGAGGGCTTGAAATCGGGCGTACTGGGGACGTAAGCCTTTCGGTGTAGAGCGCCAGGACACACGCATCAAGCCGATCGGTCTTGGCCAACACTCCCGCGGCCCCGGCGAACTCCCGTGCCCGCCGCGGGTTCACGACGATGACGGGAAGGCCCGCCGCCGCGAGCGCCGCCATCGCAGATCTCTCGTACCCGCCGGTAGATTCGAGCACCACGCGAGCGGGTGAAACGGTGCGCAGGTGCCTGACCAGCGCATCATGCCCCGCGGGGTCGTTGTCGAAACCGCGCACGGTTCCCGCCGAGCCAACGGCCACATCGAGCCGGTTCTTGGACACATCGATCCCAACCGAAATGTCTTCCCCAGAACGATCATTGTGCATACTCATCGAATTCCCTTCCTTGCAAATACGGGCTTGTCGGCATAGTCCCGGCAGAGGCCCAAGCGACTGTTCGGGCTGAAACAATGAGAGCGGATGGGATCGCGCTGGCTAACGGCGTTGATCGCCCGGGGGTGAATGGATCTCGCGATCCGCCTTGCTGGTAGGCATTCGTTCGCTACGCTCGCTCACGCCTACCAGCAACATCCTGAAACTGTACTTGGTTTAACATACAGGGGGTCGGAGCCGCCGCGGCGACACCCCCGGTCACCTCCAACAAGATTCCGGCAGGCTGAAGGCCTGCACCCCGAACCACCCCAACGCGCATCACATCACGCGCCCCGCCTCCCGCCTCAAGCCGCGTCAGCGGCGACACACGAACTGTTCAACGCCACCGCCCCGCCGCGCCCAACTACTCCCCGCGCTCGCGGCGGCAATGATCGTCCCCATCGCAGTGACGGTCGCGGGCGCCAGCCCGATC
>CAZJXA010000299.1:0-3452 GCA_964549785.1 uncultured Phycisphaeraceae bacterium | reverse complement strand
CTGACTCTTAATCAGCGGGTCGAAGGTTCGAGTCCTTCGCGGGGCATTTTGATTTTCCACGCACCCCTCGCGCAGGTCCACGATCTCGGAGGATTCGGGAAGGACGGTCGGACCCCGCTCGCCGTTCGCCATCCGCACTTCGGTCAATGGTTCACCCACGCCGCAGGCGCAGGCTGTTCATCACCACGCTCACACTGCTGAAGGCCATCGCAGCGCTCGCGATGATCGGCGACAGAAGCCAGCCGGTGAAGGGGAAGAGCACACCGGCCGCGATGGGGATGCCGACGATGTTGTAGATGAACGCCCAGAACAGGTTCTGCTTGATGGTGCGCATCGTGGCTCGCGAGAGCGCGATGGCCTCGGGCACCGACCGCAGATCGCCGCGAATGAGAGTGATGTCCGAAGCCTCGATGGCCACATCCGTCCCGGTGCCCATCGCGAGGCCGATGTCGGCCTGAGCGAGGGCGGGGGCATCGTTGATGCCGTCGCCCACCATCCCGACCACGAAGCCCTGAGCCTGGAGTTTCTTCACGTGCTCGGCCTTGTTCACCGGAAGCACCTCCGCAAAGACCATGTCGGGCGGAATGCCGACTTCCTTCGCCACGGCCGCGGCGGTCTTGACATTGTCGCCGGTGATCATCGCCACCCGCAGGCCCATTTTCTGCATCTGGGCAATGGCCTCCTTCGATTCGGGCTTCACACGGTCGGAAACGGCGATCAGCCCGGCGGGTTTGCCGTCGATCGCGGCGTACATGGGTGTCTTGCCCGCCGCGGCCAGTTCCCCGGAAAGATTGTCGAGCGCCGATGTGTCGATCCCGCGCTCGTTCAGGAGCGCACGCTTGCCAATTAGGACTGCACGCCCCTCCACGGTTGCCTCGATGCCGTGGCCGACCACGGCCTTGAACGCATCGGGTTCCGCAAGCGTGAGGCCGCGGGCCTTGGCACCGTCCACGATCGCGGCGGCCAGCGGGTGTTCGCTCAGCCGCTCGGCGGAAGCCGCGAGCCGCACGAGGTCGGTCTCGGTGATGCCGGGTAACGCTCGCACGTCCGTCAACGCGGGCTTGCCCGCGGTGATGGTGCCGGTCTTGTCAAGAATGATGGCCGTGATCTTGTGGGCAATCTCGAGCGCCTCGCCGCCCTTGATGAGGATGCCGTGTTCGGCCCCGCGCCCGGTACCGACCATGATCGCCGTGGGTGTGGCGAGCCCCAACGCGCAAGGGCACGCGATGATGAGCACGGAGACGAACGTGAGCAAAGCCATGCTCAGCCGCGAATCGACCGGCGCGGCGAAGTACCAAACCACGAACGTGATGAGGGCGATGCCCAACACCGCCGGCGTGAAGTACCCACTGATGGTGTCCGCAAGTCGGGCGATCGGGGCCTTGTTGCCCTGGGCTTCCTGCACCAGCCGGACGATCTGCTGGAGCGCGGTGTCCTTGCCGACCTTGGTGGCGCGGAAGGTCAGCGCTCCGGTCGTGTTGATGGTGGCCCCGAAGACCGCATCCCCCGCCTTCTTCTCGACGGGAACGCTCTCGCCCGTCAGCATCGACTCGTCGATGGACGAATCACCGCTCTCGACGTTGCCGTCCACGGGGATCTTCTCGCCGGGGCGGACGATGACCGTGTCGCCGACGATGACCTGCTCCACGGGAATGTCCAGTTCCTCCCCGTCACGCACCACCCGGGCGGTCTTGGCTTGCAGGCCGATCAGCCGGCGGATCGCAGCGCTCGTGTTCCCGGTCGCGCGGGCCTCGAAGAGTTTGCCGAGCAGCACGAGCACGATGATCACCGCCGCGGCTTCGTAGTACACGGGCACCATTGCAATGCCGGACCCGGAGTGCGCACCCGCCTGGCCGACGGCGAAGAACCCCGGCCACACCGTCGCGGCGATGGAGTACAGGAACGCCGTCCCCGTGCCGAGCGCCACGAGCGAATCCATGTTGGCCCGGAAGTGCTTGAGGCCCATCCACGCCATCCGGTAGAACTGTGACCCGCACCAAGCGACGACCGGCGTGGTGAGAGCAAGTTGGAGCCAGTTGATCCACGGCTGATTGAGGAACGCGATTTTCCCGTGCGACATCGCGATCACCAACACCGGCAACGACAACACCGCACCGACGATGACCTTGCGGAGCAGCACGGTCTGCTCATCGGCGTTGACGTGCATGTGCGCAGAATGGTCCTCCCCGCCGCCACTCATGGCCATCGAATGTCCGGCCGGCATCGCGGCGTGCTCTGCCGCGGACATTCCCGTCATTGCGCTCGCATGCCGGGCGTGAGAGCCCGATGACGATTCTGGCAACACCGCGTCGTACCCGGTCCCCTTCACTACGCCCACCAACTTCTGGGGCGACGTCGCGGCGGCGTCGTACCGCACCGTTGCGGTCTTGGTGGCAAAGTTCACGCTCGCCTTCGATACGCCCGGGACCTTGCCCAGCGCCCGCTCGATGGTGTTCGCGCACGAGGCACACGTCATGCCCGTGAGAGGCAGGTCCACCCGCGCATCCGGGATGGCGGCCGCGGGGACGCTCGATCCCGGAGGCGTGGTCGTGCCTCGGGGCACAGTCATGTTCGTGCCGTGCTGGTGTTCATTGTTCATCGCGGTCCTTTCCGATCTCCCGGCGAGTCGAGGCTACACGTCGATCACATGGTCGATTCATGCACGCAGTTTGGCGACGAGTTCCATCAGTTCATCCACCATCGCCTCGCGCGTCATCCCCTCGTCGTGCATCGCCCTGGCGGCGCAGTATTGAAGGTGGTTGCGCATGAGGTTGCGGGCCACGGTTTGCAGCGACTCGCGCACGGCCGAAACCTGCGTGATGATGTCGGCGCAGTAGCGGTCCTCCTCAACCATCCCCGCCAGCCCGCGGACCTGCCCCTCGATCCGCCGCAGATGGTTAAGGTTGGCGGCCTTCAGCGCGGTGTCCACGCCGATGGCGTGGGCGCCAGGCCCCGTGCCGTCGCGCACGGCCGCCGGATGGCCCGGACCCGCGCGACCCTTGAACGCCGGGGCCGACGCCGACCCGCCGCCACAGGCCGGGCAGATCATGCGAGCCACGTCCTTGCTTGCCTGTGCATTCTTTCGTGACGCCGCCATCGGATCAACTCCTTTGATCGTGCCCTGATGCCCGCGCGTTCAGCCGCAGCAGCCGCCCTTGGGTGTGCTTCCCGAAAGGTCCGCTCCGGAACCCGCTCCCGCCTTGCTCGCTCCGCCGCAGCACCCGCCCGCGGGCTTGCTTGAAACGGAGGTGTCGGTCGCCACCATCGCACGGGCCGGATAGCCGGCCTCCTGAAGCACTGCCATGGCCTTTCCAGCGGCCCCGCTGTCGCTTACCTCAATCTCCGCGCTCCCGACCGCCACCGACCGGACCTTCACCCCCGGCACCGCCGAGAGGGCTTTGGTCACGGCCTGCACGCAGTGCCCGCAGGTCATGCCGTCGATGGAAAGGGTG
>CAZJXA010000298.1:0-3496 GCA_964549785.1 uncultured Phycisphaeraceae bacterium | reverse complement strand
GCTCGACCTCGGTCAGCGTCTTGTACGTCGAAGTCACCGGCCCGGCGGGCGGGTCGAGGGGGCCGGCGAACACGAATCCGGCAGCGACCAGGAGTGAGGCGGAAGCGATAGTGAGCGTGATGCGGGGGGCGCGGAGGATTCGGGGGGAGGTATTCACGGCGGAGGCCTTTTTAAGCGGGGTGCGGGTTAAAGGGGGGAGCGGAACACAAGATACCCGATGAATGCGTATTTCCGGCGCTCTAAAGGCCAATCGAGCACATTCCCTGCCAATTGGAGCACATTCCGGACGGGCTGAAACGCGTTTCCGGACGTTGGAAGCCCATTCCCATCGGCGGGAACCTGTTCCCGCGTCCGTCGGAATGAACCGCGATCGTGCGGGGCGCGGCCGGCCCCCGCGTCGGCACGGGCCGGACCGTGCCGGGAGGCCCAAGAAGGTGGCCCCTACCGTCGCCGCGGACAAACTCCTGACCATCCTCGACGCCATCGTGTGCGAAGGAGCCGCTTGGAGAACCCCGTGATCAGTTGGCAGATCAACACCGTCGCTGGCGATGACCGAAAAGCCCGTCGGGTTACCCGACCGAGGCATCGAAGGCAGGCGGCGGGAGCGACAGGCTGAAGGGGGGACCGGAAAGACCGGGCACAATAAAAGCGGCCCCCGCCCGAGGAGGGCGCGGGCCGCGGGAAAAGTGGGAGTCGAGGCGGGGCTCTTAGCAGCCCGCGCGATAGCAGGCGAAGAAGGCGATGGCATCGTCGGCGTCGGTATTACCGTCGCCATCAAAGTCTGCGGAGCCGGCGTTGAAGGAGTTCATGTAGGCGACGATGTCGGCTTGGTTGAGTTCGCCGTCATCGTTCCAATCGCAGTCGCACTTGCTGCCGGGGAGGTCGCAGGCGGTGTCGCTGCAGGCGGCCCCGTTTCCGAGGTAGCGTCCGCCGGCGGCCCCGCAGCGGCGTTCGGTGGTGACGACGCAGTTGACGCCGGTGGGGGTGCGGATGCAGCAGGCACCATCGGGGTCGGGCTTGGGACACGCGGCGGCGTTGCAGACCGTGCCGTTGCCACGGAACGTGCCGTCGAGTTCGCGGCACCTGGCGGCGGAGACCACGATGCAGCGGGTTCCGCCATCTTCGCCCTGGACGCAGCAGGCACCGGTGGGCGGGGGTTGCGGGCAGGTGTCGTTGCGGCACAAGGTGCCGTTGCCGCGGTAGACGCCTTGAAGCTCGGTGCAGCGGGCGGCGGTGACGACCTCGCAGCGGACGGCGCCGTTGTCACCGGTGATGCAGCAAGCGCCGCGGGGCGTGGGCTGAGGGCAGATGTCGGCGTTGCAGGTGGTGCCATTGCCGCGATAGTCACCATTGCGTTGGCGGCACTGGGGCGCGGTGAGGACGACGCACTCGATGCCGCCGCCGGCGGTTCGGACGCAGCAGGCGCCGGTGGGAACCGGTGGCGGGCAGGTGTTGGGGCCGCAGGTGGAGCCGTTGCCGCGGTATTGACCTTGGCGATTGCGGCACTGATCGGCGGTGAGGATGACGCACTCGATGCCGCCGGTGGAGGTACGGACGCAGCAGGCGCCGGTGGTGGGAGGCGGGGTGCAGGTGTCGGTGCCGCACACGGACCCGTTGCCGCGGTATTGACCGCGGCGGTCGCGGCACTGATTGGCAGTGAGGATGATGCACTCAACGCCGCCGGTGGAGGTACGGACGCAGCAAGCGCCACGATCGGACGTATTAATGCAGAGGGTGGCGGAGCAGGCGGTTCCGTTGCCGCGATACTGACCGTCGCGGTCTTCGCACTGGGCGGCGGTGAGGATGACGCACTGGATGACGCCGTTGGCGCGGACGCAGCAGGCACCGGTGGCCGGAGGCGGGGTGCAGGTGGTATTCGTGCATTCGGTGCCATTGCCGCGATAGACACCGTAATCGGCGAGGCACGAAGCCTCGGTGCGGACGGAGCAGAAGATGCCATTGGGGTTGGTGATGCAGCAGGCGCCGCGCGGTGCGGGTGGCTCGCAGATGCCGTTGCCACAGACCGTGCCGTTGCCGCGATAGACGCCGTTATCGGCGAGGCACGCAGCTTGGGTGCGGACAGAGCAGGTGACGCCGCTGGGGTTGGTGATGCAGCAGGCACCGGTGGGCGCGGGGGGCGAGCAGGCGTTGGGGCCGCACTCGGAACCGTTGCCGCGATAGGTGCCGCCCTCGCGGGTGCACGCGGCTTGGGTGATGCGAACACAGTTGACGCCGTTGGGCGTGACGATGCAGCAGGCACCGATGGGGGGCGGAGCCGCGCAGGTATCGTTGCCGCAGACGGTGCCATTGCCGCGGTAGACGCCGTTTTCAGCGAGGCAGTTGGCCTGGGTGCGGATCGAGCAGACGACCCCGTTGGGGGTCGTGATGCAGCAGGCGCCCTGCTGGGCGTCCGCGGTGGGGGTGAGCACGCTGCAACACAGCGCCGCCAGAGACGCCCCGAAGGTCGCCAACTTTGACAAGAAACGCATGGGAGTCCTTTCTTTTACTCAAGGCTGCATCGGACACCACCCGGCGAACGCCGGGGAGATGTGTGCAGTATGAAGGAAGACGCTCGTGTCCACAATAGGATTGCATGGGGAACGCGGAAAAAAGTGGCTTTGTCGCGGGTTCGACACATGGATTATTCAAGCCGCGCGAGTGTTTCCCGGGGGTGACGGGACCGTTCGAACGGGGTGGTGCCAGGCCCCACGATCCGGGATTTTGGCGGGCGAGTACGCGGTGCTGAGTGCATAGGGCCGGGGATATTCTTTTGCAACAACCATGAACACGCCACCTCCGACCCATCCTGTTCCGGTTCCTCGTTTGTTGTGGATTTCGGGGATCGTGGCGCTTGCGGTCGCGGTGGGGGCCTCGGGGATGCTGTGTTTGCACCATTTTGGGGCGGTGGCGCTGCCCGGGTGCGGTGCGGGCAGCCCGTGTGACCAGGCGGCGCGAACGGCGTTCGGGACGATCCCGGGAATTGGGTGGCCGGTGTCGTTCGTGGGGTTTTCGTACTTTGCGGCGATGCTGGCGGCGTGGGTGAGCGGGCGCGGCCGGTGGGGCCGGGGGTTGACGGTATTGGTTTGGTTGGGTGTCGCAGCGTCGGTGGTGTATTCGATCGCCGCGGTGGCGCTGCGGGTTCCGTGCGTGTACTGCTTCGTGACGCACGGAGCGAACGTGGCGTTTGCCATGGTGATGTTCCGTGCGCGTCGGCCGCGGGTGGTACGGACTGGATGGCAGCCGTTGATCGCGACGGTGGTGGGGCTGGCGTCTCTGGGAGCGCTGCTGGTGGCCGATGGGGCAGCGCGGGCGGGGGCGAAGCTCAAGGCGGAGAAGGGGCTGGCCGAATCGATGGTGGAAATAGCGCAGGCGGGTGCGCCGGGGCGCGCGCCGAGCGTTGATGCGGCTGTACCGGCTGAAGATTTGGGGGCTCGTTCCGGGACGCCGTCTGACGCCACAACCAGTGCGATGCCGACCGCACGTGATGGGGCGGGGG
>CAZJXA010000297.1:0-3569 GCA_964549785.1 uncultured Phycisphaeraceae bacterium | reverse complement strand
TCACATGGCTCCGGCGCGTGCGGATCGGCTGCGCGGCAACATCTGAGTTCATACGGCGGTCCCTCCACGAGTCTTATGAGACTTTACGCCGGTTATTTTTCAGAGGTTCCAGGCCCCGCTTCCCCAAAGGCGAGAGGCCGGGGGGTAGGGCTCCGCCACCTGACCAAACCTACTTATTCTGGCGACACCGGCGTCCAACCTGCCGATGCCGCCCTCTTCCGCGCCTAACCCTGCTCACTCAGACAACGCCCGCACACTAAGAAACCCAAGCGGCACGTCCGGGCCGCACAAGGCCAAGAACTCGGCGCGGCAACCGCCCACTCAACCACGGAACCGCTTAACCACATTCCCCGCTCGTTACCGCGCCAACTCGCGGGCCAGCCGCCCCCCTCCCGGACGAGCAGCGAGTCGTTCAAGGGCCTCGGTGTCATTGGTCGGCGTCCTGTTCAAAGCCGCGAGCGCCCGGTCGCGGATGATCGCCGCGACCAGTGCGTCGATGGAACGCGGCGGAACGACTGCGACGGCCGCTTCGGCGTTGGCCCGGGCTTCCTCGAAATTTTTTGTCGCCAGGAAGACCCGCGCAGCAAGCGTTTGGGCGTACGCCAAGTCGAGGGTGGGGACCGCGGCGTTCACGGCCGAAGCGTCGAGAAGGGCTTGGGCTGCCGCAGCGGCGGGGGCCGGGGGGCCGGAGGCCAGCAGCATCTCGACGTTCTCGCGCCCAAGGCTCAGCAGCTCGAGCGAACCGCGCGAAGCGGGGCGGAGCAGCAGGCCGGCATCGTGCAGGTGGCGCGCGGCCCCCACCAGATCACCGCGCTCCCGCAGCACCCGGGCCAGGGCCACATGCGTCCCCGCCAGCGTCCTTTCGTTGGTATCGCCCTTGGCATCACGCATCCGCAGCGCTTCCTCCAGCGCGACCTGGGCCGCCGGAAGCTCTCCCAAGGCCGTCAGCGTCTTCCCCAAGAGGTCAAGGTTGAGAGACAGCCGAGGGTGGTTCAGATCCACAGGGGCCAGCACGGCCCGATTGGTCTCAATCAGCCCATCGAGAATCTTCCTCCCCCGCGCCAAATCCTCGGGGCCGCCCGCCGCCAGCAGCACCCGCGCCGTATTCGCGCGCCAGACCAGCAGTCGAGAATTGCCATCACCAAAGACCTGCACCAGGTAAGGTTCCGCTCGCGTGAGCGCCACCAAGGCCTCATCGATGCGGCCCAAAGCCCGATAGGCCACCGAAAGCGAAGTCAGGATTTCGGCGTCAATATCCGATGGCGGCAACTGATGGTCCGCCCGCAGCGCCAGCGCGTCCTTCAGTGTGGCCGCCGACTCCGCGGGGCGATTCAACTGCCGCTGGGCCACACCCGCCTGAGCCAGTGCCTCCGAGAGGAGTTCAATCACGGCGGCTTCCGCGGGCATCTCGCGTAGAATGTTGGAGGCCGACTGGGCATGGGCGAGCGCCACGGCCTTGTCGCTCGTATCCAGGGAGGCCCGTGCCAAGTGGACGTGGCTCGCGGCGACGTCAAAGCGGGGCGCGGCCGAGGCGGTGCGGATCGCGAGCGCGTTCTCCAGCAGGGCCTTGGCCCGTTTGTCCGGGTCACCCAAGGTGAGCCTGACCAAGCCCAGGTTGTCAAGCCAGTCGGCCAACATCAGCGGTTCGTCGGCAAAGTGCGTTCGAGCCCGTTTTTCCCCCGCCTCCGCGATCCGCAAGGCCCCCGCCGCGTTGGCCCCCTGCAAAAGGTCCGGGTCCGGGGCAGCCAGCACCCGTTTGGTAAATTCAAAGAGTGATTGCACCCGCCGGCGTTCCGTAGCCTCGCGCTCGGTCGCCATCTGCGCGGCCACGGTGGCCCCTTGAGCCTCGATGCGGGCCCCCCTCTCCCGCTGCCAGAAGACCGCCGCCGTCGTTCCGCCCGCGATCGCAGAGATCACGATCGCCGCCACCGACGCCGCCAGCGCACGATGCCGCGACGCCTTCTTCCTGAGGACATACCAGCCGCTGTCGCGCTTCGCTTCGATCGGTTGCCCGTCGAGGTAATTGTGCAGGTCGCGGGCCAGTTCGCCCGCGTTCTGATAGCGGCGGTCACGTTCCTTGCTCAGGCACTTCAGGACAATCGTTTCGACTTCATCGTTGATGCGGGCCCGGCCCGGGCGAGACACGGAACTGGGCCGGGCCGGGCTGGTGTGCAGGATGTTGTTCATCACGTCCCGGATCGCGCCGATGACTTCGTACGGAAACCGGCCCGTCAGGCACTGATATAGCATCACGCCCAGCGAATACACATCGGTGCGGACGTCGATCATCGCGATGCGGCCGTCCGCCTGCTCGGGGCTCGACCACGGAAGCGAACCCAGGAGTTGCCCCGTGACCGTCATCATCTGCGGCGTCGCCTGAGCGTCCAGTTCGTCCACCACCTCACCCGTCGCGGTCTTCGCAAGCCCGAAGTCGAGGATGTGCGGCTCGTTCTGCCCGTCGATCCGCACGTTGCCGGGTTTGAGATCGCGATGGATGATGCCCTTGAGGTGCGCGGCGTTCACGGCCTCGCAGATCTTGATAAAGACGCCGAGCACTTCGTCCACCGTGCGCTTGCTCTCGTTCAGCCACGCGTCAAGCGAGCGCCCCGAGATGTAATCCATGGCAAAAAAGTGCATGTGCCCGGCGTCCCGACGCACCACCCCGCTGTCAAGAATCGCAACAATGTTCGGATGATTGAGTTGCGCAAGGACCTCGATCTCACGCTCAAAGCGGATCCGGTCCCGCGGGCCCGCGAACGGCCCTTCCCGCATCACCTTCACCGCCACCTGGCGCTTCGTGGTTTTCTGAATCGCCTTGTAGACGATCCCCTGCCCGCCACGGCTGATCTCGCGCAGCAGCTGATAGTTGGGGATCAGGTCCGGGGCCGCATCCGGCAGATCAGATTTGGAGTGTTCTTCGTGAGCGACCGCGAACGCGGGAGATACCGGTTTGGAAGCCGCCTTGTCCCGCACCATCCCCACTTGGTTGAGCGCGGCGAAAATAAGCACATCCGGATCCGGGATCGGTGCGGCGGGCGCAACGCCGAGCTTGCCCGCAACAGACTCGGACGGAAGGATCGAACTGGGTGTGGCGTCGTCTCGCATGGTAGATATCACGTTGTCCGGCTGAAAAACTGCGATTCCCGACCGATCACCTGTTTGAGCCGTTCGTGGGCCCGCGCCCGCAGCATGAACACCGCACCCTGGCTCTTCCCCATGTCGGTCGAAACGTCCTCCACGCTGCGGCCGCCAAGGTCGTAGAGCCGGATCACGCGGGAGTAATCGGGGGGGAGCCGGTCAAGAGCCGCGTCCAAGGCGGTTCGTATCTCGCCCTTCGCGGCTTGGATGCTCGGTGTGGTCAATGTCGCCCCCATCAACTCGACCAGCGCCACGTAACTTTCGTCCGTCGCCCCCGACTCCACCCGCTTTCGCGGGCTCGGCCGCTTGGCCCGGTCCAACTCCTTGATGGCGTCGCGCAGGTTGTTTTCGGCCAGAAGGGTCAGCCACGCCAGGAACGAACCTTCATGTCGGGGTTGGAAGCGCCCGATGTCCATCACCGCTTCCACATA
>CAZJXA010000296.1:0-3584 GCA_964549785.1 uncultured Phycisphaeraceae bacterium | reverse complement strand
TTACCCGACAAGGAACTTCGCTACCTTAGGACCGTCATAGTTACGGCCGCCATTCGCCGGTGCTTCGGTCGCGACCTTCGGTTTCCCTGAGCCACTCCCTTGACATTCCGGCATCGGGCAAGCGTCACACTGTATACATCGAATTGCTTCTTAGCACAGTGCTGTGTTTTTGATAAACAGTTCCCAGAGCCTCTTCTCTGCGCCCTTCCTCCTTGCGGAGGGGAGGGCCCCCTTATCGCGAACTTACGGGGTTAATTTGCCTAGTTCCTTCACGACCGTTCTCTCGAGCGCCTGAGGCTTATCGCCACACCCACCTGTGTCAGTTTTGGTACGGGACATGCTTTGCCCTCACGGCTTTTCTGGGAACCTCTCCATCTGGGATTTCTTGCGTGGCCATCTGACAGGCCCCCCAAACTTCAAGATCCGCACCGTGATTTGATCTCTGCATGTGCTGGGGAATATTGTGCCCCATGTCCATCGACTACGCCTTTCGGCCTTACCTTAGGTCCCGGCTAACCCTGGGCGGAATTACCTTCCCCAGGAAACCTTGGGTATTCGGCGAACAGGATTCTCACCTGTTTAATCGTTACTCAAGCCCGCATATTCACTTGTTAGTGCTCCACCTACCATTACTGGACGGCTTCGCCGCGCTAACAACGCTCTCCTACCGCGTCTTACGACGCCCGCAGCTTCGGCTCTCTGCTTATTCCCGATCATTATCGGCGCCAAGTTCCTCGTCCAGTGAGCTGTTACGCACTCTTTAAATGGTGGCTGCTTCTAAGCCAACATCCTGGATGTCATTGCAACTTGACTTCCTTTCGAACTGAGCAGAGATTTGGGACCTTAGCTGGCGATCTGGATTTTTCTCCTTTTGACGACGGATATTATCACTCGCCGTCTATCTCCCGGGTCTATGCAAATGGTATTCGGAGTTTGGTTGGTCGAGGTAGTCGGGTAGACCCCTGCAACCATCCAGTAGCTCTACCCCCATCTGCTGATACCCGAGGCTAACCCTAAAGTTATTTCGGAGAGAACAAGCTATCTCCCAGTTTGATTACACTTTAAGTCCTCCCGTCAGCTCATCGCAGACCTTTTCAACGGTCACGCGTGCAGGCCTCCAGGCGGTTTTACCCGCCCTTCACCTTGGCCAACGGTAGATCACTGAGGTTTCGTGTCTAGCCCGTACGACTCGGCGCCCATTTCGGACTCGCTTTCGCTCCGCCTCCGGCCTGGTGGGCCTTAGGCTCGCCGTACAGACTAACTCGCGGGCTCATTATGCAAAAAGCACGCCGTCATCCTTGCGGACTCCGACCGCTTGTAAGCACACGGTTTCAGGTACTCTTTCACACCCCTCATAGGGGTTCTTTTCATCGTTCAGTCGCCTTACTGGTTCGCTATCGGTTGTCGAGTAGTATTTAGACTTGGAGGGTGGACCCCCCATATTCAACCCGGGTTTCACGAGCCCGAATTTACTCAAGGTCTACAAGATTCGTGGCTACAGGACTTTCACCTTCTTCGGTACGTCATTCAAACGTTTCGCTCACTGATCTTTAATCCGTTTTCGCTCGCCGCTACTTACGGAATCGCTATTGCTTTCTTTTCCTCTGGGTACTTAGATGTTTCAGTTCCCCAGGTTCGCTCCTTATCCCTATACATTCAGGATAAAGTACTCATAAGAGTAGGTTGCCCCATTCAGAAATCCTAGGATCACAGTTCAGTTACCAACTCCCCTAGGCTTATCGCAGGTTCTCACGTCTTTCATCGCCTCTCGACACCAAGACATCCACCGTGTGCCCTTGTACCCGGTCCCCAACCTGACTCCGCGACTCGCGAAACTCAGCACGTTTCCGCACTTCGATTCATTTGCCCCGTTCTCAGATCAGAAACCTCGATCCGCCTTTCAAGGATGCGGAATCGAGCCACGACTGGCCCGAACACTCCATCGCCTCGGTCTTCACGGTTTCCCGAAAAGCCCGAAACAACTTTGCGATCGTGTCGATCGTGGTTGGTTCTTCAACAAAGTCTCTCAAGCGCTGCTCTAATCTCATCGCATCTTCAATTCATCGTGCCCTTGACTGATTCGGGCTTTCGCCCTTCACAGTCGCCGGCATGACTGTCAAAAATCTTTTCTACTTGCAGCATTTTGCGCCTCCGGAGGGAAGACCCCAGAAATCGACACCCGCCTCACCGTCTCAGAGAGACGCCAAGCCGTCGCCGACTCCGGAAACCCTATCGGAGGTCGCGTTCGTTCGTATCCGGTTTTCAAAGAGCCGTGTGGAACTCGGGAGCGTCCCGCGTCCCAACATCAAAGGGCTTTGCACCCTTCAATTTTTTAACTTCCCGCCCCGGTTCGAACTCCCGAAAGAATCGGGGGGCCGTCGTGAGAGGGAAGGGAGTGTAGACCGAACCGGGGATGGGTCAAGCGGTGTGCTTTACCTTTTCTTCACACTCGCTCGCAAGACCCCAATTTGC
Source organism: uncultured Phycisphaeraceae bacterium (assembly GCA_964549785.1). GTDB lineage: Bacteria > Planctomycetota > Phycisphaerae > Phycisphaerales > UBA1924 > JBEIUO01. Next base: position 1,112 of record CAZJXA010000296.1, on the reverse strand, counting down.
CGCGACTTAGCCGCCGCCCCCGCCCCCACTTGGGGCATCGGGGGCCTTCGGCCGATCGCGTCTCGTGGGAAGCGTCTGTCCGGGCGCCGCCGCCTTCAGCACCGGAACGCCCTGCGTGAGGCCAGCCTTGGCCGAAGCATCGAACTGTCGGTACATGCCTTGCGTTCGCTCTGCATCTGCGACACGGGTCACCAGGCGCCCCGCGCCGTCCCGCAAGACCGCGAAATAGCGGTTCCGCACGTCCCCCGCAATCTCGCTGGGCGGGGCCGGAGCCTGGGCCACGTCCAGGAACGTCGCATCGACCACCATTTGACGTTCCTTCGGGGCACCGATTGTCAGGAGCGGATCGCCCGAACTTGGCTGGGCGGCCAGCGCTTCATCTCGATCTCGGCGAAGAGCGGGGCCGTCAGGGCCTCCACCACCGGGAGCCAGACCGCCCCGGCGTCCGCCACCTTCGCGATTCGGGCTCGCAGGAGCCTCAGGGGCCGCCGCGGTCGGCCTCGCCAACTCGGCCGCGTCCGGGTCGAGTTTGAGGAGGTCCATGTCGGCGAACTTAAGCTCCGGTAGTTTGGCCGTCGCCATCAATTTGTCGCCCGGTTCAAGACTCACCGACGCCTTTCGGTAAAAGCCGTAGTAATACACAAAGAGTTCCGCCGTCGCCCGGGGGCGGGGCGTGATGTCGTTCCGCGATTCGGCGCTCGTCACGAAGTAGTACTCGGCGGGCAACACCGTGACCGGGGCCGACCACGCCGACCACGGGCCTGCGAGCGTGTTCTGCGCGGCCAAGGCGGCCTGAGCCGGCTGAAGGGATCGTCCGAAAAGCGGATTGTTGGTCAATACCCGCAGTCGGTACTGATACGTGGCCCCGCGTTCGGCGGTCACGTCGTGTCCCCACACCTTCACCTCCGGATTGTCCAACAGGGCCAGCCGGGGGGCCGCGGGTGCCGTGGCTCCGGTCGCCACCTCCTCGACCGCAACGCCCAATTCTCGGAGTTCCTTCACAAGCCGGTCCATTTCCTTCACGAGCGTCGGACGGCGACGCTCAAGCACCGGCTTGCTCGGACCCTTCTCTCGCTCCGCGTCAGGACGGTCGCGCCTGGTTTCCCCACCTC
>CAZJXA010000295.1:0-3590 GCA_964549785.1 uncultured Phycisphaeraceae bacterium | reverse complement strand
CAACATATTACAGCATCAACGAGGTGGCAAAGCTCCTGAAAGTGGCGTATTTGACGGTCTATCGCTGGATACAGGCGGGTAAGCTGTCTGCGTATCAAGTAGAAAAGCAGTACCGCATCAACAAGACTGACTTTGAGGCGTTTATGCAAAGTTACAAAGTTAAAAAACAGGAAAAATAACTATGAACACTCAACAAGTACTCAAAAAGATTTTCAAGAATCCAGACAGTGACTTGTTGATGTTTGATGACTTAGCGACTATCACTATCTACGAAAAAGAGGCTGGCAAATACTATGTCAAAGCCATCTCAAAACTTGATGAAGAAAAACTAGTCTACAACGAGAAAACAGGCAAATCTGCGCCAGAAGAAATTGTTCGACAACTCTATCTCGTTCAACTTACCAAGCACTATAAATACCCTAAAAACCTCATTGAGCTAGAAAAACACGTCAATTTTGGCCGAGAAATCAAGAGGGCCGATATTGTGGTCTATCGTCCAGATGGCATTACCCCAAAAATCATTATTGAGGTCAAAGCCCCAAGTGAAGAAAATGATGTGCAACAGCTCAAATCATATCTCAATGCCGAAGGTGCGCCCGTTGGCTTAGCGCTGAATGGCAAGACACGCCTCATCCTTTACCGACCATACCCTAAAGACTTTGATGACACCCTTGACGACATCCCAGCATCAGATGAAGAAGTTGAGGACGTGCTAGCCAAGCGTAAAACCCTCAAGGACCTCAGAGAGGAAGATCTCAAAGAGACGATTAAAACACTTGAAGAACTGGTATTGGCCAACTCTGGCGCAGATAGTTTTGATGAAATCTTCAAACTCATTTATGCCAAGCTCTATGATGAACGAGAAGCACTCACTAGGCCTAATCAAGATTTGTATTTCAGGAAAAGCCCAACAGGAAAACCAGAAGAAACTAAGCGAATTATTGACGAAATATTTGACTTCGCAAAAGCCGAGTGGTCCGATGTATTTGAACGTACCGATAAAATTAAACTCAGCCCTGAGCATCTCTCTGTTTGCGTAGGTGAACTACAAGATTTACGTTTGTTTGGCTCAAACCTGCGTATTATCGATGAAGCCTTTGAGTACTTGTTGCCTGACGTAGCCAAAGGTAAAAAAGGCCAGTATTTTACCCCCCGAGTTGTGATCGACCTTTGCGTGCGAATGCTGAACCCACAAAAGCGTGAGTACGTGGTTGATACAGCGTGCGGTAGTGCAGGCTTTTTGGTCCACGCCATGCAATATGTCTGGAAAAATCTACCCACTCTTGAAGCTCGTAAAGACTATGCCAGTAGGTACTTGTGGGGTATAGATTTTGATGAAAAATCAACCAAGATTAGTCGAGCAATTATGCTGATTGCGGGTGATGGCAAAAGTCACATCTTCAAAACAACTTCACTTGAAACCAGAGTGTGGCCTGAAAGAATGAAGAGTGAACTACAAGACTACCGTCTCGTAACTGAGTTTGATGACTACGAAGCTAACCGACACAACCAAGAAGTAATACAAAACCTTGAGTTTGATGTGCTACTCGCCAACCCACCATTTGCAGGTGAAATCAAAGAAAAGTATCTCCTCGCACAATATGCCCTTGGTAAAAACCAAGCAGGCAAACTGCAAAACAAGGTGGAGCGACACTTACTCTTTATTGAACGCAACCTCGACTTTGTCAAAGCAGGTGGCCGTCTTGCCGTGGTTTTGCCACAAGGTATTTTCAACAACACCAGTCAAGAGTATGTGCGCAAGTATATTATGCGCAAAGCACGTATTCTGGCCGTTGTTGGCTTGCACGGCAACTCATTTAAGCCCCATACAGGAACCAAGACATCTATCATCTTTTTGCAAAAATGGCGTGAGGATGAATTAGATGCAGGCGGTAACTCGACAGTTGCCGACTATCCCATCTTCTTTGCTACGCAAAAACAATCATTCAAGGACAATAGCGGTGACTACATTTTTGAAAAAGATGCAGAGGGGCAACTGATCCTCAATGAAAGTGGTAACCCAAAATACCTTAGCGACCTCGATGAGATTGCAGAGGCTTTTGTGGCTTGGGGCAAAGAGCAAGGATTAAGTTTCTTGAAAGAAATATGAACTGGCAAACAATTGTACAACAAAATAACCTCGACGTAACATCAATTAATCTCTCTAAGCTGGAAAGAGATAGAATTGACGCTGAATTTTACTCACTCGATTATCTCGAAAATGAGAAAGCACTTAACGAGTTATCGACTGCTAGATTGAGTGATATTTGCCAAATTAAAAGTGGAGCTACGCCTAGAGACAGAGATGACAATTTGACTGATGGGGTCATATTATTAAAAACGACTGATATTCGAAACAAGCCTCTTTCTGATAACCTTGACTACTACCACATATCAGAGGAAATCAATCAGAGAATGAAGTCTACTGAGCTTCAAGAGGGCGATGTTTTGATTAACATCGTAGGAGCAACTCTCGGTGTTATTGGGCGTATTTCAGTAGTGCCAAAAAGTTTTCCTAAGGCCAACATTACCCAAGCAATGGCCTTGATAAGAACCGCAAATAAAACTAAATTCCTCTCTGGTTATGTTTTTACATTTTTATTGAGCCAATATGGTAATTTACAAGCTAAAAGACTTGCTAGGCCGACTGGGCAATACAACTTAAACCTGCAAGAAGTGTCTACTATCAAAATAGTTACAGCTTCCCTGAAAATCCAAAATGAGGTTGAAAAGTTGATACTCAAGTATCTCGACACAACAAGCACTCTTGAGAGACTATATTCTCAAGCCGAGCAACTGCTTCTTGCCGACCTCAATCTTACTGACTACACACCAATTGATACCAATACCTCAACACGTGATTTAGTTGACTGTTTGGCCGATGACCGTTTTGATGCTGAGTACTGGCAACCAAAATATGATGAGATTGAGATAAAAACTTCTGGCATTCCACAAGTCCCACTAAGCGAAATTGTAACGATCAAAAAAGGTATTGAAATTGGCAGTGAGGCATACGAAGAAGAGGGTGAAAACTTTGTACGTGTGGCAGATTTTAGTATTTTTGGTATCGAGGCAGTAGAAAAAAAGCTCTCAGTTGAGTTATTTGAAAGTCTCAAGGACAACTATCGACCTAAAAAAGGCGAGGTTCTGTTCACTAAGGACGGCACTATTGGCATCTCATACGCCCTTAATGAAGATATTGAAGCTATTGTCAGCGGTGCATTCCTTCGCTTCAAACCAAACGACAAAATCAATAATAATTACTTGGCTTTAGTTCTCAACTCAATGTATTGCAAAGCTCAAATAGAGCGAATGTCAGGCGGTGCTATCATTGCTCACCTCAAACCAGACAGCGCAATGCAAATCAAAATCCCAATGCTTGCTAGAGCAAGACAGGATGAACTAGCAAATATGGTACTGGAAGCCTTTAAGATGCGAAAAGAAGCGCATGACTTACTAGAAAAAGCCAAGCGTGCGGTTGAGATATCTATTGAACAGGATGAAGCATTTGCGCTTGCCTACCTAAATTAAACCTATGAAAAAAGCCGTCATTCTCGCCAGAGTTTCCACAGTAAGACAGGAAAAAGAGG
>CAZJXA010000294.1:0-3593 GCA_964549785.1 uncultured Phycisphaeraceae bacterium | reverse complement strand
CCCTCCACGCGAGCCCGAAAACCCACGCCCTGAACCCGGCCGACATACCCGATTTGCTTCCGGACCATCGCTCCTCCTCGAGGTTGAGCCTCACACACGTCCCCATTTCACCCATTCTTATACCGGTCACTCCAGAAAATGCTGGCGGAACGCCCAACTTGTGCTACCTTTCGAGGGTGGGGATCGTTGCGTCCGAGCGCGGCTGTCGTTTCGCGGGCCCGTTCACAAAGTGAGAGATGCGTGAGCCAACTCTGGCAGAAAACCGGTGCGGGCAGGGACGATGACGTGATGCGCGTCCGCGACGCCAGCGACATCGTTCGCGTGGTCGGCGAACACGTCTCCCTCAAGCCCAAAGGGCGCGAGTTCGTCTGCCTGTGCCCCTTCCACGACGACCATTCTCCCTCCATGTGTGTCGTCCCCTCCAAGCAAATCTTCCACTGCTTCGTCTGCGGTACCGGCGGCGATGTCTTCCGCTTCGTGCGGCTCTTCCACAAGATGGAGTTCCGCGAGGCTCTGCACTACCTCGCCGAACGCGCCGGGATCGACCTTAAACCCCAGGCCGCCCGGGGTGCCGACACGCAGGGAGGTGGCGCCAGCCGCTCGGACCTGCTCGCGATCACCTCAACCGCCGCCGGATTCTTCCGCACGTTGCTCGCCCATCCCGAGCACGGTACCGCCGCCCGGGCCTTCGTCGGCCGCCGTGGCATCCGTCCCGAGATCGCCGCTCAGTTCCTCATCGGAGCAGCCGCGGACCGCTGGGACGGGCTGCTCCAGTTCCTGCGATCTCGGAACGCGAATGAGCGGGCAGCACTCGACGCCGGTCTACTTAAAGAACGCGAGTCCGGCGGCTTCTACGACCTCTTCCGCAACCGGTTGATGTTCCCGATCCAGGACCAGATCGGCCGGGTCGTCGCCTTCGGCGGGCGCCGCATCAACGACGAGGACGAACCCAAGTACGTCAACTCGCCCGAGACGCCCCTGTTCAACAAAAGCGCGACGCTCTACGCGCTCAATCACGCCGCGAAGACCATCCAGCAGACTCGCACGGTGCTGATCACCGAAGGCTACACCGACGTCATCGCCTGCCATCAGGGTGGCTTCAGCAACGCCGTCGCCACACTCGGCACTTCCCTCACACGCCAGCACGCGACCATTCTCCGCCGGCTCTGCGACACCGTGGTCCTGCTCTTCGATGGCGACGCCGCCGGTGAGCGGGCCGCCGATCGCGCCGCCGAGGTTTTTTTCTCCGAACCTCTGGACGTCAAGGTCTGCACGCTGAAAGAGTTCACCGACGCGAAAGACCCCGACGAACTCCTCAAGACCGAGAACGGGGCCCAAGTCTTTACGGCCGCCCTGGCCGCTTCCGCCGATCTTCTCGAGTACCGCTTCTCGCGCCTCCGGGCCCGCGTGTCCGGCCTGGGGACCGCCGCGTTAAGCACCGCCATCGAGGATGAACTCGCCCGACTCGCCGAACTCGGGTTGGGCGACGTCCCTCCGATCCGCCAGCGGCTCATCATCCGCCAGATCGCCCGCTTGTCGGGCGTCGACGAAGAGTCGATTTGGCGCAGCATCCCCGCCGGCCGCCGCGCCCGTCCCGCCGCGGCGGCGCTCGCGGTCGAGGCTCAAGCCCATGGATCCCCGCCGGAGATCATCCCGGCGCTCGCCGGCCGAACCCTCACCGCGTCCGACCATCTGCTGGGCTGCGTTCTGTGCGATGGCTCACTCTGGCACACGCTCAACGCCGCCGATCGCGGGCTTTTGGCGCCCGACGTCTACGCTTCGTCCCTGCACCAGACGATCGCACACGGCGTCCAAGACTGTATCGATCTCGGCGAGACCCCGTCCCTCGCGTCGGTGTTGTCGCTGATCGAGGACGGCCGTTCCCACGATGCCGCGGTCGCCCTCTCGGAACGCATCGAACGCGAAACCCGTGCCGAAATCCGGAAAGACGCCGCCCCTGCGCCCCACCGCCTTCTTGCCCACTTCGGTGATTGCCTGAAAACCGCCCGTCAGGATAACTCGAAGCGTCTCCAAGCCCCCTCTCCCGCCCACACGGCCGCGACAGATGCCCACCCCGCCTCGAACGAGACCGCCACACTCATCGAGATCTAGCGCCGCCAGCACGCAGCGCTCGGACCCGACATGCGGCGCTTGCCCCGTCCCTCGCCCTGAACGGACCGATGTACCGCCCGATGGTCCCCCCCACTGCGTTTCGATCTCCTGCTGTTCACGATACCGGGTTCTTGTCCCTCCCCCGACGCCACGGAGTTGCCCAGTGCTCACCGAATTCCATCCCGCGCTCCATGAATTGCTCGACTTGGGCCGCCAGCGGACGTGGCTCAGTTACGAGGAACTCAACAACACCCTCCCCGACGAGATGGTCGATCCCGAACGCATCAACGAGCTGCTCCTGGTTCTCGACCGCGCCAACCTCGAAATGGTCGATGAACTTGAGTTCCGGGCCCGCGTCCACCGGCTCCTCCTCGAGGCCGGTGAGGCCGTCGTCTCCAACAAAGGCTTGCCCAGCGTCTTTCGCGCCATGAGCGTGGACGGCGGTGAGCGGGCCGGCGAATCCGCGACCCTCCGCCAGAGAATTTCCGGAAACGACGTCGAGGATGCCGTTGATGCCGAGGAGGTCCTTCTCGCCAAGGAACTCGCGGAAGTCGTCGTCGAAGAGACAGTCGGCAAACGTGTCGACGATCCAGTTCGCATGTACCTCTCGCAGATGGGCTCCATCCCCCTTCTCACCCGCGAAGAGGAAATCCGCCTTGCCAAGAAGGTCGAAACCACCCGCATGATCTTCCGACGGCGGACGCTCGAATCCGAGTACGTTGTCGCCCAGGCCGCGGAGATTCTCCGTCAGGTTCACGCCGGCGCCCTCCCATTTGATCGCACCATGCGGATATCCACCGCCGAACTGAACGCCAAGGACAAGATCTCCAAGCGGATCCCCTTCAATCTGTGCACCGTCGACAAACTGCTCCAACTCAACCGCACCGATTGGGAGGCGCTTCAGGTCGCCAGGGCAGGGGCCGACGCCGACGCCGCCGCCGCCATCCGGGATCGACTCAAGATCCGTCGCCGCCGCATGGCCGCCCTCACCGAAGAACTCTGCCTCCGAACCGGTCGCATCATCCCCCTGATGCGCAAACTGCGGTCGATCGCCAAAAAAATGCTCGACCTCGAGTCCGAACTCCGCCGCATCGCCGAGCCGCCCGCGCCGCCCAAAGCAGGATCCAAGCCCCCCCGCCCGCCCCGCTCCATCCGCGGCAAGGCCCGCCTCCGTCAATACGATCCCGAAGACATCGCGGTGATGAAGGAAGAATTGAACGGCCTCCGGGCCCTCGTCAACGAGGACCCCGCCGAACTTCAGACCCGCGTCCGCGGACTTAACACCGTCTTCTGGGAGTACGAGCAGGCCAAGCGCGACCTCTCCGGCGGCAACCTCCGCCTGGTCGTCTCCATCGCGAAAAAATACCGCAACCGCGGCCTCTCCTTCCTCGATGTCATCCAGGAGGGCAACACCGGCCTCATGCGGGCCGTCGACAAATACGAGTACAAGCGCGGCTACAAGTTCAGTACCTACGCCACCT
>CAZJXA010000293.1:0-3599 GCA_964549785.1 uncultured Phycisphaeraceae bacterium | reverse complement strand
CCTCTGCTCTCACTCCTGTCTTCCGCTGCGCTCCCACCTTTCGTTTTCAGCACCGAAGCTCAAGTTCAATCTCATCCCCCAACCGGCTCCGGACGAGCCATTCAGCCCTCGCATCATCCAACCTTCGCCGCGTGATAAAGCGGCACGCCGGGTTCTCGCAGTTAACCTGAAGCCGCCTGTGCTTGATCGCATCCAAGCCCGCCTCGATCAGCAAGCCTTTCCCCGGAACCAAGCCTTCCACGACCTCAACCCGCCTCGCCCGCGGCATCGCCGCGAGCAGACGCCCTCCCTCCATCAACCGGTCGTGAGAATCGCGATGCCGAAGTACCGACTTTGACGCGTCGCCCGCCACGGCACCCTTCGCCTTCAGCACCGTCTTTCGATCCGGATCGATCGCGCACGCCACCCTTTCGAGATCCTTGTCGGGGAAATCCTTCAGACGGGTATAGGTTTTCTCGATCCACTGCGGATCGCACATCGAATCCAAAGTTAGTTCGGCTTCCGCTTTGCTCTACATCGCTCACGCCCCCGCAAGAAAAACCAAACGGATAAAAGTCATTCGGCTGCCATCCGTCAGAAAAACCTGCGCATCCAAGTCCCGGTGTTCCACACCATCAATCACGACCAGGTACATCCCATCTTGGAAGGCCACCAGTGCAGCCGCAATGGCCGCTTCCTCGGCAACCTCCTGCACGATCCCGCGGCCTTCGGCAGCGATCCTCCCCGTGGCCTCACCCTCGGCAATCTGCGACGCCGACAGCACGCGATCCAGCCGCCTCGCCTCCTGCCGCGTTCGGAACGCCCCAACCTCATTTCGAACCACATACCCGATCAGCTCCCGCAACCTCAGCCCGCCATCTCCCGGGTCCGGCCGCGGCGGCGCAGGCACACTCCAATCCGCAAAAAGCGGCCTTCTTGAGCCCAGCAGGCGCGCAGTGATAACCATTCGACTGCCAGTGTAACCATCGCCTCGGAATGCTGCATGTTCCGCATCTACTCATCGCCGCACCGGCCCCGGTTCGCACGCCGCGAGCGGCAAGCACGGAACCGCCGATCGCCTTTCGCCCGCCCTGCGTACGCGTTCTTCCCCGCCTTCCTCTTCTCCAAATCCTTCTTCCCCACGTCGCATCCACAACAAAGCTCCCCCCCGCGTGACCAACCTCGTCCGTTATCGCTCCTCCCGTGTGCCGGAATCCACCGCCGCACACCGGAGTCTCCCTCATGCATCTCACCCGAGTCATCCTCTTCGCATCCGTGATCATCCCCGCATCCACCCACGCCGCCATCGTGGGCTTTTCAGGCCCTGTCCAACTCATAGCGCCGCCCACTTTCATCATGCCGGGCCTCGACTACGGCACGCCCATCAACACCGTCACGGTCTGGAACGAGCGACAAGGCATCTCGATCTCCGGCGTCGCCATGGACATGGTCAACAACTTCGGCATCAGCACCGCCGCGGTGGCAGGCACCGTCTCCGGCCTCGTCGATTCCCATTTTCTCCACTACCGCCACACCACCCTCAACCCTGTCGGCGGCCACGTCAAGTTCGATAATCCCATCATCGGCGTTGCCTTCGATCACCTCACGCTCGATCCCTCTGATGCTCCGTTGGGCGCCCTCGGTTCAATCTATTTCCAAGGCTGGACTCGCGGCATGCCCACCTGGGGTAACGACGTTTTCTCCATCAGCGGCGGCTCCCTCAAGTTCAACCTCGTGGGCCACTTTGCCTACAGCGACACAGTCCAACTGCGCATCCTCACCCGACCCATCCCCTCCCCAGGGCCGGTCGCCCTCCTCGCCTCGGGCGGCCTCGCCATCGTCCGCCGCCGCCGCGACCCCCATTGACGGAATCGGCGGGTACCATCGCGGCCCGTGGACCGTTTTCTCCAGACACTCCTCGATGCGTTGGCCGTCGGGAGTCTGTACGCGCTCATCGCGCTCGGGTACACGATGGTGTACGGAATCCTGAAGTTCATCAACTTCGCCCACAGCGACATTTTCGTGCTGGGTGCGTGGATCAGCTTCAGCGCGGCCGCGTGCGTCGGGTTCGTCGATGTCGATACCTCGGTGGCCGGGGTGCAGCTGGCCCGCGTGGCGCCGTGGGTCTTCTGGCTGTTGAGGGCGGTGGCGGCGGCGGCGGTGGTGATGGCGTTGTACGAGCGGGTGCTGCGGCCCCGGTTGGTGGGCCGATTCTCAGGCTGGCCCGCCACCGACGTGTCGCGCACCCTCGCGCTCGTCACGGTTTGGGGGGCGGTCTCGCTGGGGCTGGTGTTCGTGGCCCGCCGGCTGGTCGGGGCGGTTCCGGGGGCAGCGATGGAGACCGGCGGCCCGGGCAGAATGCTGGCAGGTGGCGTGATCCTGCTGGCGGCGATGATGACCTGCGGGCTCGTTGGCTTCTGTCTGGAACGCCTGGCCTACAAGCCGCTCCGAAAAGCCCCGCGGCTGAATGTGCTCATCACCGCGATCGGCGTCTCGCTGCTGCTTCAGAACTTGGGGCAGGCGAACTGGATGTTCGGTACGCGCCCGCAGGGAATGCCCAAGTTACTGCCGAACAGCGAGCCGTTGTTCTCGATCGGCGACGTCAAGGTGTGGCCGGTCGATGTGATGGCGGCGGTGACGGCCGTGGGGCTCATGGTGGGCTTGGACATTATGGTCTACAAGACGAAGCTGGGTCGGGCCATGCGGGCCGTGAGTTTCAGCGAGCGTAACGCCGCGCTCATGGGCATCCCGGTCGACAAGGTGATCAGTTTTACGTTTGTGCTGGGGGCGAGTTTGGCCGCGGCGGCGGGGTTCCTGTATTCTCAGAAATACGCGGGGCTGAACCAGACCGGTGCCGCGGGTTGGGTGCTTCTGGGGCTCAAAGCCTTTGTCGCGGCGGTGGTAGGGGGGATCGGGAACATCCGAGGGGCGATGCTGGGCGGCCTTCTGATCGCCGGGCTGGAGTTCTTCGGGGCCCAGTACATTTCGACGGAGTTGCGGGATGTCTACGTGTTCGCAGCACTCATCGTGGTGCTTTTGTTCAGGCCGAGCGGGATTCTGGGGCGGAGTGTCGTGGAGAAGGTGTAAGGAACAGACAGCAGATGGCAGATGGCAGAGCACGGAAGAACATGGGAGCAGCAGCCGCCGGAGTGCGGTCTGCTTTGCCCTTGCTGGGCGTGGTGGGGATTGCCCTCCTGATGCAGTTCGTGTTGAAGCCGATGCTCGGGGAGGGCGGGTCGTTCTACGCGAAGTTGCTCCTGGATATCGGCATCAACGCGATGCTGGCGGTTTCGCTGACGATGGTGAACGGGTTCACCGGTCAGTTCTCGATCGGGCACGCGGCGTTCATGGCGGTGGGGGCCTACACCGCCGCGGTCCTGACGTATTACGGCTCGGCGTATCTCGTGGGCGGTGAGACGTTCGCGGATGCGGGCGTGCAGGGCGGATTGGTCAGCACCATGCTCACGGAGCGGGTGCGCGACGACGGCTTGGCGACGGCGTGGATAACGGCCCGCGATCTTCTGTTCGCGGGGTCGCTGGTGGCGGGGGGGCTGGTCGCGGCGGTGTTCGGATGGGTGGTGGGGTTGCCGAGCCTGCGATTGAAGGGCGATTACCTGGCG
>CAZJXA010000292.1:0-3647 GCA_964549785.1 uncultured Phycisphaeraceae bacterium | reverse complement strand
AACGCACCGAACCCGAGCCGACGCCACCCGTATCCCGGAGGCGAAGGTCTACAGCGGCCCCGCGACGGAACACACCCTCAATCTCGGCGATGCCCGGAAACTCGGCTGGATTCCCGATGAGTCGGTGCACTTGGTGGTCACCTCGCCACCGTACTTCAACCTCAAGGAGTACAACGAGCACCCGGGCCAACTCGGCGAGATGGACGACTACGAGGCGTTCCACGATGCCCTTGACGAAGTCTGGAAGCACTGCTATCGCACGCTGGTTCCGGGCGGACGACTCGTCTGCAACGTCGGCGATGTGTGCGTGGCTCGGCGCGCCAACGGCGGGCGACACCTCGTTCTGCCACTCCATGCCGATATCTCGGTTCGCTGCCGCCGCATCGGGTTCGACTATCTGACGCCGATCCTCTGGAACAAGATCGCCAACGCCTCGTTTGAAGCCAACGGCAACGGCGGCGGGTTCCTCGGCAAACCGTACGAGCCCAACGCCATCGTCAAGAACGACGTCGAGTACATCCTGATGCTCCGCAAGCATGGGAAATATCGCAGTCCCACCGAGGACCAGCGATCCACATCCCGGCTCTCGAAAGATGAGCAGTCTAAGTGGTTCCGGCCCATCTGGACCGATCTCACTGGAGCGTCCACCAAGGATCATCCCGCGCCGTACCCCGTCGAACTGGCCTATCGCTTGGTCCGCATGTTCTCGTTCACCGGAGACACGGTTCTCGACCCCTTTGCAGGGACGGGCACCACCACCATCGCCGCCCTCAAGGGCGACCGCAACAGCATCGCCAACGAACTTGACCCCAAGTATCACGCAATGGCCCTGAAGCGCATCCGCAAAGATCTGGAACAGGGGCGAGTCTTCGCCGAGCCGCCGTCGCTGGTGCTCCGCCGCTCGTGACCGGCGATTGAGCGCACGATCGACTACTTCCGGATCTTGAGGCGATCCACCAGCAGACCGACCGCCACACCGATCTGTTCCTCACCTTGCGAAGCAAAGCATACAGCGTTGATGTACCTCGACTCCAAACGGCTCTGCACGTTCACGTGCTCGACGGTGAACGGGTAGTAGACCACCGCCGCGAAGAGTGCCTTGGGGTGCTTCTTCTTGAACTTGGTCGCCTTGTTGATGATCTCATCGGCCCGCTTGTGGATGTCGCGCCGGGCCTCGATCCGCTTCACGTCGATGGCGATCTCGATCTTCCCGGTCTCGGGTGCGGCCGCGTCGATCTCGAACGATTCATCGCCGACCTTGAACTTCCGCTTCTTGAACGTGTACCGCGATTGCTTGTTGAGCGTCTGCACGATCGTCTGTTCCCACCGGCCCTTCCGGGCACGAACGTCCTTGTCCACGAAGAAGAACCGATCCAACTCGCTCAGCGCGGGCACCGCCAATTCCTGCGGCAGGAACGGCTTGAGATACCCGGCGATCGCCGCAGCCTGCACCTCGCTCAAGCGCGGCACATACGTATCCAGTCCACGTATGTCCAAGTCGCGCTCGACAGCGCGACCGGCGACGTTGCAGCACGCCATGAGGGGCTTCAGAATCTTCGGTTCGGCTTGGATGGCCGCGGCAAGGTCCAGTGCGGTCATGGCCGAAAAGTTGATGACCTCGATCTCGCGGACCTCGACAAACTTGGCGAACACCCGAATCAGCGTCGCCCGCACCTCGACCGTGCGCGCGTCGGCGTCCGTCTTGACCCATCCCATGTAGTCGGCGTGCGAGTCGTATCCTTCGGGCATCGAGGGCTCCCAGTTGTTGAGCAGGGAGTGTAAGCGAAGGGGCGAGCACCGCCCGGCGATTGCCTCTCCGCCTTTTGTCCGGGCGAGGGATGCCGGGGGGAGGCAGCCCCCGGCGTCGGCCTACTCGGTCGAATGCGCCGCCTTGCCTTTGACCATCAGTTCGGGCGGAAAGTCGTCGGGAACGACCCCACAGGTGATGCGAGTTTCCAGGAACGGCGTCGGCGTCCTCGACATGAGCACTCGCTTGTCGGCGTCAAACGAGCAGATCTTCACGCCCTGCTTGAAGAAGGGTTCTGGATCGATCGGGTGCTTGGCGTACGCGTTCAGCATGAGATACCCGCCATCCGCCATGGTTTCGCGGTAGTTGCTGGTGTGAGCCTCCTGCAAGTGCATGGTGCCGTCGGTCACCATGTACCACTGTGCAAAGACTCGTTCTTTCGGATGTCCCTCTCGCTTCGGATCGGCGAAGAGCTTGCTGACCGTCGCCCGAGGATTGAAGTACACCGCGCTCAACTCGGAGTTTGCCGGATTGAGAAACACACCGAAAGGGACGACCGTGCCGCTCTTCGTCGTGAATGACTCGACGCGTCGATGCCCGGTCTCCACCATGTTGCCGTTCTTATCGATGACGAGTGTCGGGTCGCAGTACTGGTAGAGCACCCGCGCGAGCGCCTCGAATCCCTGCATAATAAAATGAGGCGAGTCGTACGGGTTCAGGCACAGCAGGAACGCCTTGTCCTTGACAGCGGGCTCATTCGCATACGCTCGATAATGCTTCACCTTGGACGCGATCGCGCCACTGAGCTTTGCACACGTCCGGTCATAGAACTGCTCGCGATCCAAGGGGACTTCATGAATCGGCATCCACACCGGCGGTTGGCCTGGGCCTGCCTCCGTGACCTTGGCCTCCACGGCAATGCCTCCGGATGGTGTTTTCACTACGAAGTCCGGCCGATCCGCCGGCCTGGACACGGCGAATCCCATGCTCACGAACATCCGATAGAGGTATATCTCCCAGAACGCAGGCGAAAACTTCGTCTGGAACTCGTGAGCGATGTTGTTGTTGACATCCGCGAATCCCTCAGCCCATCGATCAAGGCACGCGCGTTCTACCGGGTTCGCGGCAAGGGATCTGAAATGAGGGTGCAGCCTTGCGGTCGGGACAGTCGTCGTCCACAAGTCGATTGGTGCAAGGCTCATTAGGCCCGATGGTATCGACGGCGTCCGTTGAACGGCGCACGCTTTCTACGCCGCCACCGTCGCGCATCGCGATCTCCAATCACGGCCCCTTCTCCCCGCGTGTGTCGATCGAGCGGGCCATGGAGACCGTCCTACCGCCGGAGCGCGGATCGTCCGGCGGGCAGAGTGCGAGTCTTTCCGGTGCGCCCGAGTGTTTTGAGATGTGCGGCGAATGGCAACCACGGCGGGGCTGGAAGTGGGCGAACCGACTGGGCCGCTCGGGTGCCGTGGCGTTCGGCCTGCTGTGGCCGCTGACCATGCTCGGGGGCGTCACGCTCGCCGGGCCCGGCGGGCTGAAGGTCGCGATGTACGGCGGCTCACTGAACGTCCAATGGATGTCCGTTCAGTCCGGGCAAGGCTTGGCGGTGCACACGTACACGAATGCCGTCGGTGCCCGATGGTGGCTTCCGTCCGTCGAGTCGTTCAACGGGGTCGTGTCCGGCACGACCTTGAGCACGCTGCAGGTGATCCTGTCCCTGTGGATCATCGCCCTATTGGCGGCGCTCGTCGGCGGGCTCGGAATGTGGAAGTGCCGCCCGCCGTTGGTTGGGGTCTGCCGCTCGTGCCGCTACGACCTTTCCGCCTCGCCAGCCGACTTGCCGTGCCCGGAGTGCGGACATCAGCGTCTCGCTTCGCGCAATGTAACCGCGTAGCGGCAT
>CAZJXA010000291.1:706-3703 GCA_964549785.1 uncultured Phycisphaeraceae bacterium | reverse complement strand
GCGACCGCCCGGGCGGTCGCTCAACTGATTGCCGACGGGCTTGTGCAATCCGCTCACGACGTCTCCGACGGCGGCTGGCTGTGCGGCGTCGCCGAGATGCTGATCGCCACCACCGGAGCCAAGAACGGTGGCACCGGCTCCGCCAGCGATTCCGCGCTCGACCAGTTGCTTGCGGGCGGCTCACCCATCCGGCCTTTGGGCGTTACGCTCACCGTCGACCCCGGGACGCTTGAACCGCACCAGCACGCGTTCTGTGAATCGCCGAGCCGATATGTGCTCGAAGTCCGGGCGGCGGACGTTGCGAAAATCAAGACAGTCTTGCGAGATTATGGGGCGATCTTCACGACCACGCTGGGCACCCTCGATTCGACCGGACAACTGTCGTGGCCCAAGGCCGACCTCAGCGCCGACGTTGCGGTTCTGGCCGATCACTGGCTGGCGCCGCTCGACTGGTAAGGTTTTGGTACTGTCGCGGTGATTGCCCACCGGAGACCCGCCGATGAGCGACGCCGCCGAGCCGCAGCAGACGCCCCCGACCCAGCCGGGACCGCCCACGCTGAATCCCAATCGCAACGCGGACTCCCTTGAGAGCTACAACCGGGCGGCGGAAACCATCGGGATGATGCCATCCTTGCGTCTCAAGGACAACGTCATCCAGGGCATCATCGCGGTCGCCGGTGCCGGCTTGGGGGCCATTGCCGGGGCCCTCATTGTTCCCGCCCGTTCCACCATCACACCGGGCTTGGGGGCCGTGTTCGGCGGGGCCGGCGGTTTCATCGTCTTCGGCATCCTCAGCGGCATCGTGCTGATGTTCGTCGGCTGGACCCTCGCGGCAAAGAGCAGGCGATAATCACCGGTATCACGCGGCGTTCGACCACGCACCAGCGCCGGCACGGGTGAGACGTTCGCCGTCGCTCAGTACTCGGAGAGCGGCGGACAGGTGCATACGAGGTTGCGATCCCCGTACGGGTTATCGACGCGGCCGACACTGGGCCAGAACTTGTGGTCGCGGACCCAAGGGGCCGGGAACGCGGCGGTTTCGCGGGAGTAGGGCTTGTTCCATTCGGTGGCGGTCACGACATGGACCGTGTGCGGGGCGTTCTTGAGCGGGTTGTTGACGCGGTCGCTTGCACCTTGTTCGATCGCTCGGATCTCTTCGCGGATCGCGATCATGGCGTCGCACACGCGGTCGAGTTCTGCCTTGGGCTCGCTCTCGGTGGGCTCGAACATGAGGGTGCCCGGGACGGGCCAGCTCATTGTGGGGGCGTGGAATCCGTAGTCCATCAGGCGTTTGGCGATGTCGTCGGTCTTGACACCCGCGGTCTTTTCGAACGGGCGGACATCGATGATGAACTCGTGGGCGACGCGTCCGTTGGCACCCTTGAAGAGCACGTCGTAGTGGCCTTCGAGGCGCTTCGCCATGTAGTTGGCGTTGAGGATGGCCACCTGTGTGGCCTTTTTGAGGCCTGCCGCGCCCATCATGGCGATGTACATCCATGAAATGACGAGGATGCTCGGGGAGCCGTACGGAGCGGCCGCAACGGGGCCGATGGCTTCGGCACCCGCGCCCTGAGATTCCAGCGTCGAGGGGAATGAAACCGGGTGCCCGGGCAGGAAAGGGGCGAGGTGGGCCGCCACGCCGATGGGGCCCATTCCGGGACCGCCGCCGCCGTGGGGGATGCAGAAGGTTTTGTGGAGGTTAAGGTGGCATACATCGGCCCCGATGTCGCCGGGGCGGCAGAGGCCGACCTGGGCGTTCATGTTGGCACCGTCCATGTAGACCTGGCCGCCGCACTCGTGCACGATTTTGCAGATGTCCTTGATGCCTTCTTCAAAGACGCCGTAGGTGCTCGGGTAGGTGGCCATGACGGCCGCGAGCCGATCCTTGTGTTCGAGGGCTTTGGCTTTGAGGTCGGCGAGATCGACATCGCCGGCGGGTGTGTTCGCGACGACGACGACGTCGTAGCCCGCGATGACCGCGCTGGCGGGGTTGGTGCCGTGGGCGGATTCGGGGATGAGGCAGATGTTGCGGTGGCCCTGGCCGCGGGAGTGGTGGTAGGCACGGATGACCATGAGGCCGGTGTATTCGCCCGCCGCGCCGCTGTTGGGCTGAAGGCTGACGGCCGAGAAGCCGGTGATCTCGCCCAGCCAGGATTCGAGGTCGCGGAAGATGTGCTGATAGCCCTCGGTCTGATCGTGCGGAGCGAAGGGGTGCATGGCACCGATTGTCTTCCACGTCACCGGGATCATTTCGCTGGTGGCGTTGAGTTTCATCGTGCACGACCCGAGCGGGATCATGCTGTGGGCGAGGGATAAATCGCGGCTCATGAGTTTGAAGATGTAGCGGAGCATCTCGTGCTCGGAGTGGTGCGTGCTGAAGACCGGGTGGGTGAGAAAGGACGTTTGGCGGCGGAAGGATTGCTCGACGTCGAGGTCGGATTGGGTCAGCAGGCGGCCGTTGAAATAGTTGGCGCGGGAAACGCCGTTGAAGGCTGCAAGGATGGTTTCCAGATCGGCCAGCGTGGTGGTTTCGTCGATCGAAACGCCGAGCAACCCATCGGGGGCGTTGCGGAGGTTGAGGCCGAACGCGTTGGCGGCGTCGATGACCTGGTCCGTGCTTCCGACCGTGCGGACGGTGAGGGTGTCGAAAGCCCCCCCGGATACCTGGTGACCGTGCGCGACGAGTGCGGTGCGGAGGAGTGAGGTGAGACCGTGGACGCGTTGGGCGATCTGTTTCAGACCCACCGGGCCGTGGTAGCAGGCGTACATCCCGGCGATGATCGCGAGCAGCGCCTGGGCGGTGCAGATGTTGCTTGTGGCCTTCTCCCGCTTGATGTGCTGCTCGCGGGTCTGGATGGCCATCCGCAGGGCGGCGTTCCCTTGGGCATCGCGGCTCACGCCGATGATGCGGCCCGGCATCTTGCGGACGAACTCCGGCCTGGTCGCGATGAACGCGGCGTGCGGGCCGCCGAAGCCCATCGGAACGCCGAACCGCTG
>CAZJXA010000291.1:0-696 GCA_964549785.1 uncultured Phycisphaeraceae bacterium | reverse complement strand
GGGCGCTGCCCACCGCGACGTCGGCACCGAGTTCACCGGGCGGCACGATCAGCGTGAGCGCCAGCAGGTCGGTCGCCATCACCACGAGCGCTCCGGCGGCGTGGGCGGCGTCCACCGTCTGCTTGTGGCTCTCGATGGTGCCATCGGCGGCGGGATATTGGACCATGCAGCCGCAGACATCGGGGCCGACCGCGAAGGCGGCCTCGGGCATGACGCGGAGGTCGATTCCCAAGCCTTCGGCGCGGGTCTTCATGACGCCGAGGGTTTGCGGGAAAGTGTTTGCGGAGACGAGGAAGATTTTCTTATGCTGGTCGGCGATGGCGAAGCACATGCTCATCGCTTCGGCCGCGGCGGTGCCTTCATCCAAGAGGCTGGCCCCGGCGAGCGGCAGGCCGGTGAGATCGCTGACGACGGTCTGGAAATTGAGGAGGGCTTCGAGCCGACCCTGCGCGATCTCGGCCTGATAGGGTGTGTACTGGGTGTACCAGCCGGGATTTTCAAGAATGTTGCGGAGGATCACGGGGGGCGTGACGGTGCCGTAATAACCCATTCCGATGAAACTTTTGTTCACCGTGTTGCGAGCGGCGATGGCTTCGAGTTTGAGCAGTGTTTCGTGCTCGCCCGCCCCGTCTTGGTCGGAGGTCAGCCCGTGCAGACGAAGCGGCCGATTGAGCCGGATGGACGGAGGGACCGTGG
>CAZJXA010000290.1:0-3755 GCA_964549785.1 uncultured Phycisphaeraceae bacterium | reverse complement strand
ACGCCAACCAGCCCGGCCTTACGGAAACGCGCCTTCAACTTGCCGGGCTCCGCCAAGGCAAGGTCCGCGACGTCTACGACCTGCCCCACGGCCCGGACGGCCCGCGCCTCCTCATCGTCGCCACCGATCGCATCTCCGCCTTCGACGTGGTGATGCCCGATCCCGTTCCGGGAAAGGGGCGTCTGCTCAACGGTCTCAGCGCGTTCTGGCTTCGTTTCATCGAAAACGCCGGGATCTGTGGCAGCCATCTCCTCAGCACCGACGCCGGCGAGATTCCCGAGGCCGCGTTCGGTCCCGGGTCGACGTCCAGAGCCGACCTCGCCGGACGCTGCACCATCGCCCGCCGGGCCGCCGTCGTCCCCATCGAGTGCGTGGTCCGCGGCTACCTCGAAGGATCGGGATGGAAGGAATACCGCGAGACCGGGCGTATCTGCGGCCTTGACTTGCCGCGCGGCCTCCGCCACTGCGATCGGCTTCCCGCACCGGTCTTCACGCCCGCTACCAAGGAGGCGCTGGGCGCGCACGATCAGAATATCTCGTTCGAGCGGGCTTCTGAAATCGTCGGTCAGGCAACGATGGAGAAACTCCGGTCGCTGAGCCTCAGCATTTACGAGCGGGCCTCGCAACACGCCCTCAGCCGCGGCATCATCATCGCCGACACCAAGTTCGAGTTCGGTTTCGCACCCGCAACTTCGGGAGATCCCGAGTTGATTATCGTCGATGAAGCCCTGACCCCCGACAGCGCCCGCTTCTGGCCCGCCGATCGCTATATCCCGGGCCAACCCCAGACGAGTTTCGACAAGCAGTATCTGCGGGAGTACCTCGAGAACCTCGTCGCTTCGGGCGTGTGGAACAAGCAAGCGCCCGGCCCGTCGCTCCCGCCCGAGGTCACCCAAGCCACCTACGGGAAATACGCCGAAGCCTGGAAACGCCTCACCGCGTAGGAAGCCGCCGACCGGGCGAATGAAGGATCACTCACATGCGGAACGTCCTCGCCCTGTGGCCCATCATCGTGACGGCGGGCGTACTTCTGGCCGTCCTGGGGTGTGAACGCCCGCCGGGGGTGGATCAGTCGGCGGCCACGGGCCCGTTGAAGGGGAACGGCCCGGCGGTTCGGGTGGTCTCGTTATCCCCCGCGGCCTCGGTAATCGTGCGCGACCTTGGGCTGGCCTCGTCGGTGGTGGGTCGGCACGGATATGAGATGGTGTTGGATGAAACCTTGCCCGTGTGCGGCGATCAAGCGGGGATTGACCTGGAGGCGGTATTGGCGGCGAGTCCGGACGTAGTGATCACCCAGTGGGGGGCGCGCGAGTTGCCGCCGCGATTCGTGCAGTTGGCGGGAAAGCACGGGTGGAGGTTGCATGACGCGAACCTGATGACTCTGGACGACATTCGGCGCGAGGTTCCGGCGCTCGCCGGGTTGGTGCGTGACGCGGGCGGGCCGGATGCCGGTCCACGGTCCGAAGAGTTGACGGCCGAGATGGCGCGGGCGTGGTCAAAGCGGGGCGAAGGGTTCGCAAAGGCGGGCCGGGTGCTGTTGCTGGCGGATGTGTCGCCGCCGGCGGCGCTGGGGCCGGGCTCGTTTCATCACCAGATTTTGGAGGTGTTGGGGGGCGTACCCGCGGTCCTGACCGGGAATGCGTATCAGCAGTTGACGGTCGAAGACGTGTTGGCGATCAATCCCGACGGGGTGGTGCTGATCATGCCGCGGAGCCCGAGGACTGAAGGGACGGACCGGACTGTGGCCGAGGCGATGGCGATGTTGGGAAGGCTCGGCGCTCTCGATATCGGGGCCGTAAAGAGTCGGCGGGTGACGGTGATCGATGACCCGCTGGCCCACACGCCCAGCACCGCGATGATCGGTTTGGCGGACGAGTTGGCGGAAAGGCTGGGGGAGTGGACTCGCGCGACACGCGGTCTGAACTGAGTGACGGAGGACTGAGATCTACAAGTCGAATGGTCCCATTCCCGTGACCAACGACGCGGTTCTCAGTCGTCTCACCAGATCCACCTCATGCGGCCGAAGTCGGGGCGGATGGGGATGCCCCGGATCTTCTTGCTGGCGGCTGGGAAATAGACATAGAAGGCTTTTCCGATCATGAGGCGGCGGTGGACGACGCCCATGTCCGGATCGATCGCCGCGACCCAAGGGTTGGGGGCGTCCCAGAGACGGCCGTCGAGGCTGGCGGGGCTGTTGTCACCGCAGCAAAAGAATTCATCAGCGTCGAGCGTGAGCGTTCGTTTGGGGTGGGTTGCGGTGGCGGGGGTGTCGTAGAGGGTGTGCCGGATGCCGTTCTCATCGCCCGAAAAGACTGCCGCGCGGTAGTGGATGTCGCGATCAAGCCCCACGCGATAGAGCCTGCAGGCTCCGCCCACATCGATGCGGGCCCCGACCGGGCGGGTTTCACTCGGGAAGGTGAGCAGGTTGGCGTACGCGGAGTCGGCGATCGTTTCGGGCGTCTGGTTGAACGCGTACCGCGTCCGCTCGGCGACGGTCCAGTTGTAGACCGTCAGGGCGATGCGCTTGTTTTCGATCCACACCTGAAGGGATTGATCGCTGTGCCAGAACTCGATGTTGCTGACGGTTCCGGCGGTGAGCGGCCCGGGAAGCGTGGCGGTGCCCAACTCCTGCCAAGGCGCGACGTTCGCGCCCGATCCGGCGGGGGCCTCGGGGCGGAGGGCGAGCGTGACCGTGGTCTCCGTGAACCACGCCCGGAACTCGTGCCCGCGGGCCGAGACGACGGCGCTCAGGGTGAAAGGAGTGGCGGCGGGCTTCACGGCCAAACTGATGCGCATATCCCCAACCGGGAGGGCGTTGTCGGATCGCATCGGGGCGTTATAGGGATAGGAGTCGTCGATCGGGGAGAGCGTCGTGTCCCACGCGAGGGTGGCGGGACCCGTGGCGACAAAGACGCCGCGATCGCTCTCGGGCCACGAGCCGTCGCCGACATTTCGCCATGGATTCTTAAAGAAAGTACGACCGTCGCGGGTGGGCCCCAGCGGGGTGTAGTCGCTGCGGAAAACCGGCTGCCACATGACGCGCTGCGCCCGCTCGGGCTTTCGCGCGATGGCCCAGCCGTCGAGCGTCCAAGGGTTGGAATGGGTCGCGTCGCCGGCCGCGAACGGTCGCGTAAAGACGTCGCCATCAACCAGCGCGACTTGCTCGTTGGGGAGGCCAATGAGGCGTTTGATGTAGTTGGCGGTCGGGTCGCGCGGATTCTTGAAGACGACCACGTCGAAGCGATCGGGGTTGTAGAGGCCCTCCAGGTACTTCAGGACGAAGATGGAATCGCCGCCGCGGATCGGGACGTTGGTGCGGCTGAGGGCTTCGCCCGACATGGGGTCTTGGGCGATGATGGGATTGGCGGCCGAGCCCTGCGTGCGGCTGGGCCCGCCGGTCCGCGAGTTGTCGCGGGGGCCAACGGTCCACTCGTACCCGGATTGGGGCGCGCGGAAGAGCATGTGCTCGCCCAGGAGTGTGGGCGCCATCGAGCCCGTAGGAATCGCGAAACCTTCGATCACAAACCCGCGGAACACGAAGGCGAGCGCGAAAGCGATGAAGATCGAAGTGACGGTTTCTTTGATCGAGGTTGCGGGGGCGGTTTCGGGCATGGGCTGGCGCAGAAAGAAGAGGTTACCGCAGCGTCAGAGAGAACGAGAGAGGAAGACGGGAAAACAGGAAGGCGGCTTTATCACTACGAACAGAGCAACACCGGGACGAGACTTCACGCGGAAGGCGGAGGGCCACTTTGGGG
>CAZJXA010000289.1:0-3759 GCA_964549785.1 uncultured Phycisphaeraceae bacterium | reverse complement strand
GGTGTGGCGGCGACCGCGACACGGGGGCACATGGCACCGATGGACGCTGCCAAAATCAATGAAACAATCATGACCGACTTGCGCATGGCGAAACTCTCCCACTCGTTCTAATAAAACCTGACATCGCCGGAGGAGCCTCCAGACGCCCGAGAAGATAACAGCAACCGGTTAAGAAGCAATGAGAAAACTCTCAGAAACAACGATTTTTATTCCCAGAATGGGCGGCCTGCAACCGGTTTCATGAAGGCTGCGTTGAGGGTAATCACTCAGTTCCGGGGCCGCTTGGCCTATATCGTGGCGGCCGTCGAACGTCACACACCACCGAGTTCTACAGGAGTAGCCCGAAGAGGTGGTCCCAGCGCTTCAGATTCGGAATGCATCCCGCTGGATGCGGATCTGTTGCGGGCCGTGCAAGGTCCCTTTTCCGATCCCGGGGCAGACTCTTCCGGCCAGGCGCCACGAGTTGGGAGTGGCGACCACGCTGGGCCAAAAGGGCCACGTTCGGCACTGTGCGGGGCGATCTTCGTACACGCCGCAGACGGCCTTTCCCGGCACCCGGTCTCGATCCAAAAACACGCAGTCCTTCCCATGCAAAGTGTCGCGCTCGATCAAACTACGGCCCACACTCGTCACTGTTGTGTAGTCCGATAGGAACGTTGATTGGTCGATCCCGAGACGTGCAGATAACGCCGCCACTTCCGAGTCGCTGACCAGCACATATCCGTCCGGGCCGCTGCAACAATTGCCGCACATCGTGCATGCAAAACGCAGCCCGGCCGCCTCCGCCGACCGCTCCTCACTCTGATCGGACTGAGCGAACCATTCCCGATTCTGGCCCTCTCCCGAGGCCGTGTTCGGGCCGGACGGATCGGGGATGCCGCCATTCATAATTCAACCATCGAGGCCAACGGTGTTTCATGGCCCGGCAGCACGCAGATGCCGTGATATCGGACGGCGACGAGCGTCTGGTCGTCATCGCGGGTGGACGAGCCACGGTGCGCGAAGACCGCCTTGTGGATCCATTCCACCACGCTGTCGGGCTGGCCGGAGCACTTCTCAAGGGCGGCGTTCAAGCGTTGAATCCCGAACATCACCCGCGCCTTATTGAACGATTCGGTGATGCCGTCGGTGTACAGCACGATGGTATCCATCGGCCGCAACTGAACGATGCGCGTTCCGGGCTGGAAGTCGTCCATCACGCCGAGCGGGAGCCCGGCAGCCCCGTGCAGTTCGCTGACCGACCCATCGATCCCGCTCTTGAGGCGGGGCGGCGGGTGCCCGGCGTTGCAATAGGTGAACAGTCCGGTGTCCGGTTCCAATATCCCGAAGAACGCCGTGACAAACTGGCCGTCGAGCCCGGTCGCCATGAGCCGACGGTTGGCGAACGCAAAGACCTCCTCCGGGTCGAACGGAGCCTGCGGTTTCGACGGCTCATAGCAATGCAGGATCGCGTGCAGCATCGCCATGATGGTCGCCGCCGCGGCCCCGTGCCCGGAGACGTCCGCCATCAATATCCCGAGTCGCCCCTTGGGAAGAATAAAGAAGTCGTAGTAGTCTCCCCCGGCTTCCTCGCTGGCGAGATAACTGGTGGCGATCTCGATGCCGGGCAGGTCGGGGATGCGGTTGGGCAGGAGGGCCTGCTGCAAACGCGCGATCTGGTCGATCTGGTCGCGCATGGCGTCGAGCAGCAGCGAAACCTTGCCGATGGCGTCGATCCGCCTATTCGCGATCGCCATCATGTTGGCGACGAGCATTCCCTGCAGGACCTCGCGCGGATCAAACGGCCCGTCGCGGGTCGTGAACCCGAACGTCCATTCTTGCAGTTTGTCGCCGTGAAAAATCGGTATGGCCATGCACGACCGCATGGTGCGGGCGTTTTCGCTGAGGCCCTGCTCCTGCGAAAGATCGAGTTCGTGAACCAACTTGGGGGACGGGTCCGCCATGAGTTGCCCGAGCAGCCCGCCCCGTTGAATCGGCAGCGAAGCAAGATAATCCGCCGAAAGATCGCGCGTGTGCGAGGCCGTGCCGTCCACGACGTCGCGTGTCGCCACGTCGTACATCACGCGGTAGCCGCCCTCGACCGAGGGCTCGGGCACCGTCCCGATGAAATGATGGATCGGGCGGTGATGGCCGTACCGGGCGATAAAGGATGTCAGGGCCTCGTGGCTGGAGCGTGCGATCCCGACCGACCGAAGCATGTCCTGCATCGGGCTGAGAAGCAACTCCTCTGAAAGGTCAAGGTGGCGCACAGGGGTGATGGTAGGGTTTCGTGAGTGGGCGGAACGGGGCCACGGATCGGGCGCAGGGCTCAGGAGTCAGGACTGGGGACTCCCGGCCCCTGTTGTCAGTCCCGTCCATTGTCCGATACTCTCCCACACCCGTGATCCGCACCCGCACCACGCCCATCGCCCTGATCGACGCCGGCTGGCTCTTTATGCTGGCGGGTGTGGCGCTCATTGGCGCGACCGTGCTGATCCCCGCGGCGGACGACCTCGCCTACGCCCAGTGGCTCCGTGACCGGGGCCTTGCCGTGGAACGCCACCGGCTCGACCGGCTCGCCCGCTACGAGGAATACCTGGCCGCCATCGAACAACGGCAGCCCGCGCTGATCCAATCACTGGCGGCCAGCCAACTCAATCAGATTCCCGCGACTCAGGCGATCATTCCCGGGGCTGCGGTGAATGCCGACGCGGACGCCAGCGTCTTCCCCGCGCTGGAGCCGCCCCCACTGCGACTCCCGGAACGTCGCATGATTGATTCGACTCTGCAGCGCTGGACCACCAATGACCGCTACCGCCCGTGGCTCTTGATCGGGGGGGCGGGGTGCGTGTTGATCGGCCTGTTGCCGCCCAGCCGGGCAGGCTATGTCCGCAGGCCGGCTCCCAAGCCCACGGCGGCGGAGAAACCCCACGTCTCGTCGCCCGTGCCGGTGTAAAGGCGGTTCCCGTAGGATTGCGTTCCATGCACCCAACCCAGTGTGTCCTGATCATCTCGTCGATCCTCGGGGTCGGCCGCCCTTGGAGCGCGGCGGGGCAAACCGCGCTTCCCGATGAGGTGGGGGCCACGGTTGGGGGCGCGACTGATGCCGCACGCGAACCCGCCGATGAGACCTCAGAACTGCCCCGACGACACGCCCGCGAATTTGCCCCGTCACTCCACGGATTCGCGTTCGGCAACTCGTTCCCGGGTATCCCTCCACTCCCCAAAGTGCTGCGCGATGAGCGGACGACCGTCGGGGCCATCGCGAAGGTCATTGCCCAAGCCGCGGGCGGTTCGCCCGACAACGCCGGGTTCGGCCTGTGCGGCGGGATGTCGGCCGCCGCGGCCGATTGTTTTCTCGCCGGAGCAGATCGGCCGACCATCACGACGGCCCCGGACCGGGGTTCGCCGCTCTTTGAGTACCTTGTGCGGCGCCAGACGGACTCGCTGGGAGTCGCCGCCTTCATGGCGGTCCGTTTTGCGGAATGGATGACGCTCCCGGACGCCGCCGACGAATGGGGCGGAGTGGAGGGCCGCACCGCGCTTGAACTCCCGTCGATCATCGAGCGGCTGGAGGCGGGCCACCTTGTTCCGTTGGGCCTCGTCTATCGCCGGGTCGGCGAGGGGGCGTTGTGGGACAATCATCAGGTGCTGGCGTACGCCTGTGTCCGCGAGAACGCCCGCACCGTGCGCGTCCGCATCTACGACCCCAACTGGCCGGGCGACGACGCCGCGGAACTGAAGGTCACGCTTTCTGCCCCGCTCGATGAAACGGCGGAA
>CAZJXA010000288.1:2342-3771 GCA_964549785.1 uncultured Phycisphaeraceae bacterium | reverse complement strand
GTACTGGGCGACGGCATCGCCGTCGCCCAGTACAACTTCGTCCCCACCCACCCCCTCGAGTTCGATCTCTTCGCCTACTCCAAGGCGCTCGACAACAAGGCCTTCGAGCTGGGGCTCAACGCCCGGACACCTCCAGCGGGGTGAGTCTCCACGTGGGAACATGCGGCTTTTCGTTGCCATCGGGGGAGGATGCAACTGCTCCGCCACCCGCCGCTTCCTCGCGGATTGGAACGTCGCTGCCGACACCGATTCCGACGCTCGCGGAAATGCGCTTGGTAAAGCCATCTAACCTCACGAAGGCCTGATCTTCACTCAGTCGCGAATAGTCCTGGCGAGGGGGCACGCTCGACACTCACGAGGTGGGGGTTGTGCAATCTGGTTCGAAAAGTGGAGTTTCCATGGGCAAGATTCAAGACCTTTACGACACCCGCGTCAGACCGATGCCCCCCGCCGAGCGACTGCAACTCGTTAGGCTCATCATCGACGATCTTGCACCGTCGGAAGAACCGCTTCACGTCAGTGACGACTGGTCGGAAGACGATCTGGCCGTCCGCACCGCCTTCTCCGCTCAACAGGCGGAACGTTCGAGCGATGAAGCCGCGGGCGCTCCGGGAATCCAGTGAATCAGGCGAATCCCGTGAACCCCGTGAATCCCGGCGACATCGTCTGGATCGAGTTCCCCGGCGTTGTTGGAAACCGGTGCGTGCGCTCCTCCGCCGGGAGCGGTTGAAGGAAGTCTTTGGGTGTTTCTCCGATGGATATACCTCAAGTGACCAAGGAAGGCGGCCCGCTCACGGGGCTGGTCGGCGCGTTGGTGCTTGTTGTATTCTTCTTCATCTGGCGGCACGTCAATCGCGCGGCTCCGCCCGGGATCGACGCCCGAACCCATATCGGGCCGATTCCCATCGATGACGTTCTGGACCACCAAGCGCGCTTCCTTCGCAACCTGCCAACGACCTCTTTCACCGACGACTCGGAACGCGCTCGGGCGGCGCTCGAAAGCGCCATCCTGCTCGCCGCGAAGTCTCCCACCGATTCATCGCGCAAACAGGTGCCGCAAGTGCCGTTGCCGGAGAAACTGGCGGAAGCGCTCTGGGCTCAGTTGATCGCCCGGGCTCAGGAAAGTTCAAACGCCTATTTGGAACTCGCCTCTCGGGAGGCGGGCTATCGATTCCTTGCTCCCGCGGACGCCGAGTGGAAGATCATTGAGCCCAAAGTCAGGTTCATCTTCAAGACCGACGATGTGGATCGAACGCGTGCGAAGGAGTACTTGGCGGGAGTGATCGACCATGAGCAAACGGTCTCACGCGGCTCATTCACGGCGATCGCTCACACTTCGGAAGGGGGCGGTGCCGCGTTTCGCTGGATCGCGCACGCCAGTGAGGCCCACCCGGAACTCCTCAAGGAAGTCACTCCCGACGATACTTGG
>CAZJXA010000288.1:0-2242 GCA_964549785.1 uncultured Phycisphaeraceae bacterium | reverse complement strand
TTCCCAGAAGGTCAGCATGTCTGAACTCTTCGCAATGCACGGAAATCAGCAACCCGCAAGCGGAATGCCGGACGCGCTTAACGCCGCGTTCGTGGACGGCCACGCCCGCGTGGTCCGACCTGCCGACGCTGCGCGGGCCTCGACCTTTGAAGGACAACCCGCCGGCTTCCCGGAGTATGAACTCGATTGCGGCACCGCTCCGCTTGCGTTTAACTCGGTCGACGACGGCGCCCGCGGCATCAATTTCCGTTAAACATGTGGCTCGTGAGTTCGAAATCGCAGTCACCGCAGGCGCGGCGATCAAACAATTTCCCACGATCGAGTTGAACCGATGTATTCTCTGCGGCTCCTGCGGTGAACCGCGTTTCCCGGTCGTAGCAGAAGCCGCCCTACCGCCAATCCCGCGTCGAGATCTCCGGCGCACCAAAATCAACCCCCCGCAATCCACCCCGCGTCCATCGGTAATGGCCGAACAGCGTCGATTGACGCTCCGGGTAATACCCGCCGCCCTGCACCGGCTCTTCCCATCGGGCCGGGATGAAGTTGAACTGGATCGGGAACACCCGCGACGGATTGCCCGTGTTGAAGCCCCGCCCCGAGTCCGCCGTGCGCTTGTTCTGTACGCTCCCATCAAAGAACAGCAGCGGGTTCTTTGCGTCCTGGTACGCATAAAAAAGCCCTTGCTTGCCGAAGTGCCGGGCAAACGTCTCGTACAAGTGCACCTTGCCCGCGGGGAACGCCACTTCCGTGAGCCTTCTGCGCCCGAAGATGCCGCTGGTGTTCTCCGATGTGAACTGGTAGTACCGGTGTGTCCCCGCCTGCGTCACCGAGCCGTATCCCGGGCCGTCGCCCCGATCCGGAGTGAACGCCGCCGGGATGCACTCGTAACTCGTTGAGTACGGCCACCGCTTGCCCTGATTGTCCCCTTGGTCCGGGGCCATCGGCGTGATCTCGCCCCGATCAAACGCCAGCGGGTCCGCCTGCCATTGCAGGCGTAACTTGTCCTCCGGGCAGCACACCATTTTCTCCGGCAATTTCTGCGACAGATAGTCCTGCAGCACGAGGTGGTTGTACAAAATCTGCGGAATCCAGTTGTCGATAAAACCGATGTCCTCGCGATCCGCCCGCCGACGCAGGATGTCCACCGCCTGCGCGCTCGCGGCTTCCAAGTCGCTTCCCCGGGCCCCCGACAGGTCGGCGTAGTTGCTCGGAAGCGTCCGACCACCCTGCCAACTGAACGACCACAACCGGTCGTGCGCATCCACCGCGTAACTCGCCGTGGCCGTGCCAAACTGCTTCAGGTTCACCGTGCACACCGTCACCCGCCCGGTCTTCCGGGCCGCCCCCAATGCGGGCAACAGAATCCCGATGAGTAGCGCGATGATCGCGATCACCACCAGCAACTCGATGAGTGTGAACGCCGCGCGTCGCGTGCGAGACATGATCCGCTCCTTCAAGCCGTCGCCCGGGCGGACGGAGTTCGTGCAGGGCATCCACATCAACCCAGAACGGGCGATCCGGTGCCGCGAGGGACATTGTACACGATTGTCAACCCCACGGTTTCTCCGGGTCCCTCCGCGTCAGCCACTTCCACAAGTCAAACGCCGGCCACCCCGCCGCCAGCACCACCAGCCAGGGCCAAGTGTTCACAAATCGCTCGCCCCGATCCGACCACACCGTCAGCACCGTCATCGCGAGCGCGGCAACCACGAACAACGCCGGCACCACCGGATACCCCGGCACTCGGAACGACCTCGGTACATCCGGTTGTGCCCGTCGCAGAACGAAAATCGCCACCCCACCGAGGCCGTAAAAAATCCACATCGTGAAGACAAACCCGTCCGCCAGTTTCTGAAAACTCCCGAGGAAGAGCACCGCGATGCACGACAACGCGCATTGGCTCCACAACGCGACGGCGGGAACCTGGTGCTTCGGGCTCACCCGCGCCAGAAACCGGAAGAGCAGGCCGTCCCGGGCCTGCGCGAACGTCACCCGAGCCCCCGTGATGATGGACGCGTGAGTGGCCCCCACGGTGGATACCAGGACCGCCGCCGTGACCAAGCGCCCGCCCTTCTCCCCGATCAATTTGGTCATCACGTCGCCCGCAACCGCCTCCGACCCCGCGATCGTGTCGATCGGCAGAACGTACATGTAAGCCGCGTTCACCGCGAGATACATCCCGATCAGGATCAGTGTGCCCGCAAGGTAAATCCGCGGCAGCCACCGCTGCGGGTCGCGAATC
>CAZJXA010000287.1:0-3774 GCA_964549785.1 uncultured Phycisphaeraceae bacterium | reverse complement strand
GCTCTCCCGCCCCAAACTCACCCGCACCGCGCCCAGCGCCGATCTCACCGTCGCCCGTTCGTCCCCACTCGCCGGCGGCCCACTTGGCTTCCAGCGCCGGTGCGGCCAACCACTCTTCCCGGCAAGACGCGAACCCCGAAGCCTTGGAAACCTCCGACCATCCCCGTCTCGCGATCTCTCCCCATGCGTCCCCGTGTTCGGTGGTGCCGACAACATTCTCGCTACTCTCGCCCCAATGAGCCAGCCGAACCAACCCGGGGCCGATGAAACCGCTCTCGCTCCGGCCGCCCGCGTGGTCACCCCGAACGTTCCGTTCCGCGACATCATGGCCGGTGCCGCCCGCCACGAGATCAGAGTGCTCGACCACGGCTTTATTGCCCTCGTCGATGCGATGCCCCGTCTCGTGCCCGAAGGCCAGACCGGCGACCAGGCGGTGGTGCAGGCGGCCCGCGTGTCATATGGAGAGGGGACCAAGCAGGTCTCGGAGGATCGCGGGCTCATCCGCTACCTGATGCGGCACCGGCACTCGACTCCGTTTGAGATGGTGGAGTTCAAGTTCCACGTCTCCATGCCGATTTTCATCGCCCGCCAATGGATCCGGCATCGCACGGCAAGCGTGAACGAGTATTCCGCGCGGTACTCGATTGTGCCGGACCGCTTCTACATCCCCACGATGGACGCGATTCGCAAGCAATCGGCGAGCAACCGTCAGGGCGGCGACGCGAACTTCGACATCACGGACGCGGACCAGGTCAAGACGGCTGAAGACTTTTTGGCCTATGTCAACCAAGTCGAGACTCTATATCAGCAGTATCTGGCCCTCACCGAACGCGGCGTCTCCCGCGAGATGGCCCGGATCGGACTTCCCGTCAATGTCTACACCGAGTGGTACTGGAAGTGCGACCTGCACAACGTGCTGCGGTTCCTGTCGCTCCGGTTGGACGCCCACGCCCAGCAGGAGATTCGTGAATATGCGGGAGCCATGCTGGCCTTGATCGAGCCGCTGGTGCCGCTGAGCGTCGAGGCTTGGCGGGACTATGAGCTTCATTCGCTGCGGTTGACCCGCTTGGAGATCGAGGCGATCCGTGGGTCGGCGGCGCCGTCGCATTCGGCTCGCCCAGATAACGGGACGAAACGGGTACGAGATATTGAGTCGTCAAACCGGCGTGAGCAGGCGGAATGGGCGGTCAAGCGGACTTCACTGGGATTGGACTAGTCAATCCCGGGCCGTTTCCGGACCGTCAGAGCGCGATGAGCGGTTTACGACGAGTTATCAGACCAATATTTCCTCGTGTTCGGCTGGAAGTTGGTGCTCGTGATCGTCTTTGCACAATCTTGATAAAAGACGAGCGCGACTCGAATGGGGGACGCGATTGTGCCTACCGAAATCGGCCTAAAACCCTGTGCTAGAAGAATTTAGCGCAGCGTTCGGCCTTTCCGGATTCAGTGTTTTTCCTTGGGTTTTTGCGTTCGCTTTTGGTGAACTCGGGCAAAAAACTTAAAATCACTTATCAAAATCGTATTGCAGTTTTGCCAGGATGGTGTACTCTTACCGTGGGTCAGGAACGAGTCGTTCGTTCTGTAGCGTTAGCGGGTTCGGGTCTACCCATCAAAAGACTTTTGTGAGGAGATTGTCATGAAGAAGTTGATCGGTTCTATTCTCGTGGTTGCGGGTCTTGCGGCCTCTGCTCAGGCTCAAACCCCCCCCAGCACCCAGTTCAATGTTCAGTTGTCCCGTGACGGCACCAACTGGATGAACAACCTGGACATCTCGCTCGACAACCCCCGCACCGGTCGGGTTTTCGCTCGCGTGTTGGTTTCGTACATCCAGAACGACGGCCCCACGCCGCTGTTCATGAACGGCGTCCGCGCTCAGCCGACCATCAGCAACTTTGACCCGGCGCTCGACACGGCCATTCCGCTGTCGGACCTCGATGTCAATGGTCGCGCTCGTTCTCGCGTCGCCAACGACATCGGCCCGGGGGCCACCCCGACCCTCGGCCGCACCTTCGGCGCTGCCACCATCGGCACCTCCGATGCCGTCACGTCGCACCTCAATGGTTCGACCCTCCGTTACGCCGCGTTCTCCGTGACCAATGCCATCGGCACCGGCGCGGGCTCGAACAACATCGACGGCAGCCGCGCCATCAACTGGTCCAACAACACCCTGGCCCCCACCTTGGGCCTCACCAACCTCCAGCTCTTCACCTTCGGCATCGACACCTCCACCAACCAGGCCAACCGCGTCCTCACGTTCGACGTCCCCCGCGACGGCGTGCGTCGCTTCGTCGCGGCCGACGAAACCGCGGGCCGTGGCGCTGACTGGGTCATCACCACCTCTCCCTTCTTTGCGCAGCGCGCCAACGTCGTCGACACCATCGTCGGCACCCTCACCGTTCCGGCCCCGGCGTCCCTCGCCCTCCTCGGCCTCGGCGGTCTCGCCATGGGTCGCCGTCGCCGCTAATCACGGTTGCGGATCCTTCGGACTCCCGGCCAGCCGCGAAAGCGGGGCATCCGAGACAGTCTTGAAGGGCGGGCCTCAAACCCGCTACGTTTGAATGACTCGCCCCCTCCGGACGACCTCCGGAGGGGGTTTTTCTTTTTGGCCATGCCATGCCATGCCATGCTGGCTCATCCGCGCTTGGTTGAAGGTCGTGCATACGCCGCGTTCTCCGTGTCCAGTGCCATCGGCACCAGCGCGGGATGCGAACAACATCGTCGGCACCCTCACGGTTCCGACCCCGGTGTCCCTCGCCCTCCTCGGCCTGGGCGGTCTCGCCTTGGGTCGCCGTCGCCGCTGATCACGGTCACGGATCCCTAATACGTCAAAACCGCGTGGACGTCGCCCAATCCTGCCAGACGTTTTCGCCCGTTGAGATTCGTGATCTCGATCAGGACGGTGAGCCCCACGACGTGGGCACCCAGGCCCCCAACCAGGGCGCTGGCGGCGGCGAGGGTGCCGCCGGTGGCGAGGAGATCATCGACGATCAGGACGCGCTGACCCGGCCGGAGGGCGTCGGCGTGAATCTCGAGACAATCGGTGCCATACTCGAGGGCGTACTCAATCCGGGCGGTGGCCCGCGGCAGTTTGCCCTTCTTGCGGATCGGCACAAACCCCGCCGACAGGGCCTGGGCCACCGCCGTTCCAAAGATGAAGCCGCGACTCTCCGCCCCCACCACCACGTCCACGTCCTGGGTTCGGTA
Source organism: uncultured Phycisphaeraceae bacterium (assembly GCA_964549785.1). Classification (GTDB taxonomy): domain Bacteria; phylum Planctomycetota; class Phycisphaerae; order Phycisphaerales; family UBA1924; genus JBEIUO01. Next base: position 570 of record CAZJXA010000287.1, on the reverse strand, counting down.
CGGGTTGGCCATCAGTTCGACGGCCAGCGCCAGGCCGCGCGAGTCGGCGAGCAGCGGCGTGAAGTCCTTGAAGACGATCCCGGGCTTGGGGAAATCCTCGACGTCGATGATGAGTGACTTAAGTTGAGCGATCAATCTGGAGTTCCCTATAGGAAGGCGGCGGGTGACCGCTCTTGCGGTGCAACCGTAGACGTCGCTCGCCGACCCTTGGGCGCTACGTACCTACCATCAAACGATGTCCAAGTCAGAACCACGAGGTCAATCGCCCGCCGGGAAACTCGAAGTTGTCGAGCCGTTGGGCAAGCGGGTCCTCATCCGCAAGGACCAAGACAAGAAGCAGACCAAATCGGGCCTCCACCTGCCCGACAAGGTTGAGATACCGACCATCACCGGACGGATTGTCGCGATTTCCGCCCATGTCGAAAAGGACGCCGACTACCCGCTTTCCCGCTACGACCGCGTGCTCTTCAACCCCAAGCAGGCCATCCCGGTCGACTTTGAGGGAGACAATCGGCTCTTTGTGGTGCCCGTCGAGGATGTCGTCGCCGTGTTCCGACGCGACTCCGCAGA
>CAZJXA010000286.1:0-3835 GCA_964549785.1 uncultured Phycisphaeraceae bacterium | reverse complement strand
CCGCCCGACGCGTCGCTCCCGCCCCAGTCAACTTTGGTCCCGGTCTGTTCGATGATCTCCCAGGCGCGACGAACGAGCCGATCAAAGCCCAATCCGGTGACTACCGCTCCGTCACCACGCCCGCCGAACTCGCCGCTCTTGTCCTCGCCCTCCGCGCTGCCCCGAGTTTCGCGATCGACACCGAGACCACCTCGCTCGCCCCCCGCGACGCCCTCCTCTGCGGCATTTCACTCGCGGTCGCGGCCCACACCGGCTGCTACATCCCGATCCGCTCGCCCGACCTGCCGGCCCACCTCGACGAACCCACGGTCCTCAACGCCCTCCGCCCGCTGCTCGAAGACCACGCCCGGCCCAAGTGCGGGCACAACCTCAAGTACGACCTGCTGGTCTTCCGCAACGCGGGCGTCGAATTGGGCGGCCTCACCGCACGCGGCTCGTGTGACTCAATGGTCGCCAGTTACCTCGCCGACCCCTCCCGCAGCAGCCATTCGCTCGACGCTCTCGCGCTCTCGCTCCTCAACCGCACCAACATCTCGATCACCGAACTCATCGGCACCGGCAAGCATCAACGGTGTTTCGACAGCGTCCCCCTCGCCGCGGCCACCACCTACGCCGCCGAGGACGCCGACGTCGCCCTGCAACTCCGCGACACCTTCATGCCGCAGCTCCGGGCCATGGGGCTTGAAAGCCTTTTGGCCGATATCGAGATGCCCCTCGTGGAGGTGCTGGCCGAACTCGAATGGAACGGCATCACCGTCAACGCAGCAGAGCTCGATCGCCAGCGGGCCCGCCTGCAACTCTTGATCGACGAACTGCTCAAACGACTCACCAACGAGTTTGTCGGAGCGCTCGACCGCGGCGTCGATCCCGACTCCCCCAAACAACTCGCCGCGGCCCTCTTCAACAAGCCCACCGACGACCCGCCCGGGCTGGGTATCAAAGGCCAGCGCCGCACCAAGACCGGCTTCAGCACCGACGCCGAGGTACTGGAATCACTCGCCCAGGACGACGCGATCCGGACGCCCATCCCCGGGCTCATCCTCGAGTACCGCCAGCTCAGCAAACTCGTCAGCACCTACCTCGTGGCCCTCAAGGACGCCATTCACCCGGCCACGGGCCGCATCCACGCCAGTTTCAACCAGACCGTCGCCGTCACCGGGCGACTTGCGAGCAGCGACCCCAACCTCCAGAACATCCCGATCCGCACCGAGGTGGGGCGCGACATCCGCCGGGCCTTCGTCGCCGCCCCCGGCAAGACGCTCGTCACCGCCGACTATTCGCAGATCGAACTGCGGCTCCTCGCCCACCTTTCCCGCGACCCGGCCCTCATCGAAGCCTTCGAGTTGGGCCAGGACATCCACACCGCCGTGGCCGCCCAGATTCACAACCTCCCCCCCGAAGCCGTCACCCGCGAGCAGCGCAACGGCGCCAAGATGGTCAACTTCGGCATCGTCTACGGCGTCACGCCCTTTGGCCTCGCCCGCCGGCTCAAGATCGGTGAAAAAGAGGCCGCGGCCATCATCGACGGCTACAAGCGCCGCTTCTCCGGGATCACCACGTTCCTGCAGGAATGCATCGAACAGGCCCGGGCCAAAGGCTACGTCGAAACGATGCTCCTGCGGCGTCGCCCCATCCTCGATATCGATTCCACCAACCCCTCCCGCCGCGCCTTCGCCGAACGCATCGCCATCAACAGCGTCGTGCAGGGTTCCGCGGCAGACCTCATCAAAATCGCGATGATCGACCTCCACGCCCGCCTCTGCCCCCGAGCCTCCCACCGCCGTAACGGCAATCCGCCCGAGATCGCGGGCGTCGACATGCTCCTCCAGATCCACGATGAACTCGTCTTCGAAGCCGACCTCGCCGTCGCCGAGCAGGCCCGCGACCTTATCGTCGCACGAATGGAGGCCGCCATGTCGCTCCGCGTCCCGCTCAAGGCCGATGCCCACATCGCCCCCAACTGGTTCGACGGCAAGTAGCCAACCGTTCATCGCACCATCGGCGGCGGAACCATCGGCCACCAACTCCCGCACTCCGGGCAGTGCTCCGGTCCCAGCCAGAACCTCGCGTCGTGCTCGGGCGGGATCGCCGACCGCAGATTTCCCAGCATGTAGTTGCAGTCCGGACAGACCGTAAACGTCAGAACGCGGCCCGAGGTGGTCGCGTTTTTTCGCAGCCGGATGATCGGCCACACCAGCGCGGCAACCAGCGTCAGCGTCGCGACCAACGCCAGCCAGCGCATCCCGGCGCAGGCGAGCACGACGCCCGTGATCGGCCCCAAAGCGATCGCCGCGATCAGCACCACCGGAGACCCGGCCAAACGCACAAGAACCGGCCCCAGCGTCGCGTTGCGGTGCGTCCACATGCCGCGACGCTCCTGCACATCCGCGGCCAACGTCCGCAGCGCCAGCGACCGCCGCTCGATCGGCGTTCCGTCGGTCAGGCACTGGAAGCATTCCGCCACGGCCCGTGTTCGGGCAAGCGCGCGGGCCTGCTCCGCCGTCTCCCCCGGCTTCAAAAACGCGAGGTTGATCGTGGTATACGCGATATCGAGATGGTCCCACGCGGAATCTCGTCGATCGCTGTTCACGCTCACGCCCACTCTACGCCCGCTCCCCAACGCCCGGGACGTATCCTTCGCGTTCGGTCGCGCCCCTCCGTCCTCCCGATCGGTCGTGCCGATCTTCCCGATCCACACCCGCAATCGCCCCCTCCCCTCATGTCGCCACCCGTCACCGAAGCCTGGACCACCCGCAAACTCCTCGCCTGGATGACCAAGTCGTTCACGGCCAAAGGGCTGGACCAGCCCCGGCTGCTCTCCGAAATGCTCATGGCCCACGTGGTCGGCTGCGAACGCCTCCGCCTCTATACCGACGCCGACCGTCCGGCTTCCGCGATGGAGCGCGACATGCTCCGCGACCTGGTCGGCCGCGCCCTCAAGCACGAACCCGTCCAATACCTCGTCGGTTCCGGCTGGTTCTTCGGTGCCGAGTTCAAGACCGACCGCCGCGCCCTCATCCCCCGCCCCAGCACCGAAACCATCATCGAGTACGTCCTCCAGCACCACCGCGCCGCCCACGGCCCCAGCAACCAGACCGGTGAAGGCCTGCTGATCGCCGACGTCTGTACGGGCTCTGGCATCATCGCCGTCACCCTCGCCAAACGCCTGCCGCTGGCCCGCTTGGTCGCGACCGACATCAGCCCCCAGGCCCTCGCCCTGGCCCAGGAGAACGCCGCCAAGCACTCGGTTGCCGACCGCATCGACTTCCTCACCGGAGACCTCCTGGCTCCCCTCGCCGCCTTCCCCGCCACCGCCGGCGAACACAGCCTCGATTACCTCGTCAGCAACCCCCCCTACATCCCCGACGATGAGTGGGACGCGGTTGAGCCCAACGTCAAGGATCACGAACCCCACATCGCCCTCCGCGCCGGGCCCGACGGCCTCGCCCTCATCCGGCCGCTCCTCGAAGGTGCGCCGCGCCTCCTCAAACCCGGTGCCCTCCTGCTCGTCGAGGTCGCCGACGCGAAGGCGAATGATGCCCGTACCCTCGCCGAGGCCCATCCCCTCCTCACCGAAACCGTCGTCCTGAAAGACTTTGAAAATCTGAACCGCGTCGTGGTCGCCCGGCGCCGGGCACCCCTCTAGGAAACCGTCCCGCTTCCATTCGGAACAACCCCCTCATGCCCACGCGATACATCGTCCACGGAACGGATCAGGTCACCGGGCAAACCGCCCGCAAAATAATCGAGGCCGATTCCGCCTCCGAGGCCGAAGCCATCGCCGCGAAAATCGGGTTGGCCGTCACCGGCTCCGAGATCGACTTCGGCCTCGGAG
>CAZJXA010000285.1:0-3881 GCA_964549785.1 uncultured Phycisphaeraceae bacterium | reverse complement strand
TGTGGGCCTTGCGGGCGGCCTCGACCACGTCCTGGATCGTCAGGCCGTAGAGCGCCAGGCGGTCCTGCTTCACGTTGATCTGGTACTCGGGCAACTCGCCGCCGATGGCCGAAACCTGCGAGACGCCGGGGATCGCCAGCAGTTTGTTCCGCAGGTCAAACTCTGCATAGGCCCGAAGATCTAGGTCGCTCACTGTCTTGTCGGGCGAGGAGATCGCCAGCAGCATGATCTCGCCGGTGATGCTGGAGATCGGCGTCATCACCGGGTCCACACCCGGCGGCAGCGACCCCTTTACCCCCGTCATCCGCTCGCTCACCAGTTGCCGAGCCCGGTAGATGTCGGTCCCCCAGTCGAACTCGACCCATACGAGCGAAAGCGAGATCGCCGAGGCACTCCGCACGCGGCGAACTCCGGGTAGCCCGTTGACCGATGATTCCAGCGGGAATGTCACGTACTGCTCGACCTCGTCGGCCGCGAGGCCGCCCGCCTCGGTGAGGATGACCACGGTGGGGGCGTTGAGTTCGGGGAACACGTCCACCGGCATCTTCGGCAGCCGCGCGAGGGTGTAGACCACCAGCGCGGCGGCGATGAGCACCACCAGCGTGGAGTGTTTGAGCGAGAATGAGATCAGGTGCTTGAGCATGAGGTGTCCTGCGGTCGGTGATTAATCTTCGCCTTCGTGGAACGTCCCGTCGGGGTGGAAGTGCCCGCCCTTGGTGATGCTGCCGCTGGTGGCGACCATCAACTGGTACACGCCGTCGAGGACGATCTCGTTGCCCTCGGCCACGCCGCTCTTGATGACGACCCAGCGGCCATCGTCGAGGCCCAGGTCTGCTTCCATACGGATTGCTTTGTCCGCATCGGCCGGGTCGCGTCGGAAGATGATCGCCTGCGTCCCGTCGCGTGCAACGCACTTGAGCGGGATGGCGAGTTCCTCTCCACCGCTTCCACTCGTGACAACCTCAAGGAACGCGGAAACGCCCGCCTTTGCCCAGATAGGCGAAGCAGCACCGTCGGCCGGAGCGAGGATGAGTTCGACGGTGCGACGCTCTGGGTCGGCCGTGGGCGCGAGCGTGAGCGTACCAGACAGCGGGGCCAGCGGCGCGATTGTTTCGCCGCCTCCCGTGCCGGGATTCGCCTGCGCCGGAACCACGCTAGCCCGTTGCCCGTCCGCCAGCCGCGGCAGGTCGCTCTGAAGGCCCACGGCCCGGAATCGAACCTGGTCGGGCTGCACCGTCGAGAGCACGGCGGCGTGCTGGTCGACCACGCCGCCGCTGACGATGCCGACACTCTCAACAACGCCTTGAGTTATCGCGCGGACCTCGAGCCCATCGAGCGTGCGCCATCGGGGTGTTGCTGGGTCGGTTGGCGGGTCAGATGGCGATGGGGCTTGCAGGTCGGTCGCACTCAGGCCCGCGAGCGAAGCGGCGGCCTCGAATAGAAAGGCGAGGCGCGATCGCGCCGCATCGAGCAAGGCGGCGCTCTGCGATTTGCGCGCGAGCAATTCGGCCTCGGTTTCGAGCGTCTCGGCCAAGTCCGAGCGGGCGCTGGCCATCGCGGCCCGGGCTTGGGCAACCTCCTCGCTGCGAGCACCGCCGGCCGTCATGAGTTGGTCGAGCGATGCAACACGCACCGTCCACAGGTCCACCACCTTCTGGATCTCATTATGGTGCGCCTCGTGAGCGGCAAGGAGTGGCGCGATGCTGTCGTTGGCGGCCTGAGCGAGCCTGACCGATGCCTCGGCGTCGGCGAGTTCCTTCTGCATCTCGCGCCAGCGCGGCGAGTCAAGCCGATACAGGGGCGTACCCGCCTCCACCTTCTCGTACTGCCGCACGAGCAGTTCCACCGTACCGGGCGCGATTGCCCGGTATTCGCGGCGGGCCGTCGGAATCAGCTCGAACCGACCGGGGACGCGGAGCGTGCGGGCGACCTGGCGGGTCTCGACCTTGGCGAAGGTGATGCCCAGGTTCTGGCGCACGGAAGCGTTAATGTCAACCCGGTTGGTTATCCCTGCCGCGGCCGCGCTGGTGCCGGTGGCCGGCTTGTCATCGTTCTTGCGCTCGCATCCGAGGGGCAGGATGGCGACCGCGACGGCTGCCAGCACGAACACCGTAGTGGGGGATAACAAGTGTCGCATGGCGGGTATGTTCATGTTCGGTGTCCTTCAACGAGGCGCGGATGAATCCGCCGCCGGGTTCTGGAAATTGCCCGTGGGCCTGGGCGGGTCCTGCCAAAATCCCGTGTGTGCCGCCGTGGCCCCGCGTCACACGGGCTTCGAGCCGCGACAAACAATTGATATTCAAAGGGAGGTCCTGCTTCGGGTCAGGCCTGGACCATGCGAGCGGGCCTGGGACGTACCAACGCAACGCCGCGTTCGTCGCGCCGAGGCCGGCGCAACGTCGCTATCGAGTGCGCGTGGAGAGAACCTAGATGAGCAGGGCTCGGCTGGTGCGCACGAGGCGCTGGCCCGCGGAGAGCGCGCACAGGTGGCGCGGACCGGGGAGACTTGCGCCACCAGGGGAGCCGATCACTTCGGCGATGTCCGGTGTTTCCCAAAGGACCGAGGTCGGGAACTGAACGACCTGAACCGCCTTCAGTACGGACGCCACATCGACGCCGCGAGGGGCCACTATCTCGTGGTCCGGAATGGTGATGACGAGCCCCTCCGGTTCTTCGACCGGACTGGGAAAGTCGTGGTTGTGGTCTGTATCGGCCGGTTTGTGGTCGTGGTCCGCTGATCCGCTCGCATGCAGGGCGTCGTGCTGCTCAGCGCAGAACCGGTCCGCGTCGCGGGTTGCGACTGCATGCAGGTGCGTCCCGTGGCCAATGTGCGCGTGGGCGAGAAACGTTGTCCCCCCGAAGGCGGTGATCACCATCATCGGGATCAGGACAACCGCCATGACACAGCGAGCGACCGGCGAACGCAGGAAGCGATCAAAAGAGTGCCGATGGATGGCGGTGTTGAACCTGGGCATCGACACAAAGTGTAGAGGCACAGACGCGGTATATCACGGGGTGAGCCGTCGATCGACATTGCCAGTTCGAAAGAGGGTTTGCTTCCGCCGCGTGCGGCTCCGACAAAGTACAATGACCGTGGCGATGGAGTCCGCCTCCAACCGGCCCGCGCGTGCCCCACCCAGAACGCGGCGACCTTATGACTCCTACTCGGGCGGCGTGCCCCGCGTGCGCGTGTCGTAAACCTGGCAGGAGTCGGCGGCCATGTTCAAACTCACGATGATCTTCCTCGGAGCTGGCTCGGGAGGCGTGGTGCGCTACTGGCTGGGCGGGGTTGTTCAGAACTGGTGGGGGCCGACGTTCCCGTTGGGCACGATGCTCGTCAACATCTCGGGGTGCCTGCTGATGGGGTTCCTTGCCGCGGCGTGGTACGGGCCGGTGCAGGTTCGCCCCGAAGTGCGCGACGCGGTGCTCATCGGCGTGCTCGGGGGATACACGACGTTCTCCGCCTTCGGACGCGAGACGTTGGGGCTGGTGCACGATGGAGAGTGGGTCCGAGCGGGGCTGTACGTTCTCGGCAGCGTCGCCCTGAGCCTCATCGGCGTGTGGCTGGGGTCGCTGATCGCGGGCCGGGTGTACGGGACGGGTACGCCATGAAGCGTCCGCTCGCTTCGGAAAGCCCTGCGTAAACGACCCATGAACACTCCGCCCGACACCGCCCTCACGCCCGCACGTGGGCCATCCGGTCCCCGCGCAGGGCGGCTTCCGCGTCCGGTGATCATCCTCGGCTGGGTCTCGCTCTTCGCCGACGTCTCGGGGGAGATGATCTACCCGCTGCTGCCGCTGTTTCTCGTCGGCGTGCTGAACGCGTCGGCGACATCGCTGGGCTGGGTGGAGGGCGTGGCAGCGGCAGCAGCGGGTAGATC
>CAZJXA010000284.1:0-3914 GCA_964549785.1 uncultured Phycisphaeraceae bacterium | reverse complement strand
GAATTGGAACCGCTCAAGCGGTGCCATCGCATCGCAATGCGACCTCACCCACAAACCAAAAGCCAATCAACCTACGCGGGCGACAGCCGCACCGGCTCGATTGTGGAGCAGTCGTTGTGCGCACGGACTCCCGGAATGGACTTTCTTACCCCGCGACCCGCAGCCGGCCCATCGTTTCTTTGGAAAGGTCGCACACCTCCACGCGGTTTCTGCCCGTGCGCTTGGCGCGGTAGAGGTAGCGGTCGCTGGTTTCGAGCCATTCGGCGGCGTTCACCGAGGCCGGGCCGCCGGCGCCGGCGACACCGATCGAGATGGTGACGACCCGCTCGGGGTGACGGGGCCAGACGGCGGCTTCCATCGCCGCGCGGATGCGTTCACAGACGTGGGCCGCCGACTCGGGCGGCGTGTCCGGCATGACGAGGACAAACTCTTCACCGCCATAGCGACAGGCAAAGTCGCTGGTCCGGCATTCGCGCTCAAGAATTTTGGCGACCCCTTGCAGCACGGCGTCGCCCGCGGGGTGTCCGTAGGTGTCGTTGATGGACTTGAAATGATCGACGTCGAGCATGGCCATGGAGAGGGCGTGGCCGTGGCGCTGGGCGCGGCTGGTCTCCTCTGCCCAGCGGGTATCGAAGAAGGCGCGGTTCCAGCACCCGGTGAGCCCGTCAATCTGAGCCCGCTGGGCGAGCATCTGAACGAGTTGATGCATCTTGACGGCCGAGCGCATGCGGACGCGGAGTTCGGTGAAGTCGAAAGGCTTGGTGATGTAATCCACGGCCCCCAGATCGAAGGCACGGACTTTCGCATCCTGATCGCGGTGGCCCGACAGCATGAGGACCGGGATGGCGCTGGTGGCGGGATGATCCTTGAGACGTTTCAGAACGGCGAAGCCGTCGGTGCCGGGCATGTTGAGGTCGAGCAGGACGACCGCCGGGCGGAGGCGAATCGCCATCTCGATGCCGGCTTCGCCCGACTCAGCCCCGGCAAAGGTAAGGTCTTCCTGATTCAGGCGTGTCCGGAGCAGGCGGTGGACGTCGACGGAATCGTCAACGATCAGGACGAGCGGTTTCGCGTCCTCGATGATGCTGACCTGTGGAGGAATGCTCGCCATCGGTTGGTTTCGAGTCGTCGCTTGGCCCCTGCTAGGCGGCCTTGCGAACTCCTCCCGCCATCACGCGTGCCGCGATGTGTTGGAAAGACGCGAAAACGGTCTGAAGCTCGGGTGTGGCGGCAAACGCGTCGCCGTCGGAGATCCGCATGGCATCTTCCACACGGCCCGCGGCGACACCTAGGAGCGGAAAGCCGTATCCTGCCGAGGAGCCTCGGAGTTGGTGGGCAAGCCGCTGGACGGTGACGAAGTCGGCGGAAATCCAGGCCTCGGAAGCGGCCCGAACGCGGGCCGGAAGTTCGTGGAGGAAGAGATCGACGAGTTCACTCATGTCGGGGTCGTTCGCGAACTCGCTGGTGATCGGTGGTTCGTGGGCGGGGCCGCTCGGGATAAACGGGATACTCATGGGCGGTTTCTCCGCTTCCATCATCGACCGACCGAGAACCACGGTTGAGGGTCCATTCAGATTTTCGCCAGCGGCGTGTTCGGGTGGCGTCAACCTACGCTCTCTCCCTCGTGAATACTCCCATAAACACCCCCTCCGACCCGTTTTCATCCGATGCCCGCTACCGCTGGACGCTGCTGCGGGCGGGGTCGTTTCGGCTCGACGGGGGGTCAATGTTCGGATTGATCCCTCGGACGGTGTGGTCGCGCTCGGTGCCCGCGGACGACCGTGGGCGGATCGACGTTCACCACAACTGCCTGCTGCTCGAGCGCGTATCGGACGAACCGTTGGTGGATGACGAGCATCCAGCGCCGTCGGTGGGCGGGGGGAGCCGGTTCGCGATTATCGAGACCGGGACGGGTGATAAGTTGGATGAGAAGAGCCGCGAGTTGTTCGCGATGTCGGGCGAGACGGTGCTGACGGCCCTCGCGACGACGGGGCGGAAGCCCGACGAGATCGGCGCGGTGGTGGTGAGCCACCTGCACTTTGATCACGCCGGCGGGCTGACGCGTCTGGCCCACGCGGGGGAAGCGGCGGACTGGATCGGAGCAGCCTCGGGGATGGCGGGTTCTCGGCCCGATCATGGAGTGAAACTGACGTTCCCCTTCGCGGTGATCTTCACCCAGAAGCGCGAATGGGACGATGCTCTTGCAAACCGGAGCGTGATGACGCGGACGTATTTCCGCGACCACGTCGAGCCGATCGCGGGGCGGATTTTCACAGTGGACTCGGCCCCGCCGTTCGCGTGGGACTACACCCCCGGACGAAGCGAGTTGCCATTCTCGTCGTTGCCGTACCGGGAGAGCCCGCTGCCGGGGTTGCCGGGCGTCTTTGTGTTTTTGACGCCGGGGCACACCTGGGGGCAGCAGGCGGTCCGGTTCACCGACGATCGCGGACGGACGGTGGTGTTCACTCCGGATGTACTGCCGACGGTGAACCATGTGGGGCAGGCGTACAGCCTCGCCTACGACGTGGAGCCCTATACCAGCGCCGTGACGCGGAACTGGTTTTTGCACGAGGCCGCGACCAACGACTGGCTGCTGGTACTCGATCACGAGCCGGGAAACCCGTGCCAGCGGGTCCGGGTAAACTCGAAGGGGTGGTACGACCTCGTCCCCGAGCCTCCGAGCTCGTTCGCATCGTCGTCACCGATCGGGTAGCGAAATGCGGACCGGGACCATGGGAACGCGGCCGTTCTCGATCGTGAAGCGGGCGCTGGTGGCGATGGGCTCGAGGAGGAACCCGTCGGCCTGCAACTGGTCGATGGGAAGTCCGCTGTTGCGGCGAGTGGGGAGGGTTCGGACCAGCATGACGCGCGGGCCGTTGAGCCGGAGGTCGGCCCGGAGATCGGAGAGGTCCCAGGTTTTGCCGCCTTGGGTGAGTTCACGCAGACCGGTGACGCCGATGGGTTGGACGCGGGTGCCCGCGTAGTAGTCGAGGGCGGAGTTGTAGTATTGATAAGTGGAGAGGCGGTCGGGCTGGATCCCGGAATCGAGGAGTTCGCGGACGAGGGCCCGCGGGCTGCGGCCGCCGGAAAATTGCTCCCGGCCGAAGCCGTACCACCAGCCTTGGGCGAGCCCGAGGAGGGCGAACGCCAGGCCGAGCGCAACGCGGAGGCGGCGGCCGACAAGCCACGATCGGCCGTGAAGTCCCAGCCGATAGGCGACCCACAATCCGCCCAACAGGGCGACGCCGGGCCAGAGGGGCGTGAGGTACCGGGCGATGCCCTTACCGAGGATCGAGAACGCCGCGAATCCAAGTCCGAGCCAAGCGACAACGATGTACCAGCCGGGGTCGAACCTGGGCTTGCGGCGGAAGATCCAGACCAAGGCAAGCATGGCGGCGAGCGAGCCCAAGCCGACTCCGTAGGACATGGCCTCGAGGTTCTTAAGGGGCGATTCAGGGACCAGAATATTGAGGTTGTCTTCGGTCTCTTTGTTGGCCCAGGCAGCGGCGGCGGCGGGGCCGATCCGGGAACCAACGATGCGGCCCCACGCGAGGAGAGCGACCACCGGCACGCCCAGGACAATGAGGAAGTGGGTGCGGGTGAGTGCCCGCCAAAGGGCAAGAGCACGCGGACGGAGTGTGACACGGGCGCCGAGAATGCCGAGGGCGGCGCCGATGCCGGCCAGCAGCGGCCAGCCGACGGGATGATTGAGTTGAGCCGCGACCACGGGGTCTTTGGCACTGCCGAGGAGAACCCACGTCAGTGCGAGGATGACCAGTGCGCCGAGCAGCCCGCCGAGCGCGATTCGTCGTGGTGGAACGCTGGCCGGGATATCGGGCGAACACGCGGCCCACAGGGCTATGCCGCCGTAGGCGGCGACGAAGATCGCGAGGAGTGCGGGCGGGCCTTTAGTA
>CAZJXA010000283.1:0-3921 GCA_964549785.1 uncultured Phycisphaeraceae bacterium | reverse complement strand
TGATGTGCAGTCGCTTGGTCGGCGCGAGATCATCGCGCTCGACCGCCTCGTCGGGATCGATCGTCATGGGTGCGTCCGTGCGCGTGGCCCGCGGCGGCGGGTCAGCAATGGGGTTGGGCCGCCCTTCAGCGGGGCGTCAACCACCATCTACGCGAACCGTTCCGATCGTGGCGGCAAAGTCACTTCAAACCGAATTTAACGGAGTTTGTGAGACGGCATGGCATCACCAATCGGGTGGGCGCTTTTAGATCTGCACCCTGAGCTCCGCCTCCGTGCGAATCCTGATTGGAGCGAGTGCCGGGTATTTTGTGCGGATATCCGTGTAGAGGTCGCCGTGGTACTTCGGCACGCTCACGGTGATCACGACTGCGTAGTCAAAGCGGGCGGGGACGTTGTTGCGCCCGATGGCGTGCAGTGTGAGGAATGGCTGAAACATGCTGGAAGCGTTCTTGCTGACCTCTCGTCGTACAAGAGGCTCCCACTGGCAGTCGATGGCCCGCCTATCCGACTCGGTGCGATAGTTGTTCCCGCTCTCCGTCTGAGGGAGCGCAGGTCGCTTCCACCCTTGGCTCAGAAGCTTGGCGATCTCCGTCTTGTCAGACTCTGCATCAAGCACCTTACGGAGATTGGTCTTGGGTTTGAAATACGCAAATCTCCTGCCGTGCGGATAGAACGTATCTTCAAGGCAGCCCGACGTGTAATCGGAGGGATGGTTCGGGTCAATGGGTGACAATCCTGCCACCGTCCAGCGAACACGAACCTTGCCGGTGCTCGACATCGCGTCGGCCCACGGGATTGGCAACCGCACGGACTTCGTCGGCACGATATCGCTCTGGAATACGACGGTGACCGCATTGGCATCGCACCCAAGCACCTCCTCAACATCCTCTGGAGCACATCCATGTCCCATGAGGTGATCAGGAGCTCCATCAGGATGTGTCGCGCCATGAATGATCAGAGCTCGTGCGAGCAAGGGAGTGCTTCGATCAAATGCATCAGCAGCTAGAGCGCCAACTCTGGCGACAAGCGGAGACGCAAAGCTCGTGCCCCACGACAGCACCCTCTCTCCATGACGCTGGGAGATTAGGTGAATGGGCGAAAGCGGACACCCTCCGAACCCGGCCACATCGGGTTTGATTTTTCCGCACTCCCGGCCGGGACCCTTGCACGAGTAATCCGCAATCTGTCTGCCTCCGTTGGTTCGCGTGAACGCACCCACGCCAAGCCCGTGAACAGCATCCGACGGAGCTTGGATGCGATCCAGGCCAGAAACATCGCCGTCGTTGCCCGCCGCATTCACGAATGCAACCTTGTGCGCAACAGCAAGAGCGTCCAGCGTGTATGTGAAACGGGAAATCGTGTCGTCGAGAATCGGGCCCTTGGGTCCAAAGCTGACGTTGTAGACCTTGATGTCCTTTCGGGCCGGGACGACTCGCTCAATGACGTCAATCGACTCGTACAAGTCGATGTCCGTTGTACTCGACGTGGGGAGTGCGCGGAAACTCACCACGGACACAGGAGGTGATGGAAGGCGTGCGGAGGCCGCGTGAGGATTGAGCGCTCCATACAGCAGTGCGCCCGCAACGGCCGTTCCGTGCGCGACAGCGGTGGCGTGGGAGGGAGTGCCAATCGAGAGAGCCACGTCCTCTTCAACATGGCCCTGAAGATGCGGCACCGTAAGATCGACGCCCCCGTCAAACATGCCAATCTTGATCGTTGACCGTGACGCAGCCGCAGGCGGTTTGGGTGCCTGCGCCGTGGGTGCATTCCGCAGGTCGGCGAGTCCGCCAAACACCAGCGGGTGGGCTGATCGAAGCGGATTGACATCTCGCAGAGCGGCGAGCGCGTGAGAATTGAGTCGGCAAGAAACGAACGTGGGGCCGTCGGGATACGCACGGACCTGACGACCTTCAGGTTCGACGCCGGTGTCGTCAAAGAGTCCATACACGAACTCGAGCTGCTTCTGCGTGCTCAAACGAGATGGATGGAACACCAGCTCGACACGGCCTTTTTTCCATGTGGTGTCAAATCCGACGATCCGCTCGCCGGGTTCAAGCAGGTCGAATCGCTCCACACGTCGGAGCTCAGCCTGAACGAGCTTGGGAACCCTCGACTCAGGACGATCAAGCTGCGCCAGAAACTGCCGAAAGCCCTGGGGCGAGCTCTGCACGAATACCATGCGCCCCTCTGTGGCAGTCTCTTTGGCCTCTTTCAGCTTGCGGATGCGCTTGGTCGGCGTGAGGCTGTCCAGGTTCTGCTTGTAGTTTCTGGAGCCGATCTTTCGCAGTTGCGGAGAATCGTCAAAGAGCGATGCGGGGTCATAGGACTTCGCGGTCGCATCAGGATGGAGCCGAAGGCAAGCGACGACTTCATCAGGCAACCGGTGTTTCGCCGGAAGCCGTGAGAATAGGTTCAATGCCGATTCAATGCCCTGCCGAATCGCGTCCCTTGCTTCGGCGTAACTTCTCGGCGGCTCGGGCGTGCGCCCTGTGAAGATCTTCGCCAAGGGCTGAACGTACTGCTCGCCGTTTCCGAGGATTAGGCGTCGTTGCGTACTAGCCATGCGAAGGCTCCTTTTTCAGGTGATGCTGCACCGTGGACGGGCTGCGACCGACCAGCGTGCCGATATCACGCACGGTCATGGTGCCACTTGTGCGCAAGGCGCGAATCAATGAGCCGAGGGAATCACGCGAGCTGGAGTCGTCGTCATTGGACAGCACCTCGGAGACGAGCGCCTCGGATATTGGGGTGTCACGCGACAGGTGACGCCGAGCGGCTGCCTGCATGATCCGCTCGATGTCGGAACCCGAAAAACCGGAGAGGGATTCACCACACGCACGAAGTAGACTTGGCTGCAAGTCCTCGGCGAGTCGGCCCGCGGCACGGAGCATGATGGCTGCTCTTTCCTCAGCACCTGGCAGCGGCAATCGGAGTATCAGTTGAAAACGGCGATTGATCGCCGGATCAAGAAGCTCAGGGTGGTTGGTGGCCGCCACCAAGACTGAGTGTGATGGCCAGTCTTCGAGCTCCTTCAGCAGCACGTTGACGATGCGTTTGAGTTCTCCAAGCTCAGTTGAGTCATCACGACGCTTTGCAATCGCGTCAAACTCGTCCAGTAGGAGGAGGCACGGATTCGCTCGTGCGTAGTCGAGGGTGCGGCGAAGGTTGAACCCGGTCTTGCCTAGCAGGCTCGATATTGAGACTGCGAGATCTTGCACGACGAGCGGGAGCCCCAGTTGGCTTGAGAGCCACCGAGCCAGCATGGTCTTTCCGGTTCCCGGTGCTCCGAGGAGCAGGACCGAGCTCGGCGGGGAATAGCCCTCCTTGAGTAACCTGCTTGCACCTTTGCGTTCCGCGATGAACTGCTCGACTGCATTGGCGACATCCGGCGTCAGTATCGGAGCAGGCGCATCTTCGGGGTTCGTCAGCCGTACCAGCGCCATCCCTTGCTCAGTGTCTGATGGCGGCGGCGCGGCGGGTTGCCACCGAATCCCGGAAACCGTGTCTGCGTGCTTGCCCAACAAGTCGCCGAGCGAGTGGCTCACATCGGGCTCGGACTTCCGCAACGAACGGATAGCGTTCAAGATCACCAGCTCCAGTCGCCGAGCATCTCCCGACAATCCGGCCTCCGCGATCTGTTCCAGCCAGGTTCTCGACGCTTTTGTTCGACTCAATACCAATCTCCTAGATCATCGAACACCATTATACCGGCAAAACAAAGGACATCAATCGTTGATGTTCGATATCGGTCATCGACGGTGGGTTTATCGAACAGAACGCTGGAGGGTGGCGGACACAACCACTACTGCCGGGAGCCGAAATCGCCTCGGTTTGCGATGGCACGCGATATTGCCCCCAGGCGACCGGAACCCCGCGTCAAATCGGCGGGTGCGTTAACCGTGAGAGTCAGAGAGTTCGAGA
>CAZJXA010000282.1:0-3939 GCA_964549785.1 uncultured Phycisphaeraceae bacterium | reverse complement strand
CACCACAACCCCCACGCCCAACCCAAAGCACAGCCACTCCCGCCAAGCCCGACCGGATCGCTTGGAAGCGGAGTCTCGACCCGGGCTCACTGCGTGGTCTGGCATCCGCCCGGCATCGTGGTCGACCGCGAACTGTTGGAAACACTCGCGAAAAAGAATGTGTACATCTCGGCCCGGGCCACGTCAGAGTTTGCGGCCTTCGCGCAGGTGACGCTCGACTGCCGCGGGATCGCCGAGGGAGTCGTTGGGGCGTCGATGCTGCTGGTGGTTGAGCCGCGGCGGGTGCCGGCGGCGGGCGACGTATGGCGACTGATTCACC
Source organism: uncultured Phycisphaeraceae bacterium (assembly GCA_964549785.1). Classification (GTDB taxonomy): domain Bacteria; phylum Planctomycetota; class Phycisphaerae; order Phycisphaerales; family UBA1924; genus JBEIUO01. Next base: position 3,620 of record CAZJXA010000282.1, on the reverse strand, counting down.
GCCACGGGATGCGGACGGTGGTGTGGGCCTTTGATTCCGCCTCGTCGCCGCGGTTACGACCGTATGAACCGGCGCCAACTCCGTTTGAATCCGCACAGCCGAAGCCTCTCTTTGGGAGTCCATCGCCCGCGACTGGCGCGAATGTTGCCGCTCGGGCGGTTTCGGCGTCCCGGGTGCCAATAGGGCCGCCGAAGTTGCGATTGGCGGGCGAAGGTTCCGAGGCGGCGGCGGGTGTGGCGAAGGCATCGCCTTCGCTGCTGTCGGACGCCGAACTGGCGATGCTGCTGTCGGACGAGCCTCTGCGGGGACGCTAAACGGTTTACTCTCGGACGTTGAACTGTTTGGGCGTAACGGCCGTATCGTCTGCTGAAGAACATGGCTCGCATCTTGGCTGGCAATTTGGTTCGTAATTTGGCGCAGAGGGGATTAACGGTTTCAGATGGAACTGCCTGTCAAACAACATTCTGAAAGCCGCGTGCGAGTCATTTTGGTAGGCCGCACCGGGGCCGACGTAGCGCTGCGACTGGACGCCTTGTATGCGGTGTGTCGCGCGCACACTCCCCTCGAGGCGATGGGGGAGGTGGCGCATCCGCTGGGTGCCGCAGCGCGGACCGTGGTTGTGCTGGGAAGCGACGTTTTGGAGAACCTGCGGACTGGGCGGGACGCGATGGGGCCGGCGCTGGGAAACGAGGAAGAGGCCAACCCGATCGCGGACTTTGTGTCGAGCCTTCGCCGACTTGATGAGTCGTTGCTGGTGTTGGGAGTATCCGGTTCCAACGATCGGGCCACGGCCTGGTTCGATGGAGTGATGGACCCGCGGGAGGCCGGAGAGTGTGTCCGCCGGGCGCTACTCAGCCCCGCGCGTGGACACCCGGCGACAAGCCCGCCCGTCGGGGACGCGGAAGCGGGCAGCGGTGCCACTCCTTCGGGGGACGCGGTCGGAGCGTCGGGCGCTGAAGCGGCTGAAGTTTCCACGGGCGAAAACGACGGAGCCGAGGGGGACGCTGCGCTGGTTGCGCTTTCGGTGCGTGGGGCCGACGTGACCGAACGGGCGGTGGCCCTCATCCGGGCGCGAACCGGCAATGCATCGGTGCGGTTTGTTCCTGCGGACGCGCCCGCGACGCCGCGTGGTCACTCGGGACAATTGGAAGCGGTGGTGGCATGGGACGCCCACGTGTTCGGACGGATTGTCGCGGACGCCTCGATTAGTACTCGGAATGTGGCGGACCTCGTCTCGCACGCCGCTTGGCTGGCGGGATGGCTGCGGCTGGCGGCCCAGCAGGCACAGCTGCGTGACGCGGCGTTCAAGGACGGGCTGACGGGGGCGTGGAATCGGAGGTATTTCGACCGCTTTCTGGGGGCATCGATCGGGCAGGCGCGGGCCGCTCGCCGCATGTTGACCGTGATGGTTTTCGATATCGACGACTTCAAGCAGTACAACGACCTGCACGGGCATGATGCGGGGGACGAGATATTGGTGGAGACCGTCAAGCTTTTGCGGAGCGTGATCCGGCCGACCGACCGCGTGTGCCGGATCGGTGGGGACGAGTTCGCGGTGATTTTTGACGATCCCGAGGGGCCGCGCCAGGAGGGGAGCCGTCACCCGGTCAACGTGTGCGAGATCGCGCACCGTTTCCAAGGTCAGATCGCCACCCACCGGTTCCCGAAGTTGGGCGTCGGCGCCGCGGGCCGGCTCACCGTTTCGGCGGGTTTGGCGACGTATCCGTGGGATGGTCAGACGGCCCGCGAACTGGTGTGCCGGGCCGATCAATTGGCGATGCAGAGCAAGAAGCAGGGCAAGAACGCCATGACTCTGGGCCCGCGGGAGTGATGCGGGGGTTCGGGTTGGGCGATGGGTCCTGCCACGCGCTGACCGGTCGGATGGGCGAATGGTCAGTCGTCGCCCGAGTCCGACATTGGTACGGATTACACATCATCTTCGCGCAAGGGTTCGGCGGAGGCCGTTCGGCAACCCTCGTCGGAATCGTTTCGCGAGTGATGCGCGAGCGGTTTGAGCGGTTACCATGGCGGCCCCCACGTTCGCCCCCCCACGTCCTTTCCCCCACGTCGACCACGTCGGTGTTCGCGACGGAGCGGGGCCACAAGGTCGTCGCAACATGCTGATCGCGGTCGTCATCCCGGTGTACAACGAAGCCCGGTGGATCCGCGCTGCCGTGGAACGCATCGAGGCGGTGCGGCCGCCTTTGATGGGGCGCGGGCAGCAGGGCTCGATGCGGTGTGAGCGTGTGGTCGTATTGGTGGACGACGGCTCGACGGACGGATCGGCCGCAATCGTTCAGGAGTTGGGGCGGCAGCCGACGGTGAAGTCGCTGTCGCATTCGAGCAATCGCGGGAAGGGAGCGGCGCTGCGAACCGGCATTGCCGGAGCCCTGCGCGAAGGGGCCGACGTGGTGATTGTTCACGATGCCGATCTTGAGTATGACCCCGACGATCACGAGGCGATGCTGCGGCCGATTCTGGACGGACGGGCGGATGCGGTGATCGGTTCGAGGTTTCTGGGGCAGACCCACCGCGTGCTGTACTACTGGCACGCGGTGGCGAACCGGCTGATCACGACCTTCAGCAATATGGTGACGAACCTGAACCTGACGGATATCGAGTGTTGCCTCAAGGCGTTCCGGCGCGGGGTCTTGGAGGCCGTCACGATCGAAGAAGACGGCTTCGCGGTGGAGCCGGAATTGATCGCGAAACTGGCGGGTCTGCGGCTGCGACCGCAGGCCGGGCCCGGGGCGTCGGGCACGGAACCGTTGGCGACGGTCGCCGCGCGGATTTATGAGGTTCCGGTGAGTTATTCGGGCCGGACGTACGCGGACGGAAAAAAGATCGGGTGGCGTGATGGGCTGAGGGCATTGATAGCGATCACGCGGTACAACCTCTTCCGGTGATGCGTCGCCGGGCGGGAGCGGACAACGGCCGGGTATCCGACGTCGTGACGGGGCCAAAGGGGGACGTAGCACGTTGACGAATATTCAAGAGACACGGGTTGAAAGCCCGCTCGCGAAGGCTCTCGACCTGCCGCGAACGCTGGGGTTTCTGCCCGCGCTGGGGATCATGATCGGGGTGACGGTGGGGAGCGGCATCTTCGCGACACCGGCCGGCATTGCGCAAGCGTTGCCGGACCCCGGTTGGATTCTGGCGTTGTGGGGGATCGGCGGGCTGCTCAGCCTCTTTGGCGCTCTGACGTTCAGCGAACTGATCTGCATGTACCCCGCGTCCGGGGGTCTGTACAACTTCCTGCGGCACGGCTTCGGTGACCGGATCGCGTTCATCTTCGGCTGGACGTACATGCTTATTACCAAGCCGTTCGCGGCGGCCGGGATCGCGATCGTCTCCGCCCTCTATTTCAACCGATTTTTCGGCACCGACTGGCATCCGCCAACGATGGTGTGCGTGGAATTGATCGTGCTGACGGCGATCAACACGTTGGGGATGCGGCTGGGGGCGGGGATCGGGGCGTGGATCACGGGGCTCAAGGTGCTCGCGCTAGCGGCCATCGTGGTGTTCGCGGTGTTGGGGACCGGGGGTGACGCGGTGAATTTCGCGGCCGCTCCGGGGGCGGCGTTGTCGATCGCCGCGGTGGTGGCGGTGATGTCGAAGGT
>CAZJXA010000281.1:0-3958 GCA_964549785.1 uncultured Phycisphaeraceae bacterium | reverse complement strand
GAAGGGGCTGGTGCGGTTGCGGTCGCCGCTGTGACGTGGGATCGTCGGCAGTGTCCGGGCTCCCAGGTCGAGTTTGCCGCCCTTGATGGTGCTTTTGGGCGTACCGGTCACCAACTGCTCGAGAATGTCCGTCAGCATCTCGCCGAGGAAGATCGAGATAATCGCCGGCGGGGCCTCGTTGGCGCCCAGCCGGTGGTCGTTGCTCGCGCTCGCCACGCTCGCGCGGAGGAGGTCGGCGTGCATGTCGACCGCGCGGATCACCGCGCACAAAACCGTCACGAACTGCATGTTGGTGTGGGTGTCGTCGCGCGGGTCGAGCAGGTTGACGCCCGTGTTCGTGGCCATCGACCAGTTCATGTGCTTGCCGCTGCCGTTGATGCCCGCGAAGGGCTTCTCGTGCAGGACACAGTGCAGCCCGTGGCGGGTGGCGACCTTCTTGAGGGTCTCCATCACGATCATCTGATGGTCGCAGGCGATGTTCGCGCTCTCAAAGATCGGCGCCAACTCGAACTGGCAGGGCGCCACCTCGTTGTGCCGGGTTTTGACGGGGACTCCGAGGCGGTACAACTCGCGCTCGGCCTCGCTCATGAAGGCCTGCACACGGGCCGGGATCGAGCCGAAGTAGTGGTCCTCCAGCTGCTGGCCCTTGGGCGGCCGGGCCCCGAAGAGGGTGCGATCGCAGGTCACCAGGTCGGGCCGCCGGTAGAAGTATTCGCGGTCGATCAGGAAGTACTCCTGCTCGCAACCCAGGGTCGCCATCACCCTTGTCACGTCGGAGTTGGCGTTGAAGACCTTCAGCAAGCGCACCGCCTGCTCGCTCAGAACCTCGATCGAGCGCAGGAGCGGCGTCTTGTAGTCGAGAGCCTCGCCCTGAGACCAACCCACGAATGCCGTCGGGATGCACAGGGTGGCGGTGCCGCCGTTGCGGTTGATAAAAACCGGGCTGGTGCAATCCCACGCGGTGTAGCCGCGGGCCTCGAATGTCGCCCGCAAGCCGCCCGAGGGGAAACTGCTGGCATCGGGCTCGCCCCGCACGAGCAACGCGCCCGTGAATTCCGACAACGCCCCGCCGTGGTCATCGGGCACCATGAATGCATCGTGCTTCTCGGCGGTTGAACCGGTGAGGGGCTGGAACCAGTGCGTGTAATGCGTCGCACCCTTCTCGATGGCCCAATCCTTCATCGCCGCGGCGACCACGTCCGCGAGGTTCCCGTCCAGCGGAGCGCCGTGCTCGATCGTCTGGCGCAACCGCTTGAAGACGTCCTTGGGCAGCCGCTGCTGCAGCACGCGCTCGTTGAAGACCTCGGACGCGTAGAAGAGATCGACCCGGGCGGACGTGTCGGGGCCGTCCTGCTCCATCCGGTGCGGGTGCCCGCCGTGCGCATGATGATGAGCCTTGCCGTTCCCGCTGCCATTCAAAAGTGTCGCCATGTCCAAGTCTCCACAAGTTTCACGATCGCCCGATTCAGATTATTTTCCATCAACGGGCGGGCAGAACGCCCGCACCGACATTCGGAAGCCCGCTCATGAGTTCCTGCACGAAATCGACCGCCGACCTCACGGGGTCGGCCCCGCTCTCGACCGCGGCCCGCATCCGCTTGACCAACCCGGTGCCGACAATCGCCGCATCGGCATGACGCACGACCTCGCGGACGTCCGCGGGGGTCGATATCCCGAACCCGCACGCGATGGGCAGGGGCGTCATCTGACGAAGGCGGGCCACACGCTGCCCGACGTCGATCCTGCCGCCGGGGCCGGTGTCGCCGGTGATCCCGCTGCGGGCAAGGAGGTACACGAACCCGCTCGAGGCCGCGACGATCGCCTCGGCCCGTTCGATGGTGGTGGTCGGGGCGATCAACAGACTGAGAGTCAGTCGCTCATGGGCCGCAGCCTCGACCAGGGCGCGGGCCTCTGACAAGGGGGCATCGGGGACGATCAGCCCGTCGAACCCGGCCTGTGCCGCGGCGTGAACAAACCCGCGCGGGCCGCCGCAGCGGTGAACGATCGACACGCTCACCATCCCGACGAGGCCCATTTGCAGGGCGCCACGGATGGAAGCGACTTCGTCGAAAATGCTGCGTGCGGTGACGCCTTGCCGGAGGGCATCGTGCATGGCGGAGGCGATGACGGGCCCGTCGGCGATGGGGTCGGAAAACGGGAACCCTATTTCAACGATGGAAGCCCCCGCCGCCTCGAGCCCGGTGAGGACGGAGGGCAACATTCCGGGGGTTGGATACCCGCCGCACACGAAGGGCATCAACCCCCTCCGGCCCGCGGCCCGCAACTCCGCAAAGATCCGATCGATCCTTTGATCCACGGGCGCGAGTGTAGACGGATGATCGCGGTGATCCCGGGTTTTCGGCCCGGAATTTTGGTTGAAATCGGTTGCACGCGTCGGATCGGCCGCAGATTTCCCGATGGTTTCGGTCCATAAGGCGTTCGCTCGGTGCGCTCACCATTCTCGCTCGGCGGCGAGTTCGGCCGAGAGGGCCGCGGCGAGTTTGTGATACTGGTCGGCCGAGTTGTTCAGTTGGGCTGAGATGCGCACGAAGCGAGCGGGCTGGCCGGCGAGACCCCAGATGGGAACCTGGACGCCGTGACGGGCGATCAACGCATCTTGGAGGGCGTCGTGGTAGCGGGACGGCCGGGCCATGAGGCGGGCGTGGCGCTCGGGCTCGTGCGGGGGAAGAACGAGGGTCGAGATGCTGCCGATCATGGAGTCGGGAGCGGGCGGCGTCAGCCCCAGGCGATCACAGAGGATGCCGCGGCCTTCGAGGCACAGATCGTGGTTGCGCTGTCTGATTTCCGACCAACCGCCCGGCACGAGCGAGGCCATGAAATCAATGGCGGCCGGGATGGCAAGGAAGGCCGTGTAATCCTGGGTGCCGACGTACTCAAATTCGGTGAGAAACTGGTGACGGCCGGGCTTGGGCTTCTCGGCGTTGTTGGAGAGGACCAACGGGCGCAGACCGTCGCGCAGGTCGCGCCGGACATAAAGGAAGGCCGAGCCCTTGGGGGAACAGATCCACTTGTGGCAATTCGCGGTGTAATAGGACGGGTTGAGGGCGGCGAGATCGAGCGGGATCATGCCGGGGGCGTGGGCGCCATCGATGAGGGTCCGGACGCCCCGGGCCTCGAGGGTGGGGACGAGTGATTCGATGGGAAGGACCAGACCGGTGGGGCTGGTGACGTGGCTGATGAGGGCAAGACGGGTGCGGGGCGTGACCTTGTTGAGTATCGCGGCCACGGCTTCGTCGGCCGCGCGGATAGGGAAGGGGATGTCGGCGTTGACCACAACGGCGCTGCAACGTGAGGCGGCGCGGCGGAGGTTGTTCTGGCACGCCGGGTACTCGTGCGAGTTCGTGAGAATCTGGTCGCCGGGCTTGAGATAGCCCGACGTCGCGAGGTGTTCGACGACGGTGGTGACGCCGAACGTGGCGTTGGGGACGGGGGCGATGCAGTCCCAGTCGCAACGGAGAAAGTCGGCCAGGGCATGACGGGCCCGGTCGGCGAGTGACTCGTAGTCTTCGACGAAGAAGCGGATGAGTTCACGCTCCATCCGATCGCGGAGTGCGGATTGCGCAGCGAGCACGGGGACGGGGGTGCCGCCATAGGAGCCGTGATTGAGATACGTGACGGAGGGATCGTGGAGCCAGTGGCGGGCGAGGGTCATGGAAGCGAGGGTAGAGGAGGAAGGGCGCGGTTCAAAAGAGCGTGGTCCGCAAGGAACGAGGGAGTCATTTCGGCGGCGATTGAGCGGGACAACACGCCCTGCGCAGGCGGTCGTGGATGGCCGTCCAAATCCAGCGGTCGGGGCGGCCCGGGGTGCCGGTTGGCGGACGTTCGATGACGATGAGGACGCGTTTCGCGGCGTCGGCGTTGCGGAGCGAGGCGTAGATGCAGGCGGCGTAGCCCGCGGCGGTGTCGGGCATTTGGAGGCGGATGTGGGGGGCGGGGG
>CAZJXA010000280.1:0-3993 GCA_964549785.1 uncultured Phycisphaeraceae bacterium | reverse complement strand
GGCGGATCATGGCTTGCGGGCTGCCTTTCTGCGCCGGGTGGGTGCGGGCCGGGGGGCGAGCGGGGGGGGGAGCATGCCGTCGATGGAGGCGTCGAGAAGGAGCAAGGCGGTGTCTCGGGGCCGGGTGAATTCGCACCAGGGGTCGTCGCCGTGGGTGATGTAAAGGGCGACGACACCGTGCACGACGCCCCAACAGGCCTGGGTGACCATGCGGTGGTCGCGGTACTTCGCGGAGAAGCGGCCGGCTTTGATGCAGTCGATCACGACGGAATCGAGGAAGGCATAGGAATCTTCGTCGGCGTTGCCGTGCTCGAGCGAGGATTGGGCGGGGTCGATGATGGGCCACTTGGTCATGAACATGAGTTGGTAGTGACGCGGGTGTTCGAGAGCGAAATCGATGTAGGCGTGGCCCGCAGCGCGGAGGCGGTCGACCGGATCGGTGATAGCCTGGATGGCGTGGAATTTGGAGCGGAAGAATTCGAAATCCTGGTCGCCCAAGGTGATGAGGAGTTCGGTTTTGTCCTTGAAATGGCCGTAGATGGCGGCGGGGGTGTAGCGGATGGCGTGAGCGATGCGGCGCATGGAGATGGCCTCGAACCCTTCCTTGAGGAAGAGGTCGCGGGCGGCGGCGAGGATTTTCTCACGGGTGGCGGCCTTGGCCTCGGAGCGGCGAGAGGCGGATGGGGTGGGCGGGGTTGGGAGGAAGGGGCGTGGCACGTGGGCTGTTCAGTAAACGGTGTTCACTCAGTATACGGTGTTCGTTGATTTGCGTTTCACGGATTCATTGGATTGTTCAGCCCTTGAAGACGATCGCGGGTTCCAAGGAAAGCACCTTGCGGATGCTGAGCATGGCCGCGAGCGTGATGATGACAAAGACCGCCGATCCGGAAAGAAAGAGGAGTTGCCAGGGGAGTTGGAAGGCGAGGATGGTCCCTCGCATTGAGAACCCGAACCAGGAGGCGAGTCCGACCCCGAGGCCCCAGCCGATCATCGCGACCACGGCGGCCTGGACGAGGATCATGGCCAGGAGTCTGCCGTCGGAAGCGCCCATGGCTTTCAAGGTGCCGAAGAAGCGGATGTTGTCGATCGTGAAACTGAAGAACATGAACCCGGTGATGAGCGTGCCGATCAGGAACCCGAGCCCGACGGCGATGCCGAAATTGATCGGTATCCCGGTGTTCTTGAGGAAGTATGAAACGGTGGTCCATTTGAACTGGCTGCCGGTCTGAGCCATGAGCCCGGTGGAGGACTGGATTCGATCACGGAGGATGCGGAGGTCGGTGCCGGCCGCAGCTTTGACGAGGATAAAGGTGAGCAACTTGCGTTCGCGCGGGGCGAACGAGGTGGCCCGGGCGTAGGTGGTGTAGAGCGTCGGCTGGCTCTGGAAGGTGCGTGTCGTTTGGCAGATTCCGACGACGATCGCGCGGCGGTCGTTGAGTTCCAGAGTGTCCCCGATACGGAGCGGGATGGGCTTTCCGCCGGGTTGAGCTGGCGGGCGGGCGAGGCGTGTGGCGGCCCCGACTTGGTCGACGATGACGCCATCGGCCCGGCGGAGATCGCTGAGCGAGCCTTCGACCATCCGGGTCGGGCCGCCGATCAGGGTGGCGTCGTCGACGCCGACGATGTTGCAGTTCTGAAACTGCCCGTTATCGAGCCTGGCCTTGATGAGGCCCTTGTAGAGCGGCATGGCCCACGCGACGCCCTCGATGCTGCGGACGCGGTAGAGGGCTGTCGATTGCAGGGGCTTGGGGTCGTCGATGAACTGGACCTTGGGGTCCATCACCCACAGGTCGGTGTCGGGGAGATCGGAAATGAAGGAGAAGGTCCGCGACATCAGGCCGGTGAAGATCGCCCCCTGCTGCGTGATGATCATTGAGGCGAGCGTGACACCCAGGATGATGCCGAAGTACTTCGTGCGGTCGCGGAAGAGCATTTTCAGGGCGATGAGGAGCATGGGAGACAGATGGGCAAATAGGCAAATTGGCAGATGGGCAGATGAGAAAGGAGCCCGAGCGGGGTCACTCGGGTTTGGCGATGGCGGGGAGGCCGCCGAGCGTGAATCGGACGATGTGACGGGTGAGGGTTTCGGTCCAGTCTTTAGCATCGTCGAAGTTGTCGCCGAGTCGGCACGCGACTTCCTTGCACCAGAAATAGTGCATGCACTGGCCAACGACGCTGGCGGCCGCCATGCGGCGCTGGGAGGGGGAGAGCTCGGGGGCGAGTTCGGCGAGGACGTCGATCAGGTAATCGAAACTCGGGCGGATGTTCTTTTCGACGACGATATCGAGGGCCCCGGTGGGTTCGATCATTTCACGTGCCATAAGGCGGCCGTGCCAACTGGGGCGGTCGGCGTCCATGACTTTGAGGACGAAGGAACGGACGATGGCGGTGAGTCGTTGCTCGGGGGTCGAGCGGACCGTGACTCCGGCCCGGATGGGGTAGCGCTCGTTCGCGAAGCGGTGGGCCTCCACCATACAGGCTTCGTGGAGCGCTTCCTTGGTGCGAAAGTGGTAGTTGATGGCCGCGATGTTCACCCCGGCACGTTCGCAGATGGCCCGCACGGTAGATTCGCGGAAGCCCTTTTCAGCGAAGACGGAACCCGCGGCGTCCAAGATTCGAGCATGGGTGGACTCAACGGGTTCGGGGGCCCGGGTCGAGAGGACGGGTGGGACAGGCTTGGTGGATTTGCGGCGGGGCGTGGGCATCGGTTGGCAAACAGTTGATTCAAACAAGTGTTTGATCGCTGCGGGTGGAAGTCAAGCCCGGGGGATTGAGACGCGGGACAGAAGAAACTTCCAGGGGTGTCGCTCCGCTCCACCGCCCGGCTGTGAACGACCGCACCTTCGATCTGAAAATCCAGACCACGCAGTCAAAGGGCGTTACCGGAGGCCCCCTGCGAGGGTCGCGCTGGCGCTAAGGACGAGAACCCGGCGATTTCCCATTTCGGGAGCCGGCATCACCTGGAAGGTGGTTCAGAGCGCGAGCAGCAGCCTCTGCGGGTCTTCGATGGCCTTTTTGATGTGGACGAGGAACTGGACGGCCTCGGCACCGTCGATGATGCGGTGGTCGTAGGAGAGGGCGAGGTACATCATGGGACGGATGGCGACCTGACCGCTCGCCGCGGGAAACTCGACGGCCCGGGGCTTGATGGCGTGCATCCCGAGGATCGCGGACTGCGGGGCGTTGAGGATGGGGGTGCTCATCAGGGAGCCGAAGACACCGCCGTTGGTGATTGTGAACGTGCCCCCTTGCATGTCTTCGAGCGCGAGTTTGCCATCTTTGGCGCGGGCGGCCAGACTTTTGATGCCGCTCTCGACGTTTGCGAGGGACATAGATTCGGTGTTACGCAGCACGGGGACGACCAAGCCCCTGGGGGTCGAAACCGCCACGGCGATGTCGCAGTACGCGTGCTTTTCGATGAGGGTTTGCTCGCCGTCGTGCACCAGACAGGCGTTGACGAGCGGGAAGGCCTGGAGCGCGCTGGCGGAGGCTTTGACAAAGAAGCCCATGAAGCCCAGACCCACGGTGTGCTTCTTCTCGAACTCTTCCTTGTACGCCTTCCGCAGGTCCATGACGGCGGTCATGTCCACCTCGTTGAAGGTGGTGAGCATGGCCGCGGTGTGCTGGGCTTCGACGAGGCGGGAGGCGATGCGTTGGCGGAGGGGCGTCATGCGCTCTCGCGCGGTGGAGCGGTTGCCCTTGGAGGCTCCATCCGCGGCGTTGGGGGCGGCCGGGGCGGCGCCGTTCTGGGATTGAATGGCGGCCAAGACGTCCTGCTCCCGGATGCGGTTGCCCGGCCCGGTGCCGATGAGGTGATCGACCTTGATGTGGAACTCGTCGGCGAGTTTGCGGGCAGAGGGAGTCAGACGCGAGGAAGAGGCGTCGGACGAGGCGCTGGGGACAGACGCGGTCGGGATCGGGGGATTCGGGACAGGGGCATTGGGCGCTGCGGAACGGGCATCGGGCGAGGAGGCGGAGGCGGACCCTGGTGGG
>CAZJXA010000279.1:0-3995 GCA_964549785.1 uncultured Phycisphaeraceae bacterium | reverse complement strand
CCCGAAGGTCCCAGGTTCAAATCCTGGCCCCGCTATTTGAATGAACCCCCGGGTCGCAAGGCCCGGGGGTTGTCGTTATGTCCAGCAGCGCCAAGACCAGGCGTCGCGGCAGTTGACCGTGAAGTTTAACTCCGGAGGGGAGGGGGCCGAGTGCGATGCTGTTTGGGCTTGCCGAGAGCCACGCGGCGCCCCTGAAGCTCACTTCGGCACGATGCGGAAGATGCGATCGCCGTTTGGTCGATGCCCGCCGTAGCGGTCGCCATTGGAGCTTGCGAAGTAGAGGACTGTGTTGGACGCGGATGCTGGCTGTGCAAAGTCGAGCGGACCTTGCGTGAGCGCACGGATACGGCCCAAATCGTCGAGCACGGTGGACCAATCTTTGACGTGGACCTCGCTTGGCTTGCCCGCGCCGAGTTCAACCCGCGCAAGGGCGTGCGCTCGCATGCAGCCGATAAAGCAACTGTCGGTCATGGCGGGCGTGGCGGTGCCGGTATAGACCATGCCCGACCCCGGCGCGATAGTGTGCACGAAGTTAATGAGCGGAGTCACGAGCCTTTCTTGGGCATGGTGGGCATGGATGAGCGGCCAGCCCAGATTGCATCCGGGTGTGACAAGATTGAACTCATCGGCACCGCCGGTAGGTTGGCGGATCTCCTCGCCGCTGGGGCCGTGCTCGGTCGCGAACATCGCGCCGGTCGCGGGGTGCCAATCGATACCTTGCGCGTTGCGCGATCCAAGCGCAAAGATCTCTGGGCGATGACCAGCCTTGCCAACAAACGGATTATCGGAGGGAATGCTTCCGTCGTCGTTCAGTCGTAGGAACTTCCCGCCTAGATGATTGGGATCTTGCGCGGTTTCCATCTTCCAGCAGTCTCCCGTCGATGCGTGGAGTTTCCTGTCGGGACCGAAGCGGATGGTGCCAGCCGCGTGAAAGTCATTGAGCGGAATGCCAGCCAGAATGACGTGGGGCTCGACAAGTCGATGTTAATCGCCAGTCGCATCGAGGCGCAAGCGGACGATGCGACCATCTTGGTTTGCCTTGTCGCCGTAGTACAGAAAGACCAGTGAGTTGTTCAAGAAGTCCGGGTACAGGCACATGCTCATGAGCCCGCAGTCGCCCGTAAAGAAAATGTAGGCTACTTCGTAGATGGGCGGATCGACGGGTGCGCCATCTTGAATCAGTCTCACAGTCCCCCGACGTTCGGCGATAATCATCTCGCCCGACGGAAGAAAGGCGATGTTCATCACATGCGGCAGGCCAGTCGCGAAGACCTCGACAGCATAGGTCTCGGTGCCGATGGTCACGGGCCAGCGACTGCCGCGTTCACCCGCGTCACGAATCGGCGGCGGGTTCTTTGGCGGACCGCCCGAGACCCCCGGGCGACGCGGGTCCTTCGGCTTAGCTTCGTCTGGATAGCCGGGTGGATAGACGCGCTCGGCGCTGGGCTCGGTGCTATCCGGTACCGGTGTGAGCGGCTGGACCGGGGGTCGCTGCGTGGTTGGCTGGGTAATGGGTTTTGCAGGAGACTGGGCAGAAGGCGAAGTTAGATCCGCCGCCGCGCATGCGATGCCGCAGGCGAGAATCAAAGTGTGCGTGAGCGGGGAGAGCATGAGAACATGATGCGCGCCGGCGGCCAAGCACTCGATCATGGAATGGGAACGCGGGACTGAACACCCGCGCACATCTCACGACACGGGGTCTGATGTCCGCTCGCCGCTTCGTGAGTGCGTCCTCGACTTTCGATCCCCGCTATCCATCCTCTATTCGCCACTGAGAACAACCTTCTTCCGCATGGGAAAGGGTTGTTCGTTTATGAGGGCTGCTGCCGATGTGATCGCACCGGGGCAATTCGACGGGCCGCTTAGCGGGCCTTGAATTCGGCTCGGAAACGACGTCGGGAGCCGACCAAGGTCACCCTCACCCGCGCGTCGCGCGGAACACCAGGTGCGCCCAAAGGAACACGGGTGTGAACAGGATCGACGCCGCCGGCCACAGCACCACCGCCGGCGCTGGCGTCCAGATCGCGATCGACACGGCGACGCACCAGTACGTAACGCACACCGGGATCACGATCCGCCGCGGCGTGGCATCAGCGACTCGCTGAGTGACCTCTCGCACCGGGCCGCTTCGCTCTCTGATTTCAAGGGTCAACCTGCGGGCCCACACGAACTCGCTCGCCAGGATTCCCAGCCCCAGCGGCCCGAGCACGCTGAGTCCCGGGCCCGGCAGAGGTGAGATCGCGATGCCAACGAGGATGACTGAGGTGCCCGCGATCAACACCCGCAAACGGCGCGAGTTTCGCCGCAGCAGTGCGACGGCGGCCCCCCCCGTTCGACGGGCTAACTGAAAGCGGGTGTCGAAGATCCCGTAGATCAGGACACTCGCGAGTACGGCGAGCAGTATGAGTTCGAGCCAGAAGTTGAACATCAATGACGACATGGTCGAGATTATCGGATCTGTGCCGCTTGGGCCGGTGAATTGGCGTTCCAATGTGCTCGCCAAGCCCTCAGCAACCATCCCCTGAAAGCCTCGATCGGCTCAACGCAACGTGTCGCGCGATCAAGTCGAACCTCGATAGATCGCTTCCAGGTACAAGCGATCCATCGCCCGGCGAGAGACCCGAGCCCTCTTTGTGGCGTCGTGCTCGAATTAGCCTTCTGCGAGGGCCACTCGCAGACGCTCAACGGCGTGGTTTCCAACCGCTTCGGTCGGAGGATCAATGAGCGCCATGAGAGCCGCCGCGTAAATCGAAGCAACCCTCGGGTTTGCCATCATTGAAGATCGGCGTGCCTCGGTCGATCGCCAGTTCCAGAAGTCCAAAAGCGACATATTCCCATCCGCGAGCACCGGGCAGCAGACAGAGCAAGGACGATCACCCGATCGATGATGTGGATGACACCGTTGGAAGCCTCGATATGGGGCGTGACGATCCCACCGCCACTTACCGGGATTTTCCGGTCGACTAGCCAGAGAGAGATCGCGTCGCGGCCAAGCACCGTTCGCCCGGATAGTTGAGCGATCAATGTCGCCGCGACGGTGAGCCTCGCTGGCCTTGATGCTTCCGTCGAAAAGCCTGATTTCCACGAAGAGTCTCCTTTTTGGCCTTTGGGTCGCACCCCGTACGCCCATGGGCCGCGCTTGTTCGCGACGCACTGTGAACTCTAACGGGCCTCGCTTTCTCGGTGGCGTCGCGCCGGCGTCGACGTGGCTATCATCGGCCCAATCTTCCTGTTGGGGAGTAGCCGCCCGCCGATGCGGGTGGGACGGGTCGTCAACACGGATGGAGCGGTTCTCGCTTCCTCCCGGCCCTTCTGCGGTTTTGGTCCTCGTCGCTTCTGAGCGCGGACCGACTCCCATGGCGAGACCAACATTCATTTTGATTTGACGGTGCGATCTGCGCGTGGGCTCTGGGATCATGTGACTGTCGTCTCTCCAGACGGCGACCGCCGACCTCGCATCCCGAACACGCTCCGCACGCCCGATCGTGCTCGCACGCCCGTTGCGGCCGGAAAGTGGATCATGAACACCGTGGAACAGGATGCGGTTGTGACCGTTTGCCTTCTGGCCGCGTTTGCGGACGGACGGAAGAACGACGCCGAGCGCGAGGAGGTTCGGCGGATCGTCGAGAACCTTGGACCCGGTGTCGGGGGCGAGGGCGCGACAGACGGCTCAGAGCGTGCGCGTGGCTTGTCAGCGCTATACCAAGATGTTCTGCTGGGGCGAGTAACGGTCGAGAAAGCCGCATTGCCGTTGAAGAAGCAGGAGCATCGAACACTCGCGTACGAAATGGCGGTGGCGGTGTGCGATGCGGATGGAAAGGCCGGAACGGAAGAAAAGTTGTTCCTGGAGAAACTCCGGATCGCGCTATCGATCGACGAGGCGTCGGCGGCAGCGACGCTGCATCAGGCAGACGACTTTGTAGATTTCGGGGCCGAGGAGGTGGCGACGACCGCAACGGGCGGCGCATTGGCGACCGGGGCTGCGGGCGCGGCGG
>CAZJXA010000278.1:0-3998 GCA_964549785.1 uncultured Phycisphaeraceae bacterium | reverse complement strand
GTCAAGTACCGCACGTCCGATTTCAATGGCACCATCCCGGCCGTCGCCAACGACGGCTCCGTGGCCGCCAACACCGTCGTCTCGGGCCGCATCGGCTCGGACACCGACGAAAGCGGCACCTCCGACGTCGGTGACAAAGATGTTGATTTCTACCGCGTCCGCGTCACCCGCCTCTCGATCCTCGAGGCCGATATCGACTCCACCTCCGGCCCCGACGCCACCGGCGAGCCCTTCGACTCCGTCCTCTTCGTGTACGACGCCGCGGGCACACGCCTGGGCTTCTCCGACGATTCCGACGCTCTCGATCCGCTCCTCCAGTTCACGCTCCAGCCCAACACCGACTACTTCCTGGCGGTCGCGGGCTACGGCAATGATAACTTTGATCCCCTCGCCCCCGGCTCGGGTTCCGGCGGTGAAGTCGGCCAGTACGTTCTCAAAACCCGGTTCCTCTCTTCATCCAGCATCAAGAACCTGGTCGACGACACGACCACCAGCCGCCGCGTGGCCACCATCTCGCCCGGCACCGAGTTGCGGGCCGCGATCGGCTCCGACGGCGGCTTCTACTCCGGCGAAACCGATGTCGATCTGTACAGGTTCAAGCCCACCTCCAACGGCATCTTCAGCGTCTCGACGCAGGTCTTCGAGTCCTTCTCCGTCGATACCGTCCTCCGCATTTTCGACTCTCGCGGCGTCGAAATCGCCTTCAACGACAACGTCACCGACGTCGAACGCGGCAGTTCCACAACCGTCGCCATCCTGAAGGGCAAGACCTACTACGTGGGTGTCAGCGGAGCGGGCGATGCCTCCCGCAGTTACAACCCCACCCGGCAGGGCACCGCCGGCAGTGGCCAGACCGGATCCTACATCCTCAACACCGCCTTTGACTTCCCCCCCACGCTCACCGCCGTAGCGCCCCTTGCGATCGCGAGTTCCGGCCGGGCTTTCACGATCACGTACGACATGCTTCTCGCTGCCGCCAACGAAGCCGACCCCGAGGGTCAAAGCGTCTCCTTCATCGTCACTACGCCCATCACCGGCACCCTGACCCAGGGCGGCGTCGCCATCGCCCCGGGTTCCACGGTTCTCTCGGCTTCCAGCGAGCCCCTCGTGTGGACCGCGCCCGGCAACGCCAGCAAGCCGACCCGCGCCTTCAGCGTCTTCGCCTCCGATGGTCAGCAACGCTCCGCCCGCGCGGTCGCCGTCACGATCGATGTCAACGCCGTCCCCACCGTGACCACGGCGCGCCCCATCAACACCCGCATCGACGCTCTGGCCCCGCCCCCCACCGTCAACATCACTCTCGCCCAGGTCATCTCCGCCGCCAACGAGGCCGACAAAGACCGCGACGGCCTCTCCTTCATCATCGAATCGGTCCTCGACGGCACGCTCTCGATCAACGGCGAAGCCGTCACGCCCGGCGTCTCCATCCTCCGCGCCGACGCCCCGCTTGTCTGGACGCCTTCGCTGACCCCGGCAATCTCCAACACCCCCGTCGGAGTTTTCGTCCTCCGCGTCGCCGATGCCCTCACCACTTCCGACACCAGCGCGGTCATCACCATCAAGTTCACGCGGTAACCGGCGGCACCGGCCTCCTGCTCGTACCTTGCGACGTCCTTCCTCGCCTCTTTCGCAGTCCTGAACCCAGCCTTCACAAGGCCCATGGGCCAGGATGCCCGCGCTACCCATCGCCTACCTCTTCATTACCGGGAACCCGCCGGAAGTCTCCACGCCCTTTCGGCTCTCCAGTCGAAATCCGACCGTCGGATAGGCCGTGAGTGCCCCGCGTCCGCCCGCGCACACCGCCGTGGCGAGAGCGTCGGCCAAGCCCGGCGGCCAATTCTCTGCACGCGCAACCACAATCGTGGCGACCACCGTTTGCGTGAGCCCCAGCCCGGTCCTGGGGTCCAGAATGTGCGAATAGCGAACCCCATCGACCTCGATGAACTGATGCGTGTCGCCCGAGGTGGAGACCGCGCACTCCGTGAGCGTGAGCACTCCAGCACGCATGCCGTCCGCCCCATCGATCGCAATCGCCCAGCCCGTCGCTCCCGCCGGCGCAGCGCCCACACACAGGTCTCCGCCCAAACCCACCAAGAAGGACGCGACGCCGTGTTCCCGCAATACCCGAGCGGCCATCTCCGCGCCGTAGCCCTTCCCGATCCCGCCAAAGTCCAGCCGCGTGCTCGCGTGCTTCAACCGCACCGCACGCGCGGCGGGATCGAACTCCACGTTTCGAACTCCCGACGTCCCCCGAGCATTCCGCAGATACTCATCTCCCGGCAGCGTCCCGGTTTTCACCGCCCGCCGCCACAACGCGACCACGCCGCCCAGCGAAGGGTCTAACGCACCGTTCGTTCGTTCGCACACCTCCAACCCCAGTTCCAGGTTCGCCGCCGTGTGAGGGCCCACCGGCAACCACACGCCCGTACCCGCTCCCGCATGAATCTTCGCCAGTGCATTATCAGTGCGGTAGTCGCTTATCTCTTCCTCGATCTCGGCGATCGTCGCGAAAGCGGCACGGGCCGCCTTCCTCGCGCACTCCTCGTCACTCGCAAAGAGCACCACCCGGGCCCGCACACCCATCGCCAATTGTGTATATTCAAACCGCCGATTCTCCCGCGCCGCCTCAGAAGCAGCCTTTGAGGCGCACCCCCCGATCACGCCCAGCATTCCCACTACTACGCCCACGAACACCCCCACCATCGCCGCCGCAACCGCCCCTCGCACTCTCATCGGACATCTTCTCCTTTGAAACGCCCGCTCCTCGCCGCGCTCTTCGCATCCGCACTCGCGGGCGTGGACGCCCTCGCGCAGCCAAGCACTGACACCGCTCCCCGACCCACGCCCCCGCCAGCCCCCTTCGTTCAACGACTCGAAGGCACCACGGTCGAATTTACGCTGGTCCCCATCCCCGGGGGAACGCTCATCCACCCCATTGCCGCCCCCGACCATTCTGATCCCAAAATCCCCACGTCCGAACACGTCCCCATCGGGCCCCTTTACTTCTCCACGACCGAAGTCACCTGGGATCTGTTCGATATCTTCCTCTACCGGCTCGACGAACCCGAGCCCTCCACCCCGCTCTCCGCCGACGCAGTCTCCCGCCCCAGCAAGCCCTACCTCCCGGCCGACCGCGGCTTCGGCCACAGTGGCTACCCAGCCATCTCCATCAGTTTTCACAGCGCCAAGGAGTTCTGCAAGTGGCTTTCCCACAAAACCGGCCGAACCTACCGCCTCCCCACCCGCGATGAGTGGGAATACGCCGCCCGAGCCGAAACGCCCGCACCTCACAACACAACGCCCGCGCCGTCGCTCGACGCCGTCGCGTGGCATTCCGCCAACAGCACCGGCAAGACCCATCCTGTCGCCAGCAAAGCCGCCAACGCCTGGGGCCTCCACGACACTCTCGGCAACGTAGCCGAATGGACCATCGACGCCAACGGCAAGGGCTTTGCCGCTGGCGGCTCCTACCTCGACCCGCCCGAACTCATCCACCCCGATGCGGGCACCAAATACAGCCCCACGTGGAATGAGAGCGACCCGCAAATTCCTAAGAGCAAATGGTGGATGGCCGACTGCCCCTTCGTCGGCTTCCGAATCGTCTGTGAGTCCGATGGGAATCTGCAACCTCTGACAGATCCAAAGTGACCCCGATCCCGCTGAGTGCGTCGATTCCGAACGCACTCGCCCCGGGTTCCTTTCCTTGCCTCTCTTTCCCCGCCGACCGCGACCGCGGTCCGCGAGCCGTAAAACCCGTTTACACTTCGCACCCAACCGACTTACGAGGGAACCCCCATGCGCCACCCGTTCTCCCGCCGCGAATTCCTCGCCACCACCGCCGCTTCGGCGGCCGCCGCCACCCTCGCCCCCGCTGGCCTCCCGGCGTCCTTCTGGACCAACGCCCCCGACCGCATCAAAGTCGGGCTCATCGGCTGCGGCGGCCGCGGCACCGGTGCCGCCGTCAACGCCCTCAGCGCCGACCCGGGCGCCGTGCTCTG
>CAZJXA010000277.1:0-4009 GCA_964549785.1 uncultured Phycisphaeraceae bacterium | reverse complement strand
CGTTCGATGCGGGCGACAACGCGGCGGATTCCGACGGGGATGGCGACACCGATTCCGACGACATCATCCTCTTCTTCGCAGCGTGGGATTCCGGCTGCTGAATCGTTGAAGTGCGGGCCTGACCTGCACCACGGCCTCATTATATTTTCTTCGCTCGCATGCAAATCCAATATGCAAATTGACCCCGGGGTGACCGCGCTTTTCGCTCACCCCGGGGCCAACGGTTTTCGACGTTTCAACGACGCCGCAAGGCGTTCAAGACCACGGACAGAATTACTGGGCTCCTATCCGTACCAAGCCATCGATCGCACGCACCTCAACGGGGCTGACGATGATCGCGGGGCCGGGGTAATCACCCTCGCTCAGCTTCAACATGGCACACGGACGCGAGTCGATGTGTGTGGTCAAAAAGAACGCCGGCATTGGACTGAGGTACCTGACAAACGCAGGTGTCGCAGCGCTGCTGAACTGCACAGATTCAATCCGGTCGTTGACATTCCCGCCCGCGGTGGACCACTCCACATTACTCAAGTTGGCAATATCACCGGTGCCGCTGAGTTCAAGATAATCGCCGGTGCCGTTCACGCCGTTGTAGAGGCGAGCGGTACCGCCCGGCGGCAGCCGCCACGTGACGCTGCTGACGTTGTTCCAAAAACCCTCTGATCCCTCATGGAAGAGGAACAGATTTGCGAAGTTCTTGCGGTTAAAGTCGAGCGCATCGACCGAAAGCACCTTCCCGCCGAAGTTCGCATCCGTGTAGAGGAACACCTGGGCCGTGCAGGCGTCGGTGGCGGCAAAGACGTCGCCGCGTCGGCTGCTGAACTCGGACACCGTCACGCTGTAGTTCAGACCGGTGATATCGTGTTCGCAACTGTAAAGCATGAGGCTTCCGGTCGGTGAGACCCACGCCGATCCGGCCGCGGCCCAGTTCCCGTTCACCTGCGGGCTCTCGATCGCGGTCCGCGAAGTGAGTTCGGTCACCGAGACCAGATCGATATCGATCGCTTCGAAACTTCGATTGACGACCCGCAACCGATACAGCCACGCCTCGTCTTGCAAAACGCCCGCCCCACTCGTATTCCGCAACCCAAGCAGGTACATGATCTCGCTGCCATCGGTCTGGATTTCATCCACCGGGTTGAGGAGTTGATACGACTGGAAAGCATACCCATCCGGCCATATGCCGTCGGGAACCCGCGGATTCGAGGTGTCGTTGAAAGTCAAAAGGTCAGCGGACAGTTTGAACTGGTGAAGCTCTTGGCCGCCTTCGCCGCCCGCGCCGACCATGAAGTAACTCCCATCGTCGAGCTGCGCGAAAGAGAGTTCGGCCAGACCTCCGGGAATTGTGTTGCCGTCGTCCAAAAGCATTCGGGCCAGCACCGGGTTCGCCGCATCGGAGATGTCGTAGATTCCGATCTTGTTAATCTGCAGTGCCGGATCAGTGACACAGTCTTGGTGAAAGCACATCGGGATCGCCAGGTACTTCCCTGCTGCCTGCATTCCGCCCGTGTGCTGGTCGGGCAGCGGAATGGCGTTGACAATGCGGTCGGCGGCGGGAACTTCAGTCGAGATCGCCTGCGCGGTCGGACTCAGACGGTTGCTCCGCATCCGATAGGCCGACTTGGAGTCGGATGTACCGATGCGGATGGCGTGCAGTTCCGTGCACCCGGGGCGGCTGGAAACCGCGTAGAAATAAGGCTTCTCGGGGTCGGGGTGCCGCACGATGCCCTGCCAGTGATTCGGACCCTGCGCCAGAACCAAACTGGATGGAGCGCGGAACCCCATCGGGTCGCCCCGCAGTTTCATTTCCGCCATCTGCCTCTCGGGGTCGAAGACCTTGCGGATCTCCTGCGCAAAGGCGGTACTTGCTGTCGCGGCGAGCACAGCCGCCGCGGCTATGGCACCGATAAAGGTTCGAGAGTCATTCATGGGAAGATCTCCGTACATGTGTGTCTTGCGAGCTGGTTGCAAGGACGATCGGGCCATTACTGAAGAGTGACGAGGACGAGAACGAGCCCCTTGCCAGAGGGCAGCGGGCTCATGGCCTTACCGATGGTCGCGCCGGGGGAGAGCGTGCGATCGGTCACCTTCATGGCGTGCCCGGGAGTCGCCGATGTCGTCAGCAGATCTCCTGCAACCACCGGCCCGCCCGCATCCGCATCCACATAGCACCACACGCGGCCGACGTTGGCGATCGGGAACGCACCGTCGGCGATCGTGCCGGTCTGCCCGAGGATCATGCCGGGAGCGATGCCGTCGGCCCCGCTGATGATGCCAGCGACGGCGGAGTCGTAAGCCTTCGTAGCGATCTGCAACTTCCCCACGCGCTCGGAGTCAATGCTCACGACCATCCCGGGAATAGGAGCCGCATCTCCCGCCGCGGCGACGTCGTACGACTCGGCGACATCCGCCCCTCCGTCGATCAGCAACACGTTGCACCGAATATTTCCCTCAACGTCCAGTTTCTCACTGGGGTTCACCGTACCGATACCGACATTGCCCAAGCCAGTATCGGGATTGATGAGCACGTGCTTGCGACCGCCGGTCGCCTTCATATAGAGGTCACTGTTCGCGATCAGGTCGATTGCAGAGCCCGAGGTGATATCGAACGTGATCGGGTTTGCGCCCGCATGGCTCGCATACCGGATTGTCCCCGCAACCGTCAACTTCGACGTCGGCGAGGCAGTCCCGATGCCCACATCACCATCAGAGTCCAAGGTAAGGACGGTGTTGAGGCCGGCGTTTGGATCGGCGAACACGAGTTTGCCCGTGCCTTCGCCATTGGCCGAACCGGTGGAAATAAGCGTCCAGTCGCGACCGCCGGCGCTGGTGTTCTGGAGTCGCATCCAAGTGCCGATGGTGCTGCTGCTCTGAACCCGCGCTGCGAGATTGCCGGTGCTCACAACGTCCAGTCTTGCGCCCGGCGTAGCCGTGCCGATGCCCACATTGCCGGTGCTAAAGGAGATATTGCTGCCACCGGTGATCCACTGGGACGCCGGGGCGACGGCCCACGTAGCAAGGCCTTGGGCATTCGAAGAAAGGAAACGCCCCGCCGCAGCGCCATTCCCCGTCAATTGAAACCCCGTAAACCGCCCCGTCCCCGCCACATCAAGCTTGGCACCCGGTGCATTCGTGCCGATGCCCACATTGCCCGTTCCTTCAATCCGCATCCGCTCCGTGAAGCTCGTGCTCGTGCCATGCCCAAACACAAAGTCAGAGGCCGATGAATCGGTGTACATCTGAAACTGGTTCGACTGAATGCCAAGGCCGTACTGCTGAGTCGCACTTCCGTAAAGCGAAACCTTCCCACCCGTTGTGTTCCCAAACGTCAGCGGCGTGTGCGCACTCGCGGGAGCCCCAAGGCCCAAGTTGGTTCCCGGGATCAGCGACTTCGCAACAATCGCATAGGGCGTCGGTGCAATCCGCTGCCGCGGCGAGAGCGTCACAAACGGGCCGCCAGATCCGGCCGGGCTCCGCACCGAAATCTGAAGGAAACGGTTAGTCCCGTCCCACGACGCCATTCCAAAATCCATTGGCGCCGAGAACTCGCCCGCCACCACGGGCCACGCGTTCCAAGTCACCGTCGGACCGAGCTGAGATCCCCCGGTCGACTCCGAAAACAGCCGGAACTCAAGGTCAACTGTCCCATCCATCGCCACACCGGCCGACTCAAGCCGGCCCTGATAAGTAAACGAGTTGCCGAACGTCTGAGCACCGGCATTGCCCGCGCACACCATCGCACCCAACAACAACGCCATAACCCGAGATACACGTCCAAAGTTCATCGAGAACTCCTTTCAGAATGCCGTTTCATGCTTCCCGCCCGATAATGCCACGAGCCGCCACAACAGCGCCAAAGGCCTTCGCCCGGAAAGACCCCTCAATCCAGACACGCGAGATTCCGCCCCGCCAACCTTGGTCCAGCCAAAGAATTTTCTTCCTACCGTGCTCCACCGAGCCCGCCGTATGACCGCCGATCCCGCCCGCTCATCCCCCACGCCTCCCGAAC
>CAZJXA010000276.1:0-4016 GCA_964549785.1 uncultured Phycisphaeraceae bacterium | reverse complement strand
GAGTCGTGTGGGCTTGCGTCGTGGGTCATGGGATGCGGCCCGGAGCGTACCTAAACGCGCTTCGTTGTGCTGGGTAGGGGGTTAAAACGCAGGAGGGCAATGAGGCGTCCTTCCTACACTTGCCCCCCAAGACTCTTTGGGAAGGAGTGACCGGTGCCCTACACGATCAAGCCCGATGATGCCACGCAGGTGGATACCGATCAAACGACGTACCTCAAAGGCCACGTCGATACCGGCGACCGCTGGGTGCTCAACTTTGGTCCGCAGCACCCGGCCACGCACACCACGCTGCGGCTCGTGATGGAATTGGACGGGGAGCGGATCGCGCGGGTGACGCCGCACATCGGCTATCTGCACTCGGGGTTCGAGAAGCTGGGCGAGGTGCTGGATTACAACCAGTACGTCACGATCGTGAGCCGGATGGACTATCTGTCGCCGATCGCCAACGACATCTGCTGGCACCACGCCGTGGAGAAGTTGTTCGGGATTGATCTGACGCCGCGGTGCAAGGTGCTGCGGACGATCATGGCCGAGGTGGCCCGCATCCAGAACCACCTCTTGTGCGTCGGGGCGGCGGGGCTGGACTTGAACGCCTTCACCGGATTCATCTACGCGTTTAACGTCCGTGAGAAGATCTACGACCTGTGCGACTTTATCGCGGGGCAACGCTTTCACCCGGATTGGACGCGCGTGGGCGGCCTGATGCAGGAACTGCCGGATGAAGCGATGTTCCAGCGGCTGGTCAAGGAACTGATCCGCAACGAGGTGCCCAAGGCGGTCGCCGAGTTGGAAGGGCTGCTGAACCGCAACCGCATTTTCATGGACCGGACGCAGAATATCGGAGTCATCAGCGAGCAGGACGCGGTGGATTGGAGCCTGACCGGACCGATGGCGCGGGCCAGCGGTGTGCGGCGCGATCTCCGCAAGGACGAGCCGTACCTGTGCTACGCCGACAATTGGGACGGACAGGGCGCGAAGGCCGTGACGTTCAAGGTTCCGATCGCGACGGTCGGAGATGCGTACACCCGCTACCTCGTGCGGGTCGAAGAGATCAAGGAGAGTTGCCAGATCATCGAGCAGTTGATCGACAACATCCCGGGCGGCCCGGTCGATGCGTTTGCCGACAGCAAGATGGTCAAGCCCGACAAGAAGGACGTCTACGGGAGCATCGAGGGGCTGATCCAACACTTCGAGTTGATCATGACCAACCGGGGCTGGAAGCCGCCGGTGGCCGAGTGCTACGGCGCGATCGAGACCGCGAACGGCGAACTGGGATACTTCATCGTCTCTGATGGGAGCCCGCGGAGTTGGCGGGTTCGGACGCGGCCGCCCTGCTTCCTCAACTACTCCATCATTCAGAAGATCACCGAGGGGCACCTGCTCTCCGACGTCGTGGCCGTCATCGGCTCCATCAACGTGGTGGCGGCGGAGTTGGATCGGTAGCAGTGGATTGAAGCGGTAGGAAGTCGCGGCGGGCGCCCGTCGATGCGCAACGAGGGGGATGATCCGTGGCATACATCGTGATGATCGCGTGCGTGACGGCAGCGGCCGCAGGGTCGAGCGGGCAGCCGGAGCCCGCAGCACCGGGAGCGGTTTCGCCCGCGACGACGCAAGCGGGGACTGTTTCACCCGTGTTGTTCCCGCATCCGCTCATCACCGAGGTCCTCTACGCCGTGCCGGGCGGGGACAAGGGCGATGCGGATGGCGACGGGGTGCGCTCGGCCACCGGTGATGAGTTCATCGAACTCGTCAACCCCCACGACAAGCCGATTGAATTGCAGGGGTACGTTATCACCGACGCCGAGCCGGTGCCCAAGCCGGGCGAGCCGGCACCAAACAAGGATTCGGACAATCGGCTTCGCTTTGTCTTCCCCAAACTGACGTTGCAACCGGGCGAGGTGGTCGTGGTCTTCAACGGGTTCGAATCGAAGGCGAAGGGGCCGATCGGCGACTCTCGGGCCGCCGCGAAGGCCGTCAACCCCGCCTTTCACGGGGCGTGGGTCTTTTCCATGAAGGCGGAGAGCAAGTACGCCGCTTTGGGCAACTCGGGCGACTGTGTGCAGGTGCTTTCGTCGGATGGGACCGCCATCCAGTGCGTCAAATGGGCGGAGATCGAAGAAAAGATGCCGAAGGAAACCGCGGCGGTTGTTGACATTGCCCCCGAGAGCAAGGGGAGCGTGCAGCGGTCAAGCGCCACGGAGCCCTTCGTCGCCCACCGCACCTTGGCGGGCCCGCACGCGGGAGAATTGTTCAGCCCGGGCCGGTTCGGCGAGAAAAGAATCGAGAAGCCGTGATCGAAGGGGTTCGCGTTCAGATCCCGAACATGGCTCAGACCTATGAAGCCCGTCTAGCGAAACTCGATCACTGCATATGAGTGCGGCGGCAACGTGCGGACAGGTGAGTAATTCGTGAACGTCCCGCTCGTATCAGCCGCAGGAGCGTCAGCGGCCACCCCGGTCAGCGTGTCACGCGCCGTCGAGACGCCGCCAACCCAATCGGCCGATCCCGAAAGTTGGTAGTCGGTCACCGCCCGATCGGAGAAATTGACCAGCACCAACACGCCCGCGGTGGTGTCCGCACCTTGACCCGCATCGGCTCGCCTCATGCAGGCGAACACGCCCGGGTTCGAGGAAACGATCGGTCGCACGTCGCCCCGGCGCAGGTGGACGTTCGCGTTTCGCAGCGCAATCAGCCGGCGGTAATGGGAAAGCAGTGACCCCTCGCCGATGGTCTGCGCGGCGACGTTGAGCGATTCGAAACCCTTATTGGGCGCCTGCCACGCGGGGGTCGTCGAGAACCCGGCGTTGCGCGCGGCCGACCATTGCATGGGCGTGCGGATCAACTCATCGGGCTTGTCGCCGGTCATGCCGATCTCTTCGCCGTAGTACAGGAAGGGAATCCCAGGCCCAAGCAGCAGCATCGCCGCGGCGGCCCGCATCGGCCCATCCTTCATCTTGAGTTGGTTCGCCACCCGGCCCTGGTCGTGATTGGTCAGGAACGAGCCGAACTGGTTGAGCGGGTAGCAACGCTCGACTTCCGCCAGGGCGGCGTTGACCTTGGCCGCATTCCCCTCCCGCGCTCCGGCCAGCATCGCATCCGCCAATGCGAACTCAAAGACGAGGTCCATCTGATCGCCGACATACGAACTCGCCTGGCGGCTGTCGGCCCACACCTCGCCCACGGTCATGAAGTCCTTGCCGATGGCCTTGCTCGCCGGGAAGAAGCGCGTGCGGAGCCAGTCGTGCGTCTCGCTGGTGCTCTCCTGGACCCGGTCGGTCTCGATGAGGTGCCGGATCGCATCCAGCCGCAGCCCGTCAACTTTGATCTCGTTCCCCCAGAAGTTCATCGCGTCGATGATGGCCGCGGTGGCCCCCTCGCTGCGGTAGTTGAGGTCGGGCATGTGGGACGAGAAAATGCCGTAGTAATACGGGTGCCGGTTCTCGCCCCCGCCCCCACCGGCGCGGCGGGCGAGCGGGTGCCACACCGTCTGGTTCCACGGGCCCTTCCAGCCGGGGTTGCTGTCGCTCCAAATGAACCAGTCGTGCGTGGGCGAGGCGGGGTCGGCGGCTTCCACAAACCACGGGTGCTCCTTGGAGCAGTGGTTCGCGACAAAGTCGATCACTACGGCGATGCCGCGCGCGTGGCACGCCGCCAGCAATTCCTTGAAGTCCTCCAGCGTGCCGTACTCGGGATCGACGTCCTTGTAGTCGGTGACGTCGTAGCCGTGGTAACTGGGAGAGGGGCTGATGGGCATGAGCCACAGCCCGGTGATGCCCAGGTCGGTGGCGGTGGCCGGGTCGCCATCGTTGAGGTAGTCGAGCCGTTCGATGATGCCGCGGAGATCGCCGACGCCGTCGCCCGCCAGCGGCCCCGCGGCGGAGTCCGCGAAGGAGCGGACAAAGATCTCGTAGAAGACACGGTCGTTCCACCAGCGTTGGGTGTTGTCACGCGGGGGCGCATCCGCGGCGGTAGACGGCGCGGGCGGGGGCGGCGTCGCGGCGGGATTGGTGGTGGCT
>CAZJXA010000275.1:0-4065 GCA_964549785.1 uncultured Phycisphaeraceae bacterium | reverse complement strand
CCGCACATTCTGCGTCAGGCCACCCGCCCCCACCGACAGCAGCGCCTGGCGAAGATCACTGCTCACCCGTCCAAACGCTTGCAGCAGTTCAACCGGCACCGCTTTTCCTTTATACTTTTCACCCAGCGCCAGCAGCCCCTCGTCCAGTTGCTTCACCGCTTCCTCGCGCAGTCGCGCATTCTGCACCGCCGCCGCCAGCGCCGCCATCGACTTGTCCAGCACCAGCGCATCTGCCTCCGTCTTCAGCGTTTCACCCAACGCTCGCAGCAGCGACAGAGTCGTCCCCTCGGCAAGTGCCGCCGCGTTGACCGCAACGCCCTGGTTGTACAGCGTGATCGTCCGCTCCGCGCCCGCCGCCGCCTGAAACCGAACACTCGCCGTCGCGCTCTTGCGCCCCTTCTCCAATAGTTCCATAGCCCCGTCGGTCGCAAGTTCGCCCGCAACCACCAGCGCGTTGATCTGCGCCATCTCTCCCTCGCCCATCAACTTGTCCAACTCCGTCGTCAGCACCCGGCTGTACGCCAGTCGAAACGGCACCGAAGGCGATCGCTGCGGCCCGACCATCTCCAGAATCCGCCCGCGACCAATGCGCAACTTCTCCGGATCATCCCCGCCCAGCATCTCCAGGGGCTGCTTGAGGTACTCCCGTATCTGCGCCTCTCCGCCCGCATCGATCTGGCTCGCCTGCTGCACCAGCCCCGCCGGCAAGTCCTGCACCTGCGCACTTGCCCCCACGCAGAGCAGCGTGCTTGTTGCAAGTACCGCCCCACTAAGAACACCCCTGGGAACTCCCCTGAGTACTCCCCTGAGCAACGTGCGACGATTCGGAATCAAACCAGAAATGGTCAGCAAAGCGGCTTCCTCGCAAGTATGTTCACAACATGGGCCTCGATACGTGGCGGCCCTTCGACCAGCAAATCCACCAACCAGCAACCGACCGCAAGGCTTCCCTGCCTCGCCCACGGTGTCTGCCCCCTCTCCAACCAACTGCCAACTCACGGGTCGCAACTATACATCCGCCGCACCCGCTCGTCGTCACCCCCAACCGCCTTTTCATCCGCACCTTCAACCCCGACGGATCCCACACATATGCTGAGCAATTCCTTCGCACCCAAGGCCACACATGACCAAACTCCTCCTCGCTCTCGCCCTGCTCCTCCCGCTCTTGGCCGCCTGCTCAAGCACGCCCTCACAGCCCAACGCCCCCCCGTCCCCCCCGAAACCTCTCGCCAACTCCCTCACCAGCACCCAACTGCATAACAAATGGTTCCTCACGCACCTCAGTGGCCAGCCCATTGATGCCACTAAGGCCATGCGCCCCCCCTTCCTCAACTTTGCAGCTCCAGCCCAAAATCTCAATCAGCCCAATCAACCCAAGCAGCCCGGCAAAATACCAACTGCCGACATCACTGGCCCCGTCTCCGGCAACTCCGGCATCAACTCGCTCTCGGGTTCCTACACCCTCTCACCCCCAAACCTTGTCGCATTCAGCCCGCTCCGCTCGACCATGATGGCCGGCCCGCCCCAGGCCATGCAACTCGAATCCCAGTTCAACGCTGCCCTCGCCAAGGTCCGCTCGGCTGGTGTCCTGGACCAATACCTCACCCTGCGTGACGACAACAACATCGAACTCGCCCGCTTCGCCCGCGAAGTCGACGAACCCGCCGGCGTCTCGCTCGACCAACTCCGAGGCGAATGGCTCTGCATCGCTATCGATCAGAAAAATCTCACCAGTGACCGCCCCCCAACCCTCATCTTTTCCGACACCAGTACCATCGCCGGCTACTCCGCCGTCAACCGCTTCAACGGCCCCCTCGACGCTACCAACCTCGCAAGCGGGGCTATCAAGATGGGCCCCTTCGCAGCCACCCGAATGGCCGGCCCCCCAGAACTCATGCAACTCGAACAAACCTATCTCGCCGCCCTGGAAAAATCTCGCGCTATCTCCATCCGCGATGCCCACCTCATCCTCTCCAACGCCGATGGCGAACTCCTCCGCTTCCGCCGAAGATAATCGTTCTGTACAAGAGAACCGCCCACTCCTGATATCCTCTTTCCAACCGAAACCAGCAACGCATTCCCAATCTCTCATCTTGAGAACTTGATCTTTTCCCACCAGGACTCCCCATGCCCACCTCCATCACAATGACCGCTTCCGGCCTCTCCGTCCCCAACGATCCCATCATCCCCTTCATCGAAGGCGACGGCACCGGCCCGGACATCTGGCGTGCTTCCGTGCGCGTCATCGATGCCGCCGTTGCCAAGGCCTCCAACGGCAAGTGCAAAATTCACTGGCACGAAGTGCTCGCTGGCGAAAAAGCCTTCAACAAAACCGGCAACTGGCTCCCCGACCAAACCATCACCGACTTCAGGACCTATCTCGTCGGCATCAAAGGCCCGCTCACTACCCCCATAGGCGGCGGCATCCGATCTCTCAACGTTGCCCTCCGCCAGCTCCTGGACCTCTACGTTTGCCTCCGCCCCGTCCGCTGGTTCAAGGGCGTTCCCTCTCCCGTCAAGCGCCCCCAAGATTGCGAGATGACCATCTTCCGTGAGAACTGCGAAGATATTTACGCCGGCATCGAATTCGCCTCCGGCACTCCCGAAGCCACCAAGTTCCTCGCCTTCCTTCAGGAAAACTTCCCCAAAGACTTCGCAAAAATCCGCTTCGGCACCGTCAAACAAGCCAGCGACTGGCAAGCCCAACTCGATTCCGTCGGTGGCCCCAAAAGCGACGCCGCCACTGCGGACCTCTCTGCGAATGCCGAATCACGAATGCCGAATGCCGCAGCCTTTGCAGGGTGCGGTATCGGCCTCAAACCCGTCAGCAAGATGGGCTCCCAGCGCCTCGTCTGGGCCGCCATCGAGTTCGCCCTCAAGGAAAAACGCAAGAGCGTCACCCTCGTCCACAAGGGCAACATCATGAAGTTCACCGAAGGCGCCTTCAAGGACTGGGGCTACGACGTCGCTAAAGAACACTTCCGCGCCCAGACCGTCACCGAACGCGAATCCTGGATTCTTGGTAACAAGGATGCCAACCCCAATCTCTCCCCCGAAGACAACGCCAAGCAGATCGATCCCGGCTTTGACATGATGACCCCCGACCAGAAGGGCAAACTCGTCAAGGAAGTCCAAGCCGTCCTCACCTCCATCGGTGCCACCCATGGCGACGGCAAGTGGAAGGCCAAACTGATGATCAAGGATTCCATCGCCGACATCACCCTCCAGCAAGTCCTGACCCGCCCCAAGGACTTCGACGTCATCGCCACCCTCAACCTCAATGGCGACTACCTCAGCGACGCCCTCGCCGCCCAGATCGGCGGCATCGGCATCGCACCAGGCGCCAACATCAACTACATCACAGGCCACGCCATCTTCGAAGCCACCCATGGCACCGCCCCCAAGTACGCCAACCTCGACCAGGTCAACCCCGGCTCCGTCATCCTGAGCGGCGAAATGATGCTGAGATACCTGGGCAGCGGTACCAACGCAACTGCCAAAAACGTCTGGTCCGACGCCGCCGACCTCATCATCAAAGGCATGGACGGTGCCATCTCAGCCAAGACCGTCACCTACGACTTCGAACGCCTCATGAAGGCCGAAGGCGACACCACAGTAAAAAAGGTCAAGTGCTCAGAATTCGCGGATGCAGTGATCGGACACATGTAAGTCCATATCTTCCGCCGCAAAGCGGCCAAGGTGAATAGCCGCGGGTAGTCGCGAAGCGACACCCACGGAACGCATCACGCCAAACCCCTGCATCGCGTAGCGGTGCAGGTATCTACTCATCTCGCTCACACCACCGAACGCGTCACTCTTCATATTCCATTCACCCCATCGCCTCTCCTTCATTCCTCCTATCTCCATCCGCGACCCGCATCGCTACGCGATGCTCCCCTTCCCATGTCTTCACCGTCGATGCCGCTTCGCGGCTATTCACCACGATGGCCTTGACATCTCTAATTCCTTCACACCACCACACCTTCTCACGAAATCAACGCCCTATCACCCACCCGCGCGCGCAACTTCCCGTCCCTCCCCGCTTCCCACGCAACCTTCCCCCAC
>CAZJXA010000274.1:2139-4070 GCA_964549785.1 uncultured Phycisphaeraceae bacterium | reverse complement strand
GGTTCAGCAACTTTGGAGGTACGACCTTGCGGCAACCGAGGCGGTGCCGATGACCGCCGATTTTGCGGGTACGAGCACCGCACCAATGTGGTGGAACGGCCGGGTGGCCTTCCTGTCTGACCGTTCCGGAATCATGAACGTGTGGTCGATGGCGGCCGATGGAACTGACATTCGCCAGCACACCAACCACACCGAACTCGACGCCAAGGGAGCCTCATTAAGCGGCGACCGGGTCGTGTATCAGGTGGGGGCCGACCTGTGGCTGCATGACCTTGTGGCGGGGATCGATACCCAACTCAAGATCAGCCTGGATACGGATCTTGATCAGATGCGGGAGAAGTGGGTCAAGAAGCCGTGGGATTTTCTCACCGCCGCTCAGCTTTCGCCGGATGGGTCGCGAGTGGCTCTGACGGCACGCGGCGAAGTATTCGTCGTTCCTCGGGAGCCGGGCAGGCTGGTGCACGCTTCGCGGGCCGATGGGGTGCGCTACCGAAACGCACGCTTTTCGGCGGACGGTCAGCGGCTTCTGGTGCTCTCCGATGAATCGGGAGAGGTCGAGTTCTGGAACCTGCCTCGGAACGGGGTGGGCGAGAGGCGGCAACTGTCGGAGGGTGGAACAGTGTTGCGTTGGGAGGGCATCGAGTCTCCCGACGGCAAGTGGCTGGCGCACCACGACAAGAATCAGACGATGTGGGTGAGCTCGATCGGCGCGGATGGCAAACTCGGGCCAGCGCGGAAAGTCGCGGAAGATCCCTACGAGAACTTGCAGACTCCGCGCTGGTCGGCGGATAGTGCATGGCTCGCGTTCACCTGCACTGCCGAAAACTTTGTGCGCCAGGTTCGGCTTCACAACGTGGCAAACGGTGAAACGCTGGACGCCACCACGACCTGGTTCGACAGTTATTCGCCAACGTTCTCGCCCGACGGTGCGTGGCTTTACTTTCTATCCGATCGAACGATCCGGTCGGTCGTGGGTTCGCCATGGGGGCCGATGGCACCCGAGCCATTCTTCGATAACAAGACTCGTCTGTACGCGATTGCGCTCAAGCCCGGCACGCGTTCGCCGTTCGATGCGGACGATGAATTGACGGCTCCGGAGCCTGACGCGATGAAGGCTCCGCCGGCCACGGTGCCGGCCACTCCAGCCGTCACACCTCCCGCCACTCCGGGGCCCAACCCGGCCGAGCCGAACATGCCGAAGACGGATCCGACTCAGCCGCCTGCGCCACCGGCTGAACCGGCGACGCCGCCTGCTGAGCAAAAAGTCCCTCCGACCAAGGTGCCCGACACGCCCACCTCGCCCCCCACCTCACCGCCCGTTCCGACGCTGTCCGCGCCGGTGACGGATGGGAAGGCGGTCAGCGATGCCAAGAAGCCACCCACCGTGGATGTTGTCGCGGCAGGGCTCGCCACGCGGCTCATCGAAGTCCCCGGAGTCAATGGAAACTACGCCGACCTCTCCGTCAACGACAAGCGGCTTTTCTATCTTTCAAGCCCGTCGGGCGAGGGACAGAAGACCGATCTCATGGTGCTTGAGATCGTCAAGAAGGAGCCGGAAGCCAAGGCGTTGGTCAAGGACGTGGTTTCGTATGAACTGTCGGGCGACGGGAAGTGGATTCTCGTGCGGAAGTCGGACGCGTTGTACGTGATCGACGCCGGGGCCGCCGCGCCCGCGAGCCTTGACAAGGCAAAGATCGACCTTTCGGCTTGGACGTTCTCGATGAAGCCGCGCGAGGAGTGGGTGCAGATGTTTCGCGAGGCGTGGCGGCTTGAGCGGGACTACTTCTACGACCGTGGCATGCACGGCGTTGATTGGATCGCGATGCGGACCCGGTACGAGCCGCTCGTGGAGCGTGTGAGCACGCGGGCCGAGTTGAGCGACGTGATCTCCCAGATGGTGGGCGAGTTGTCCGCGCTGCACATCTTTGTCA
>CAZJXA010000274.1:0-2039 GCA_964549785.1 uncultured Phycisphaeraceae bacterium | reverse complement strand
GGTCCGGAAGGTGCATGGCTGATCGAAGGCCATGGTGTGGAACCCGATGACGTGGTGGACAACCTGCCGCGGGCGACGTTTGATGGGAAGGACGCCCAGTTGGAGGCCGCGCTCGCGTATCTGAAGGCGAAGATTGTCGCCGAGCCCGTTGAGGTTCCGGCGGCGCCCAAGCACCCGGATAAGTCCTTCCGCCGTCCGGGGTGAGCCCGGTTCAGCCGGAGTGAACCCGGTGGTTGTTCAGGTCGGCGGATGACGCTATAGATCAAGCCGCGATCGTTGCGATTTCCGCCGCGACCGTAAACTCGGCCTCGGTCTGGCTGCGGACATCCTCGATGGAGACGCCGGGCGCAAGTTCGGTGAGTTCAAAGCGTCGGGTTGCGGGCCGCATTTCGAGCACGCAGAGTTCGGTGATGATCATGTCGACACAGTGCTTTCCCGTCAGGGGCAACGTGCAGGATTTCACGATCTTGGCCGCACCCTTGGCGGTGTGTTCCATGGTGACAACCACACGCTTGACGCCGGCGACAAGGTCCATCGCGCCCCCCATGCCCTTGACCATCTTTCCCGGGACCATCCAGTTGGCGAGGTCTCCCTCCTGCGAAATCTGCATGGCACCCAGGATACAGAGATCGACGTGACCGCCGCGGATCATGGCGAAGGACTCGGCGGAACTGAAGTAGGAAGCGCCGGTGCGAGCGGTGACCGTCTGCTTG
Source organism: uncultured Phycisphaeraceae bacterium (assembly GCA_964549785.1). Taxonomy (GTDB): domain Bacteria; phylum Planctomycetota; class Phycisphaerae; order Phycisphaerales; family UBA1924; genus JBEIUO01. The sequence continues at coordinate 1,326 of CAZJXA010000274.1, read as the reverse complement.
CCCGCGTTGATGAGGTCGGCGTCGACCGCCGCATCGGTGGGGAAGGGCCCGATGCCCAGAAGGCCGTTCTCGGATTGAAGCCAGACATCGATCCCCGCGGGGACATAGTTCGCCACCAGCGTGGGCATGCCGATCCCCAGATTGACGATGTAGCCGTCACGGAGTTCGAGGGCGGCGCGCTGAGTGATCTGGTCGCGTGTGAGGGGCATAGGCGAGGGTAGGCGAAACGCCAAATGGCGACTGCCAGATGGCCAAGCGGCGTTCTCGCCCCGTGGTATTCGCGGTTAGCCGCTTGCGATTAGGCTTTTACTGCTGCGGGCGGATGTCCAACGTCTGGCGGGCTTGGAAGAGGACGGGGAGCAGGTAGTTCTGTCCGTCATAGACGAGCACGCGTCCGCTGATTTGGAAGGCGGTGTCGTCGCCCTTGGTGGCCACGACTTCTTCCATGGATCGGAGCAGCGCGCACGGGAGGATCATCATGGTGCCGGGGCCGGGGCTGTCGGGGTCGTTGTCAAAGGCCATAGCGATGCGCCCGCCGGTGGCGGCGGAGCGGGTAAGTCTGCCGCGACGGTTGACGATGAGGGTGCCCTCGGGGGTGAGGGCTTCGATGCCCTCGCGAGGGGCGTCGGGCGGCGTCGCTCCCGGTGGGGTGGTGGCGGTGAGACCGGGCACGGGCGGCGTGCTGGGTGTCGCGGCGATGGAGGGATCCGGATCAGTCGGGTCCATCACGCGTGCCGGACCCCGCATGGTTTCGAGATCCTGAATGAGATCTTCGATGCGCGGGTCGGCCGCGGGCGCGGCAGGCAGCGAGGGCTTTGTGTTGGATGGCGCTGCGGCAGCGGGGAGACGAGTCGGTGGCGTCGACGTGGCGGGTTGGGGCGGGGCGGTGACGGTCGGCCGCACGGCGAACGCGGTCGGGAGCAGGAATTGACGGTCGCGGTAGACGTAGACGTGGCCGCTGACGGCGACCCGAGTGGCCGGCTCGAGGTCGCGTGTGGCGGCCGCCAATTGTGAGAGCTTCTGGGTGGGGAGGAGGACCATGGCCGGGGCGTTCGTTTGGGCTATTTTGGCACCGGCGGCGTCGGTCGCGGTGATGTCGGGCAGGAAAATGACGTCACCCATGGGCGAGCGGACGATGGTGCCGACGAGTGCGGTGAGGAGCGTCCCTTCTGGCAGGAACTTGCGGTTTGGCAGTTTGTAATCGATGCTCGAAAGTCCGGGCACCGAGGGGAGCGCGGCCGGCCCCTTGCGGGGCACCATCGGCGCGACGACTTCGTCGGTCACGGTGCGGCGTGGGCGGTCTAGGGCGTCGTCGAGGCTGGGTTC
>CAZJXA010000273.1:0-4094 GCA_964549785.1 uncultured Phycisphaeraceae bacterium | reverse complement strand
GCGTTGGAATAGGCGAGGCCCAGGGCCGTGCCGAGTTCATCGGCGACGATGGTCGGCCAGAGGCCGTCGGGCCGATCGGATCGGAGCGGCGCTGCGAAAGCGTCCGCGAGCGAGAGGCGTCCGGTGTAAAGGGCCATGCCGACCTGGGCGTCCGCCCCGAGTTGGTCGAGCGCGGCGATATCCTGAGCGGTGGTGACGCCGCCCGCGATGGTGATGCGGGCTCCTGCGGCGGCTTCGACGATTGAAGCGACCTGATCGAGGTTGGTGCCCGCCATGCGGCCCTCGCGTTCGACAAAGGTAATGAGAAATCCACCAACGAACTCGCGGAGTTCGGCGATGCGTTCCAAGATCGAACGGCCGGTCTTGGTGCGCCAGCCGTGCGTCACAACGTCCCCATCAAAGGCATCCAAGGCCGCGATGGCCCGCTGACGCGGGAGCTGGCCGAGAATCTCGGGGGTCGCGGCGGTGCCGAGGATCACCTTGGCCGCGCCAAGATCGAGCCAACGGAGGGCCGCTTCAACCGAGCGGATGCCCCCGCCGACGCGGCAGGCCGCACGCGGAAGGAGTGTGCGGATGAGGACCTCGTTGCTCCCGGTACCGATCGCGGCGTCCAAGTCGATGACCGCGACCTCCCCCACCGGCGCGAAGCGGTCGGCGATGGGGCCGGGATCGCCGGCGTCGAGCGCCTTGTCGCGACCGCCGATCAGTTGCACGGTGGAGCCGGATTGGATGTCGATGGAGGGGATGAGCATGGGTGTTTGGAGAGACGAAAAGACGACGGGACGAAGGAACGAGGAAACGCAGAGACGCAACGATCAGAGCCTGATCGGGACACCGGCTTGGGCAAGGGCCCGCTTGGTGTCGCCGATGGTTTCGGGGCGTTCGTGGAAGACGGTCGCCGCGAGAAGGGCATCGGCACCGGCCCGGGCCGCATCGATGAAGTGACCGGCGGTTGCCGCTCCCCCACTTGCGATGACGGGGAGGTTGACCCGCGCTCGAACCCTGCGGATCGCGTCCAAGTCGTACCCGCCGCCCGTGCCGTCGTTGTTCCAACTCGTGAGCACGATTTCTCCCGCCCCGAGCGCCTCAACCCGCGCCGCCCACTCCGCAAGATCGAGGCCCGCGTTCACCTTCCCCGCATGGGAGACGACCGTGAAGCCCGAGGCCGCGGCGGGATCGGAACGACAGTCGATCGAAGCGACCACACACTGCGCGCCGAACCGTGCCGCGAGGGCGGTGATGAGCGCTGGATCGAGGATGGCCGCGGTGTTGACCGCGACCTTGTCGGCCCCGGCCTCCAGCAGGCTTTCCACGTCCTCCGCAGCGCGGACGCCGCCGCCGATAGTGAGGGGGATTCCGATGGCGGCCCTCACGGAGCGCACGGTTTCGAGCCGCGTCCCGCGGGCTTCATCGGTGGCGGTGATGTCGAGGACGACAAGTTCATCCGCCCCGGCGGCCTCGTGAGCCGCCGCCAGAGTGGCGGGGTCCCCCATGTCACGCAGGTTTTGAAACCTGACGCCCTTTACGACGCGGCCGCTCCGCACATCAAGACAGGGGATGATGCGGATGGTCAGCATGCCTCACCCGCTGGGATGGTGCAGGTGGCTTCGAGTCCGGCGGTTCGGGCCCAACGTGCCAACAGACCCAGGCCCCACGAACCCGAGAGTTCGGGGTGAAACTGACAGGCGACAACGGGTCCGCGCTCGACCGCGGCGATGAAGCCGCCTCCGTACTCCGTCGTCGCGATCGACCAGCCCTCCGGGGGCTCGACTCCTTCCGTCGATACGCGAAAGGAGTGGGCGAAATAGGCGTGACCGGGTCGCACGATGGGCCCATCCCCGCTGACGGTGTTCCAGCCCATGTGCGGGAGGCGGAGCGATGCAGGCAGCCCGAACCGGGCGACCGCGGCGGGCAACACCGAGAGCCCGGTCGCGCCCGGCGATTCGTCGCTCGAAGCGCAGAGCATCTGAAGCCCGAGGCAGATCGCGAGCAAGGGAGACCCGGCCCGGACGCGATCGATGATCGCTGAGTCCAGACCGCCACCGCGAAGGGCGGCGAGCCCCGGACCAAACGCCCCGACGCCCGGGAGCACGACCGCGCTCGCGTTGCGGATGCTGGCCGGGCCGTTCGCGCGCTCGGCGGCGATCCCCAGGCGGGCGAACGCGGCCACCACCGAGGCGGTGTTGCCGACGCCGGTCTCGATGATCGTGACCCGCTGTGATGCCGGACCCCGGCCCGTCATAACACGCCCTTAGTGCTGGGCACCGTGGTTTCGCCGGTGAGCCGGACGGCCTGGGCCAGGGCGAGGGCGAAGGCCTTGAATCCGGCCTCCGCCTTGTGATGATCGTTCTCACCCCGGACGACATCGAGGTGGAGCGTGAGCCCCGCGGCCGCGGCGAGGCTGGTGAAGAAATGAGCGATGTTCTCGCACGCAAGGCCGCCGATGGTGTCGCGAGTCAGGTCAAGGTTGACGGTGGCGTGAGGACGGCCGGAGAGGTCGATGACGGCCCTCGCCAGGGCTTCATCGAGCGGGGCGTAGGCGGACCCGAAGCGGGCGATGCCGCGCTTGTCGCCCACCGCCTGCGCGAGCGCGGCACCGAGTGCGAGGGCACAATCTTCGGCCGTGTGGTGATCGTCGATGTGAAGGTCGCCGGTGGCCCGGAGGGTGAGATCGAGCCGGGCGTGTTTGGCGAGGGCGGCGAGCATGTGATCGAGAAAACCGATGCCCGTGGCGATGGTGGATGTGCCCGTGCCATCAAGATCGAGCGCGACGTCGATCGTGGTCTCGTTGGTGGTTCGGGTGAGCGAGGCGGTTCGCATGGATCTTCCTTGCTGATGGCGTAGAGAGTGAGAGTGGGAGTCGCGCAAACGGGAAGGGCAACGCCGGGGCGGTTCTATTCATTACCAGAGATCGGAACGCAGGAACAAGTGGTTCGAAGAAGACAGCGGTCAGCAGAACTCACGACACCGGCGGCAGATTCGGACCTCTTCACACACCCTCCCTTGAATCGATCTGGGTTCCGCCTCGGTGACTGGGTGACGCTGCGATGAATGAACGTCCGGCGGAAACCGAGGCTTCAAGGGCGCTCAGGAGCGTGCGGAACTCGTTTTCGTTTCCCGGAAGGGTGATGCGGAGCCGGTCGTGCAGGTTGAGAGCGGAGAACGTGCGGACGCTCACTCCCTGTTCGAGCAAACGTTCGTGGGTGTCCCGTGCGTCCCGGAACTGCGCGAGCACGAAGTTGCCCTGCGTGGGGAGAGAGGGAACGCCCAGAGCGTTCAAGAACGATGAAAGTTCCGCACGCTCGGCCCGCACGCGTGCCGCGGCGGCACTCGCGCTGCCGTCGGGACGGGTGATGCAGGTTTCGGCTGCCGCGAGTGAGAACGCCGAGACCGGGAAGGGGCCTGCGGCGGCCCGCATCGCGCGGATGATGGGCTCGGGTCCCAGGGCGTAGCCGACTCGCAGCGACGCGAGCCCGAAGAACTTGGAGAAGGTCCGGATGACCACCGTGTTGGGAAGCGAGAGCGCCAACGCCGTGAGATCGAGATCGGCGTACTCGGCGTACGCGAGATCGACGAGCAGGAGTGTGGCGGGAAGGGCGCATGACAGGGCGATGAGATCCGTCGGCGCGATGACCGCGCCCGTCGGGTTGTTCGGGCTGACCACCGAGAGAACGGCCGCGCCGGACGCCGCCGCGATGGCGCCCGTGACCGGGAACGGGCCTCCCCACCACTCGATGGCCTCCACCATTGCGCCGGCGCTGCGTGCGTAGTGCGGGATCATCTCGAACGAGGGAGTCGTGGCGACCATGCGGCGACCGGGTTCGAGAAAGACGCGGCAGAGACGGTCGATGGCTTCGTCGCCGCCGGCGGTGACGAGGACTTGTTCGGCGGTGACCCCCTGGGTTTCGGCGATGAGCGCTTCGAGGCGGCGGGGCGTCGAGTATCGGTTCGAGGAGGCCTGGATCGCGGCCAAGGCACGGTTGAGCACGCTTGCGCCGGGCGGGCGCCCCTCGTTGGCATCGAGTTTCAAGCGGATGCGAGCGTCCTGTGGGGGTGGCGCGTACGCGGTCAGAGATACGGCGATCGGCCGGGGC
>CAZJXA010000272.1:0-4159 GCA_964549785.1 uncultured Phycisphaeraceae bacterium | reverse complement strand
GTGGAGATGCCGAACGATACCGAGGGGCGGGCGGGCCTCATTCACCACCAACGGGCGCCCGCCGCTTTCCTTCCCGTTCATCCCCGCGATCGCCGCCCGCCCCTCGGTATCGTTCGGCATCTCCACGAACGCGAAGCCGCGGCTGCGGCCCGTCTCGCGATCCATCACGATCGACGCCCGATCGACCGCTCCGAACTGCGAAAAAGTCGAGACCAGTTCCTGCTCCGTGGCCGAAAACGAGAGATTGCCGACGTAAATGTTCACCTTGAAACTCCAAACCATCGAACCCGGGGGAGGTGTCCGTTCGATTGGACCAAAGCCGATACCCGGGCATGTCCCGCTTCGGTCCACGTTGCCATCCCCAACAGGCGGCCCGCAGAACGCGGTGCCGACGCTTGGGAAAGGCCATGTGATGATACCGAAAAGGACGGATTTTCACAACCGGTTTGTCCACGCGCTCCGTTCCGACTCCGCCGCCTTCTGAGTGCGCGGCAACGGCGGCGGGCCTCCGCGCCCGGGTTGCTCACATGGCGCCGTTCGCAATGCTGGTGGTCGGGGTGCTGGAATGAGCGACGCCCACTTCGGCTACGCTGAACGAATGATGAAGCCGACCTTCAGAGCCCGCCCGCGTGTGACCCGTTCTCTCGTGGTGATGCTGGCCGGCCTGCCGCTGGCGCTCGGCGGATGCTCCGGCTCCAAGGCTTCTCGCGATTCCTCGGGCGCCCCTGCCGACGGCATTGCGGTAGAGGTAGCCGATGAATCGTTCCTGGAGGCCTACGCCTCAACGTACCGCTTCACGCTCGGCCGCCCGAAGGCGATCAAAGTGGCTCCCGACGGCCGAACGGTGTTGTTCCTGCGGAGCGGTTCACGGTCGCAAGTGCAGGAACTGTTCGAGTTGGATGTCGCGACCGGGACCGAGCGTGCGCTGCTCTCGTCGGGCACCCTGCTGGGCGGGGCCGCCGAAAATCTGAGCGATGAGGAGAAAGCCCGCCGCGAGCGCATGCGGATGGCGAGCCGCGGAATCGCATCGTTCACGCTGAGCGACGACGGGCGGACCATCCTGGTGCCGCTCTCGGGGAGGCTGTTCGCGTACACCCGGGAAACCGGTCTGGCCCGCGAACTGGAATCGCCGGCGAACGCTGGCGGCGCCATCGATCCGCAACTTTCGCGGGATGGCACGATGGTCGCGGCGGTTCGCGACGGCGACGTGTGGGTCCAGCCGCTTGCGGGCGGCGAACCCCGACGCGTGACGCCCGGCGCTCAGGGAACGATCGGGTATGGCGAGGCCGAGTTTGTGGCCCAGGAAGAAATGGGCCGCTTCCACGGCTTTTGGTGGAACAGCGACGGCTCGAAAATCTGCTATCAAGGGACCGACACGGCCGGGATGCCGATGTTTCATATCGCGGACCCGGTGAACCCCGCCGCCGAGCCTCGCGCGTGGCCCTATCCCAAAGCGGGTTCCACGAACGCGCGGGTGTGGTTGGAGGTCGTGCCCGTGACGGGCGGTACACCCACCCGCATCAACTGGGATAGGGCGGCGTTCCCCTACGTCGCGAACGTGGTGTGGCCCAAGAACGGCCCGCTGACGGTGCTCGTTCAGAACCGCGAACAGACGAAGCAGCGATTGCTGGCGGTCGACGCCGCAACGGGCGCGACGACGCTGCTGCTGGAAGAAGCCGACGCCGCGTGGTTGAACATCATGGAAAGTTGTCCCAAGTGGACCGAGGACGGCAGCGCTTTCGTGTGGCTGACGGAGTCTTCGGGCGAGCGCACGGTCGAGTTGCGCAGGCGCGACGGTTCCTTGATCGGCCCGCTGACGGCGCCCGGCTCCGGGGTAATGGACGTGCTGGGACTTCGGAGCACGATGGGCGCTGCGGACGGCGGTTCGGGCGGCGGTGCGGTGTGGGTGACCGCGAGCAACGACGCGACCCAGAGCCACGTCTGGAAAATCCCGCTCACAGCTTCCGGGGGGTCTCCGGTGCGGCTGACGACCGGCCGGGGCGTCCATTCGGGCTCGGTGGGTGACGACGGCACCGCCGTGTTGTCACTGGCGAACAGCGACGGCACCATGGCTTGGGCCGTGGCAGGGGTTGATGGTTCGCCGGCTTCGAGCCTGACCAGCAAGGCCGAGACGGCGCCCTTTGTCCCCAGACTCGAACTCACGCAAGTCCCCGCTTCCAAGGGCGTGCTGTGTCACGCCGCCATCATCCGCCCGCAGCGCTTCGACCCCAAAACCACCTACCCCGTCATCGTGACTGCGTACACCGGGCCGACCGCCCAGACCGTTCGGGCCAACCCGCAGCAGTACATCCTTCATCAATGGATGGCCGATCAGGGGTTCATCGTCGTCAGCATCGATGGGCGCGGCACGCCCGGGCGAGGCCGCGCCTGGGAACGGGCCTGGAAAGAACTTGACTCCACCGGCCGTGGCAACCTCATCGACGTAGCCCTCAACGACCAATCCGCGGCGATTTTGGAACTCTGCCGCCGCTATCCCGAGATGGACGCCGACCGTGTCGGAGTCAGCGGCTGGTCGTTCGGCGGCTACTTCGCGGCGATGGCCGTGATGCGTCGCCCCGACGTGTACAAGGCCGGTGTGGCGGGAGCGCCCGTTTGCGACTGGCGCGACTACGACACGCACTACACCGAGCGGTATCTCGGGCTGCCGGACGCCAACGCCGCGGGCTACGACGCCAGCAACGTGTTGACCTACTGCAAGGACCTCTCGCGCCCGCTGCTCATCATCCACGGCACCGCCGACGACAACGTCTACTTCATGCACAGCCTCAAGATGACCGAGGCCCTGTTCCGCGAGGGGAAACGCTTTGAATTCCTGCCGCTCGCGGGCTTCACCCACATGGTGCCGGACCCGGTGGTGACCATCCGCCTGCAATCCCGGATGATGGAGTTCTTCGCCCGCGAACTGCGGTAGGATTGTTCCACGCAGATGTTCTTAAGCCCGCTTTCGTGCCCATCTACCTCGACCACAACGCCACCAGTCCCCCCTCCGCCGCCGTAATCGACGCCGTCGCCGACGCTATGCGGCGCTTCCCCGCCAACCCGTCCAGCGTACATCGCGCCGGCCAGGAGGCCCGCCGGGCCGTGGAACTCGCCCGCGCTGCGCTCGCATCGCTCATCGGGGCCAAGCCCCGCGACGTCACGCTTGTTTCCGGCGGCACCGAGGCCATCGACCTCGCGATTCGCGGCGGGCTCGCGGCCCTCCCCCTCGATCGTCGGAGACTCGTTACCACCGCCATCGAGCACGCCGCCATCCGCGAACTCGTCGAGGAATTGCGGCGCACCGCGACGCCCGTGGGCACACTCCCTCTTGATCCCTCGGGCACGGTCGATCTTGGGCACCTGTCCGAACCCGACCGACGACCCGACTTCGCCGGATTGGTGAGCGTCCAATGGGCCAACAACGAAACCGGCACCATCCAGCCCGTCCGCGAGATCGCCGCCGCGGTCCACGCTGCGGGCGGCCTCTTTCATTGTGACGCCACCCAGTGGATCGGCAAAGAGCCCGCTACTGACGCCGCCACTTGGGCCGACCTTATCACGTTCGCTCCCCACAAGTTCAGCGGGACGATGGGGGTGGGCGTCCTGTGGGCCCGCCCCGGCGTGCGGCTCTCGCCGCGGATATTGGGAACGCAGGAGCTCGGCCGTCGCGGCGGCACCGAGAATGTTCCCGGCATTGTCGGGGCCGGGGTCGCCGCACAGGAGGTCTCGGCGTGGCTCACCGGTGCCGACGCGACCGCCCGCGGCCGAATCCTGCGCGACCGCTTCGAATCGCTCATCCTGGCCGCCTTGCCCGAGGTGGTCGTCAACGGGTTCCAGGCCCCGCGCCTCTGGAACACCAGCAATCTCGGCTTCCCGCACCTTGAGGCCGAAGCGCTGCTCATGCTCCTCTCGGAGCGCGGCGTCTACGTCTCCGCGGGCGCGGCGTGCAGTTCCGGCTCGCTCGAGCCCTCGCCGGTTCTGCTGGCCATGGGCATCCCGCCGACCATCGCGCATGGCTCCCTCCGCTTCAGTCTCGGGCGGCATTCGACCGAAACCGAAGTGGTGGACGCCGCCGCGATCGTGATCGCTGCCGCCCGCAAACTCCGCGGCGGGGGCGCGGTCCTGGGCGCTGCATAGACAGGTCCCGTCTTCCGGCTAC
>CAZJXA010000271.1:0-4170 GCA_964549785.1 uncultured Phycisphaeraceae bacterium | reverse complement strand
GCACGCGGTGAGGGCGGCTGGTTCACTGACGGCCGTGCCGCACGGGCTGGTGACCACGAAGCGGTACGACCCGAGTTCTGCCGCGGTCATACCCGTGATGGTGATCGTTGATGTGTCGGCGCCCGACACGATTGCCCCGCTGGGTGTGGGGCCGTTGGGCAGCGCAGTGTCGTCGAAGGTCCACGCGAATTTGGGTACATCGCCGGTTGCGACGGCCGACAGAGAAGCCGTAGCGCCGAGGCAGGTCTGGGTCGGCATCGGTTGCGTGTCGACAAGGGGTGGGTCGCAGAGCACTTCAAACTGGCGCATCATCTCGTGGTCTTCATGCTCCAGAATGTGGCAGTGGTAGGGGAAGAGGCCCACGAAGTTCTCAAATCGTGCGATGACGCGGGTGATCTGATTGGGCGGCGACTGCACGGTGTCCTTCCACCCCAACTCGTTCGCGGCGGGTGGGAAGCGGGGACCGACGGGCACCACGACGTCGTTGACAACTTGGAATGCTTGGCGGTCAAGAACCTGAAAGCCGACCAGGTGCATGTGCATCGGGTGGGTTGTTCCGGAACGGTTGATCCAAGACCAGATCTCGGTTGTGCCGATGCGGGGGAACTCGGTGATGTCGTCCCACTTGAGGTCGTTGATCATCCACATACCGCCCATGTGGTCGGGGCAGTTGGGGTTTGTCATGCCTTGACGGAGGATCATCGGGCGCTCGATGATCGCCTCGCTCTCGGGAATGAGTTCGTAGGGCGCGAGGTTGCTAGGGATGGGATCGGTGTCGCCGGAGGTTGCCTGGACGACGAACTTCATGACGTCGGGGACCGCGAATGCCGGATCACCGCTCGGGAAGGGCGCGGGCGCATCGTTCGTGAGCACGATTGCGGTGCCCGGCGCGTATGGTGCAAAGTCGATAATGATGTCGGCCCGCTCGCCGGGTGTGATGGTGAGTTGGGTCAACGGCACCGGCGCGGGCAGGAGCCCGAGGTCGGTTCCGATCTGCCAGAAGGCCGCGGCGTTCGAGAGCGACAAGCGGTATGCGCGGCTGCCGGAGCCGTTGACGAGGCGGAAGCGGTATTTGCCGCGATTGACGTTGAGGTAAGGCCAGACTTTTCCGTTCACGACGATGAAGTCGCCGAAGACGTGGTCCATCCACATCTCAGGGTACTTCAGTGAGCCGTCCGGGCTAAAGGAACGGTCTTGGATCGCAAGGGGGATTTCGTATTCGCCGCGTGGCAGGTTCAGGGCATCTTCGGCATCATCGCGGAGGAGGTAGAAGCCGGCGAGGCCCATGTAGACGTTAAGCCGTGTGATCCCGATTGCGTGGTCGTGATACCAAAGGGTGCCGGCCTGCTGGATGTTTGGGTAGGCGTACGTCGGCGATTCGCCTCCGGAGGGGAACGCCGACTCGGGATATCCATCACTGTCAGCCCCGACGTGCCCGCCGTGAAGATGCGTGACGGTGAGGGGGACCGATCCGTTCATATCCGGCCCGTGCAGGCAGGTATCGACCGCGAGCACGTGGGTGGTTCGCGGCTGCTGAGTTTCGAAGACGCGGAGGTTGTTCCGCCAGACGACCGAAACGGGTGCACCGGTGCGTGCTTCGATTGTCGGGCCGGGGAAGCTTCCGCCATAGCCCCAGACCCGTGTCGGCGGAAGATCGCGGTGCAATTGCTGCTGCAGCTCGACAACCTCGATGTCGTAGTGCGCTGCGCCACCCGGAGCTCCGGTCGTGGGCTGGGCAATGCTCAGCCGCGGCAGGGCATCGACGAATGGTTCGAGCACGATCGGGCATGAAACCATCCCGCAGCCCATGCCGTTTCCCTGATAAGTCCCGCCCTGCGTATCGCATTCATGGGCGGTTACATCGAGGCACTGGCCGGTCGGGAGGCAGCATGCGCCTGTCAAAGGTGCTGGGCACGGATTTGGCGAGCATGTTGAGCCGTTACCGCCGTAGTTTCCACCCAGGGTGGCACATTGTGCCGGCGAGACGAGTTGGCACATTCCTGCGGAAAGGCAGCACGCGCCGAACGAAGCCGGGGGCGTGTAAACGATGGTGAGTTGGGGGCGATTGACCGCTGTGGGGTGTTCGCGCGAATCGAAGCGCATCGCGGATTGGGCCTGAGATTCGCTGCCGCGAATGATCCAGCCGAAATTGGCGGTGGGAGTGTCGAGCCAAGCCTGCACATCGGCGGCGAGGGCAGGGGTTGTCCATGTATAGGGGCCGTTCTGTCCCTGGACGACGGTGGTGGCGCTCGGGGTTGGCGAGAAGTCACCGCCGGGCAAGGTCCAGTAATAGCCGGTGTCGAAGAATCGATGGATCCAGGTCGCGTCGTTGAGCTTGGGGGTGGTCCCGGATCCTTCGGCGGAGGGTGCATTCGATGAGCCTTCACCCCAATCGGCGAGCAGGCGATAGAGGGAGGTCGGCTCGTTATCGCCTCGCGCGCGAGACAGACTGAGCTGCAGTGTCGCGCTGGTGATGGTGGAACCGGCGGGGATCGAGGAAAGCTCGAAGGCGATGAGCGCCCGGCGCGTGTTCGCGGAGGCGTTGACGCCCGCGAACAGGTGCTGGCCGGCACCGTTGCTGTTGTACGCCCCGTTCTGGATGTCCCAGATCGTGTTGTCCTTCGCGGCCTGAAGTACAAGCGTCGACTGGCCGTCGGCAAATGAGCAGGCTGTCAGGGTCACGAGGAGCCAAGCGAAGAATCGTTGATACACCGTGGCACTCCGTCTCGATTCGCGTAAATACACACAAAAACGCGTGTCGAGGGTCAAATCTAGAGATCGGCCGCCGGCTCCGCCGGGTCGAGCGGAAGGATGAAGCGTCCCTAGATTGATGCTTCGTGTTTGACCGGATCCCGGTTTCACAAACCCCGGTGCGGTCGGTCGTTCTGGTGTGTTCTGGGGTTGATGGGTGCGAATTCTCAGTGCTCGAGACGAGCGGGGGAGATTTAGATTGGGGAGCATCCCAATAACCCGCGTTTGGAAGGTTCGGCGTGACCGCGAGTGACGGCGCGCGAGGGCGGGCGGGGTTTGCACCCCGGAGTTCCGTGGGCACCACCTTCAGCAGCCGGCATTGGCGCGGGTCGAACGCAAGGCCGCAATGAAAAGGGAGGCCGTCGCCTCCCTCTGGTCATCATAAAAAGTTTCGTGAGTCTCAGGCCTTGAAGGACGCCTTGAAGGTGGCGATGGTGTCGGACAACTTCTTTTCCATCGGGCCGTCGATGGCGCGGGCCTTGTCGAGTTCGGCCCAGATGGGTTTGTTGATGGTGTGGAAGTTCTCGAGGAGCTCGGTCTCGAACTTGCGGACGGCGGGGACGGGGACGTCGTCCAAGTAGCCCTTGGTGCCCGCGAAGATCGAGATGGTCTGATCGGTGACTTGGAAGGGGGTGTACTGGCCTTGCTTGAGGAGTTCGACCATGCGGCGACCGCGGTCGAGTTGGCGCTGGGTGGCCTTGTCGAGTTCGGTGCCGAGTTGGGCGAAGGCTTCCAGTTCGCGAGCGGCTGCGAGATCGAGGCGGAGAGAGCCGGCGATCTTCTTCATGGCCTTGATCTGGGCGTTGCCACCCACGCGGCTGACGGAGATACCCACGTTGATCGCGGGGCGGACGCCGCTGAAGAAGAGTTCGGGTTCCAAGTAGATCTGACCGTCGGTGATGGAGATGACGTTGGTCGGGATGTACGCCGAAACGTCGCCTTCCTGGGTTTCGATGATGGGGAGGCTGGTGATGGAGCCTGCACCGTTTTCATCGGAGAGTTTCGTGGCCCGTTCGAGGAGACGGGAGTGGAGGTAGAAGACGTCGCCGGGGTAGGCTTCGCGGCCCGGGGGGCGGCGCAGGAGCAGGGACAACTGGCGGTAGGCAACCGCCTGCTTGGAAAGATCGTCGTAGACGCACAGCGCGTGCTTGGGAGTCTTGCCCTTGAGGCCGTTCCACATGAAGTATTCCGCCATGGCCGTGCCCGAGTAGGGGGCGACGTACTGCATGGGGGCGGGGGCGGCCGAACCGGCGTTGACGACGATGGTGTAATCCATCGCGCCCGCCTTGCGGAGGGTCTCGACGACGCCCGCGACGGTGGATTCCTTCTGGCCGACGGCGACGTAGATGCAGACAACGGCTTCGGGGGTTCCCCAATACTGCTTCTGGTTGATGATGGTGTCGATGCCATGATTCCCAT
>CAZJXA010000270.1:0-4176 GCA_964549785.1 uncultured Phycisphaeraceae bacterium | reverse complement strand
CACCAACTGCGACAGCGCGAGGCTCGACGGCTCGGTAAACAGCAACACGCCCCGGGTCCGCGGCAGCACCCCCATCGCCAGCGCAAGGGCCGCCGCCCCTGCCTCCGAATCCTCTGGCGCCGGCAGCGAATCCGTATGAAAGGCCGAAACCCGAGCCCGCGGCAACACCGCCGCGAACAGCGTCAGCCCCGCCGAGGCCCGCTCAAACTCCGACGGGCCCGCGATGACCCCCTCGGCCGACACGCCCAGAAGACACTTTGGAGAAAGACGGTCGCGAACAACCGACCCCAGCAACTCCGCGCGGGGCACATGCGACGATCCGAAGAACGCGAGCACCACGTCCGGTCGCTCGTCACCCAGGTCCGATTGGACGGCGTCCACCGCCGCGTGAACAGCGGCCGCGGTGATATCGAGAGTCGAAACCCGGGCGCTGATCGTGAGTTTTCTGACTCCGGGCGTGGCTTCCATCGATGGGTTTACTTCCCGTCGAGCGGATCGCCGCCAGACTGATCCGCGTCGGTGCCAGTTGCGGCGGGCGTGGGGGCCGTCTCGACTCTCAATGGGCCGCCCACCTCGCCGGGCCGCAACACCTCCACGCGCACCGGCGTAATGATGTTCAGGCGCAGCGACCGGTCGAGTTGGGTTTCTCCGATCACGCCGATCACGAGGCCCAGCATCCGGTCAAAGTCGAAGTCGGGGTTCTTCTTGAGATAGCCGAGTGTTCGAGGGGCCGAGCCACCCACCGAAATGATCCGGTACATCAGCGGAAGATCGCGGCCGTCATACACCGTGCTGGGCTGGATCTGTCCGACGATCGTGTACACGCGGCTGCGTTGAACTTCGGCTAACTGCTCGTTCAGTTGCACCTTGGTCGAGTCAAGAAGGGCCTTCGCTTCCTCCTGCCGTCGGATCGTCTCCGCCGCATCCCGCCGCAGGGTGAGGAACCCAACCCGGGCCTCCATGCCCTCGCGCCGGCGCGAAGACGCCTCGTCCCCGATGGCCTTCTCGTACTCGCCGATCAGTTCATCGAGTTCATCCACCCGCACCGCCGTTCGCTTCGACACGCTCTGAAAACTCGATTCGAGCCTCTCAAAGGGCGAGTTGGTCCGGGCGGTCGGGCGGGGCGTGACGACAACGTCCGGCGTCGTCGGTCGAAGGGCGGCATCCGCCGGAGTCCGCGTCCCATCCGCGGGTGCGGCCCGCGGCGTTTGCTGGGCGGGCACAACGGTGTCGGGATTCGAGCCCCCTTGCGTGAGCGTGGTCGGGCTCAACGAGGGGGGCGTAACCGGCTTGGTGAGGTCGATCGCCGGAGTCGTGGCAGCGGTAGAAGCAGCGGGTGTGGTCGCGGTCGTCGCGGTCGCAGACGTGGGGGTCGTGGGGGTCTTGGCGGTCGGCGCCGCCGCATCGGGCCTCACCGCAGCCAGGTCCGGAGCCCCGGTTTCCGTGCGGAAGGCCGCGATCTCTACGTCGGTGGCCTTTCGGACCGAACGGGCCTCGACATACCCGCGGGCTTCGCCGGGCGCGACGACGCGATAGGCGACCACCGGACCCGCGGCGTCCGCCACGGGCTCGATCACCGTCAGGACTGTGCCCACCTTCGCCGCAGTTGCAAGCAAAGGCTGCCAACTCCCGTTAAACCCGCTGGTGGCGTTCGCGGCTCTCAACCTGCTTTCCGTTCGCAGTTTCGCCTCTTTGCCGTCAACGGCGACCTCTTCGACTCGGACAAACGCAGAAAGGGAGGAGGGGTAGGCGATGCGAACCCAGTTGGCGTTCTCCCCGTCGACCTTGACCACCTTCCCGGCGGCCAACTCCCCGACCTTGTAATACCGCTCGCTGTCCTTGCATCGAACCGGGGTTGCGTTGCTCTGGACCACGGCGTAATACGCGGCCACATCTTGGATCGGCGCTGCCGCGGGCTGTGCAGACGCCCTTTGAACGGCGCCGCTCACGAACAGAGTGGTCAAGACGCCAGCGCATGCCAGACCTCGCGCCGCAACCACCATCGGAATCCTGATCCACGCCGATGAACCGCCCAAAATCCGCCGCTTTGTCGATCCGAGCATAAAACACGCCTCCATCGATTCCAATGCAACAGCGGGCCTCCTGCCCGCGAACCGTCCGCTGCACGACTGAGAAGAAAGGGTATGCGGGTTTAGCGCGTATAAGGGGCCGGCCCTTTGACCCTTGCGCCCGCAGCCGCTACTTTCCCGCACAATCATGCCTGCCGCAAGAACGCGCCCCGACCCCTCTGATCCCTTGCACACTTCCCCGCACACCCGCACGCCCGCCGCCAACCGTCTTGCGCGGGCCACGACGCCCGTCTCCCGTCCCGGAGCGGTGTACGCATGGTCCATTCCGGCACTGGCTTTGATGCTGGCCTCAGGCTGCGCGTCGTCGCCTTTCGAGAAATCCAGCGAAGACGGCCTTCGCCAGGCCATCATGCAGGCCGCCAACCGGGAACTTGAAGACTCCAAACAGCGCCCCGAGTCAGTGGTTGTCCAGCGCGACCCCCGCACCGCACAACTCCAGATGTCCGAGGAACTGGTCGGCGAACTGGAACAGCGGGCCGGGCCCGGAGCCTACGAAAAGACGCCCGCGGTGCTGAGCGAAGACCTCATGGGCCTCCCCGCGCGCACCGTGACCGTCAGCCTCGAGCGCCTGATCAAGACCGCCGTGGAGCGGAACCTCGCCGTCCAGTTCGCACGGCTGGGCCCGGCAATCGCCGAGGCCCAGGTCGTTTCCGCCGAGGCCGCCTTCGATTGGGTGTTTTTCGCCAGCACCAATTACACCAACACCGACCAGCCGCGAGCCTCCAGCAGCGTCAATAACAGCGGCTTCGGGAGCTCGTTCGATCAGTCTCAGGTCGTCACCCAGTCGCTGGGGCTGCGCCGCAACACCATCGGTGGCGGGCGATTCACGTTCCAGCACGAGTTCTCATACACCGACAACCAGACGCCAGGCCTGCGGGTCCGACCCAATCCCTCCAATCAACCCAATTTCGTGCTCCAGTTCGATCAACCGCTCCTCAAAGGCTTCGGCAGCGAGGTCACTCAGGCCGAGATCCGTATCGCCCGCAACGCCGAGCGCAACGCCATCCATACTCTCAAGCGCGATCTGCTGAGAATCGTTCAGGATACCGAGTCCGCCTACTGGCAACTCCAGCAGTCCTATGCGGATTTGTTGATCCTCCAGCGACTGCTGGACAACGGGACCGGCGTCGCCGAGATCGTCTCCAAGCGCCGCGAGATCGACGCCAACGACGCCCAGATCGCCGACGCCGACGCCCGCATCCAGCGCCGCAAGGCCGATGTGTTGCGGGCCCAGACGCAACTCCGCCTCGTCTCCGACCGCCTCAAGAGCCTCGTCAACGACCCCACCCTCCCCGTCGGGTCCGAGATCGTCCTCGTGCCCGCCGACCGCGCCATCGACGCCCCCGTCAAGTTCAGCATGTTTGAGTCGGTCCGCTCCGCCATCCACTACCGCCCCGAGGTCCAGCAGGCGATCACCGGCATCGACGACGCCGGTATCCGCCAGATTGTCGCCGACAACGCCCGCTTGCCCGATCTCAACCTCCGCCTGCAAGGGGCGACCCGCACCCTCGACAACACCGCGGGCGAGGCCTACGCCGACCTTTCCGAGTTCCGATTCGTCGATTACGTCGTTGGCCTGGTCTTCGAGCGACCGATCGGCAACCGCAAGGGCGAGGCCGACTTTGTCCGTCGCCGATTAGAACGGTTGCAATCGGTCATCGCCTACCGCAACACCGTCCAGCAGGTCGTGGCCGAGGTCAAGTCTTCGCTCGACCGCGTCGTCCTCAACTACAAACTCATCAACCAGACGCGCGACAGCCGCCTCTCCGCGACCAACTCCCTCCGCGTGCTCGAAATCGAGAACGAGAACGACGGCTTCACCGTCGAACGCCTCGACCTGCGGCTCAACCGCCAGGAATCCGTCGCCAGCGCCGAACGAGAGGAGGTCCAGGCCCTCGTCGATTACAACATCGCCATCTCCGATCTCTTCGCCGCGATGGGCACCGGCCTCGAGCGCAACGGCATCCGCTTCATCGTCCCCACCGCCGCCGATGTCTCCTTCGACCCCGTGCTCCCGGTCGGCTGGGAGTACCGCACCAGCCCCAACCCCGAATCCACGATGGCGCCGCTTCAGGATGTGACGGCC
>CAZJXA010000269.1:0-4205 GCA_964549785.1 uncultured Phycisphaeraceae bacterium | reverse complement strand
ATGAGCGGGCGCTCCTGAAGATTTACAGCAAGTTGCGGCGGGTTCCCCGGCCGCAACTTGCTGTAAATCTTCAGGAGCGCCCGCTCATAGTCGGTCGCCGCCTCGAACTGCTCCAACTTCTCTTCCGCCACCGTGTTCAGGATCAATACGTCCGACGGGTTCTCGATGACCCGCACCTTCTTCAGGCTGCTCGAACGGATCTTTTCGGCGTTCTCCTCGCCGATCTGCCGCCCCACGTGCACCAGTTCCTCCCCGCTCTCGGTGTCCACGATCGACTCGGCCGCCCAGTGCTCGGGCTTGATATCCGCCGCCTTGACGTCGCTCACCTCATAGAACAGGCTCAGGATCGCCTCGGTCGTCGCCACCGACTCGTCCAGACACCGCAGGAACGTCGTCGCCGCCATCTTCGTGCTCTGGTCGATCCGCATCACCAGGATGTCTTTCTTGTTCACCTCGAGCTCGATCCAACTGCCCCGCTCCGGGATGATCCGGGTCGAGTGCAGCGGACGGTCGCCTTCGCTGGTCGCGAGGCTGAAGTCAACGCCCGGCGAACGGTGCAGCTGGCTCACGATCACCCGCTCCGCCCCGTTCACGATGAACTCGCCCCCGCCCATCATGATGGGGAACTCGCCGAGGTAGATGTCCTCCTCCGGCATGTCCGGCCGGCCCTCGCGCTTCAGCCGCACCGTGATCTTGAAGGGCCGCCCGTACGTCAGCCGCAGTTCGCGGCATTCGTCGGGCGTATACCTCGGCTCTTCCAGCGCGTAGGTGATGTACTCCAGCGTCATCGTCTCGTCGTAACTCTTGATCGGCAGGACCTCGCGCATCAGGGCCTCGAGCCCGATCGTCGGGTTCCGCTCTTCCACCGGCTTCCCGAGTTGCAGGAAACGCTCGTACGCGTCCGTCTGCACCTCGGTCAAATCCGGAACCGTCAGCGCATCGCCACGCTTCGCGAACGTCCGTACCTTCTTCGTGGACAGAGACATTGTCGCCATCGGGATCCTCGCGATGAAAAGCAGTACCCCGCGCTTGTCGCCGCTCCAGCAGCGGCATTCAAACGGGGTCGCTCAATTCCGGATTTGTGTTTCGTTCAACGCCTCGCCCATCGCCGTGAACGCTCGCACCTGTTATCACCAGACACAGTCGAACCTGTCAGTATACCATGGCGGCACGAAAATTGCCACCCCCCCCGCCCGCCAAAATCGGCCGGGAGCGACGCCATCCGCCCCATGCGGAGAAAAAAGCTCGCCCCTCGATCGAGGGGCGAGCCGGTTTTTGCGTGAAAATCGCGCTAATTTCAAGAAGATTACATGAAGGCAGGAGTTTTTCCTAGTTTTGAGCCGGAACTGCCTCGAACCCGCATTTTCCTCGATTCGGCCTTATGCCAACTCGACCGTGGCGCCGTTCTCTTCGAGGGTCTTCTTGAGCTTCTCGGCGTCGGCCTTGTCGAGGCCGGCCTTGATGACCTTGCCCGGCGTATCGACCAGCGCCTTGGCCTCGGCCAGGCCCAGCTGGGTCGCCTCGCGAACCACCTTGATGACCTGGATCTTCTTCTCGCCCGCGGCCTTGAGCACCACGTCGAAACTGGTCTTCTCTTCGACCTTCGGGGCCGCCGCCGCGCCCGCCGCCGCTCCGCCGCCGCCGCCGCCGCCGGCCGCCGCCTCGATGCCGTACGTCTCCTTCATGTACTTGCCGAGATCGACCGCGTCCTTGAGGGTCAGGCCCGCGAGTTCGTCGCCCAGTTTCGAGATCTTCGCATCAAAAGTCGTATCAGCCATCGTGAGACACCTTTTCGCCGGGTAAGTCCCGGCTCAACTGTTCGCCGGGCCAATCCCGGCTCAACGTTCGGACAGGCCCCTGAGAGGCGGCCGGAACACCCGGCCATTTCATCCGCACTCGTGCGGACCAGTCAGACCCGCCTTTTCCATCACCCTTGCAACCGGGGCCGCCAAAGTCGGTCCCCGGATCGTTCTTCACACGTTTTCTTCGGTCAACCAGCCGGCTTTCAGGCCGCCGCCGCGGGCGCTGCACCCGCGTCCCCGCCCTTCTCCGCCTTCTCTTCGATCGCCTTGATGATCCCGGCGATCTTCGCCCCGGGCCCCTGAATCTGGGCCACCAACTTGCGGGCCGGGCTGACGATCAACGTCACAATCTGGCCGACGGCCTCTTCGCGCGTCGGGAACTTGCTCAGTTCTTCAACGCCCGCCTTGCCCTTGAACAGCATCCCATCCAGGACGGCCCCGCGCAGCTCCACCTTCGGCATTTTGGCGATCAGGGCCACGACCTCGCGGGCCACTTCCACCACCGAGTTGCCGCCATATGCGAGCGCGCTCGAACCGCTCAAAAGCTCCGCCAACGGAGCCAGCGTCGTGCCCTCGAAGGTCTTCCGGGCCAGCGAGTTCCGCAGCACCGTCACCTTGATGTTCTTCTTCGCCAAGCCCTGACGCAGCCGCGTGGTGTCCACCGCCTTCACACCCCGGATGCTGATCAGCATCGCATCGTGAAGCTCCGCAACCCCGCCGCCCGATCCGGCCTCGGACGCCTTCGTAACACGCGAGGAATACTCCCGCATCATAATCTGCTTGATGGTCTTCGACATCGCTTAGCGCTCCGTTTCCACCGCCGCCGTCACATACTTCACCTGCACGCCCGGCGTCATCGCCCCGCTCACCGTGATCTTCTTCACGTAGATGCCCTTGGCCGTCGCCGGCCGCGCCTTCTCCAAAGCCGTGATGAAGAAGTTGAGATTCTCAACCAACGCATCCGCGGCGAAACTCATCTTCCCGATCACCGCGTGAACGTTCCCGCTCTTGTCCGTGCGATACTCGACCTTGCCCGCCGAATATTCCTTCACCGCCTGCGGGATGTTCGTCGTCACCGTGCCGGCCTTGGGGCTGGGCATCAGGCCTTTGGGGCCCAAAACCTTGCCCAACTTGCTGACGACACGCATCATGTCAGGTGAGGCCACCGCCACGTCAAAGTCCATGAAGCCCTTTTCGATCTCGTTCACGAGTTCCTCGCCGCCGGCCTTCACCGCGCCCGCGGCCATCGCCTCGATCGCCACATCGCTCTGGCAGAACGCGATCACCCGCTTGTTCTTCCCGATGCCCCGCGGCAGACTGATAGCCCCTCGAAGGTTCTGATCCGCCTGCGCTGGGTCCACACCCAGGTGCATGCAAATATTGATCGTCTGGTCAAACTTGGGGGCCTTGAACTTCTTGAGAACCGCCACTGCTTCCGTCGCCTCGACCGCGTTCGCGGGCTTGAGTTCGGCGTTCGCCTTGGCGCGCTTGTTGATTCGTACCGACATTCTTCGTTGCGCTCCTTTCGTTTTCAGGCTTCGACCGTCACACCCATCGAACGGGCCGTCCCCTCGATCACCCGCATCGCCGAGTCCAGATTGGTCGTGTTGAAGTCCGCCATTTTCTCTTTGGCGATCTTCTCGACCTGGGCCCGCGTCAGGTTCCCGACCTTCTTCTTGTTGGGCTCGCCCGAACCCTTGTCCGCCCCCGCCGCCTCCTTGATGAGAACCGACGCCGGCGAACTCTTAACCTCAAAGTCGAACGTGCGATCCGAGTAGACCGTCACGATCACGCCCACGACCTTGCCCTTCAGGGCGGCAGTCGCGGCATTGAACTTCTGAATAAACTGGCCCGGATTCACACCCTTGGAACCCAAAACCGGTCCGAGGGGCGGCGCAGGCGTCGCTGTCCCGCCCGGGGCCATCAGTTTGAAAATGTTGGTAACTTCACGCTTGCCCATTTGCTTTCAACCTCCCACCGTCCCCCAAGATTGCCTTGGAAGCCCCGCCCGGGTCAAGGGCAAAGGCAAGATCGGTAGTTCTCACGGTCCAATATGTCGGCCCAGGGTCGCTCCCCAGAACCTCCCAATACCCGCATCGGCAGCCAAAACCGCCCCATCAAATACCGGGAGGGGAGTCTAGGCACACCCCACCCCTGCGACAAGCCCATATGAAATCCGCTGCATGTCTGCCACCCGTGGCACCGGGCTTCCGCCCGGTGTGCCTTTCTCCCTCCCCAGTCTCAATAGGCCCATCCGTCCCCTCCCATGCCTTTGCCCGAATGCCTTGGGTGGCACAGGCGTCCCGCCCGTGCGCCCCTCGCTCGCAGACCCCCGCTTCCGCGGGTTCATCACGCCGCGCATGCACTGAAAGCCCGTCCTGCTTCTCGCTCCCGCCCTCAGAC
>CAZJXA010000268.1:0-4209 GCA_964549785.1 uncultured Phycisphaeraceae bacterium | reverse complement strand
AGCGGTCGGCCACGGTCACCCTCGACTCCTCGCGCACGCACGACATCGTTGTCGAGTATTACGAGAACAGTGGCGGCGCTGAGGTGCAGCTCTCCTGGCAGTCCGCCAGCCAGTCGAAACAAGTCATACCCGCTGAGTTTCTCCTGCCCGACCCGCAGCTGGTGACCGTGCGCACAACCGACGGCACCGGGGCGGATATCGACCTCAACCGCTTCTTTCCCGGCGAAGGCACCGGCAACGCTATGGGGGCGTTCCATTCACCCGCTTCCGGCGGTTTCCATCAGGCGGCCTACTGGCGCTTTGATCTCGCTTCGCTCGACCTGGTCAACAAGTATGCCACCGATGCCGTGGCAACTCTCAGCCAGACCTTCTTTGGCATCGGCGATGGAAGACGCCTGATCAACGTCTTCGGTGTCCGCCAGGCCCCGGGTGCCGACAACTGGATCGAATCCGGCCAGGGCTTTGTCACCTGGCAGACGGCTCCGGGCAACAACGATTTCGGCCAACTCGGCAACCCGGTTACCAGCCAGTTCATCTCGACTTTCCTGCTGAACAACGTCAATTTCAACCTCAACAACCAGCCCGACAAGACTACTTTTGCCGGTCAGCGACTCGTTGACTTCATCAACCAGGACACCGATGGGCGTGTGACTTTCCTCGCCAAGCGAGTCGATGCCTCCAACGATGGACAATCTTGGTTCACCAAAGAATGGGGCTTGCCTCGCTTCAGCCCCGCGCTGAAGGTCCGACTCACGCCCAAGTGCCCGCAGATACTCACGCAGCCGAACGCTCTCGATGCCAACTTCGGCTCCGCCCTGACCCTGTTCGCACGCGTCCAGGGCCAGGCCACCCTTTCTGCCCAATGGCTCCGTGACGGTCAACCCATCACCAACGGCCCCGGCGGCGCTTCACCCGGCGGCGGCACCGTCAGCGGCGCCTTCGGCCCCCTCCCCTCGCCCACCAATGGCACGCCCGCCACGCTCACTATTACCAACGCCCAGCCCGGCGACAGCGGGGAATACACCGCCACCTTCACCAACGCCTGCGGCAGCGTCACGAGCGACGCCGCGACACTCTCTATCACCATCACGTGCATCGGCGACGCCGACGGCGATGGAGACACCGATTCCGACGACGTCGTCACCTTCTTCACCGCCTGGGACAACGGCGACCCCCTCGGCGACACCGACTCCGACGGCGACACCGATTCCGACGACATCATCGTCTTCTTCGCGGCGTGGGACTCCGGCTGTTAACAACCAACCCCGAGCCTGTTGACGAGCCCCGAACCTGGGCGAGCAGGCCCGGTTGTTCGTACGCCCACGCCCGGCCCCAGCGGGCCGTTTCTCTTGGAGCGAGAAAAACCTTGCATCTCTACCGGGTTTTTGTACACTGTGTTGGACAGACAGGAACACCACCTGGGGAGCCGGCGATGAACACTGCGAAGAACCCGTCACACTCGGCCGCGGACCCGGTTTTATCGGTGCTTGCCGCCCTCGTAAGGCCCGCGGAGCCGATCTTCGCTGGAGGAAAAGGAACCTTCGAGAGGGCACAACGGATGATCTTCGCCGACCCGGCGATGATCTCCGGCGGGCTCAATGGAGCCTTCGACGGGGGGAGCACTCCCATGGTTACGAGCACAGTTCCCCTGATGGCGACGACGACCGCCATGCCCCCGAGGGTTCGCCCGGCAACCACGGACAGCCGCGTCGTCTGGGGCGGCCGCGTTCAGTTAGCCTGGGGCGTTCTACTCAACGCCTTGGCCCCGCGCCTCCGCTCAGCCCGGGCCGCTGGCCTCGCCCTTGCATTGCTGTGCGGGCTTCTCGGGGCTGCTCCGGCCCAAGCCCAGCCGTTCAACGTACGGACGTGGTACGCGTCCGGTCAAGTCTTCGTCGTGTGGCAGTTCATTGCGCCGCCGCCACTTCAGACGGACACGGTCGAGATTTATGCCTCCGCCGCGGCACAAGCCAGCACGGGCAACATGACCCGCGTCGGACGGCTCTTCTTTCCCGAGTACACCGGCCGTCGACTGCAGAACGTTCAGGCTGGCGCGCGGATACGCATTCCGCTGCCGGGTGCGGGCGGCGGATATTACCGCCTTGCCGCGGATGAGGCCGTCTTCGTGTTCACGCCACACGCCGCGGGAAATCTCTTCTTCGCGGTTGTTGACACCGGAAACACGGTGGTGGTCGCGGCCAACAGCGCGGCCACCGCCTTCGCGTACGACCCGGTCAACGACCCGGTTCGGCCGCATCCGCAGGTCACGGTCGTCACAGCCGGGGGCAACGCCGCCACGGCCTACGTCGTGTGGGCTGAGGGCCGCAACGACTACAACAACTCCCGCCCGGATGTGCCGGTGATGGCCAACGCGGCCAAGAACGGCATCCCCCACGTCTTCGTCATCACCGAGCCCGTCGGCGGCGTGCCCGGTGGCCCGCTCACCTGCGCGTTTGCCCTGCACGGCGGCGGCGGCAACTACCAACTCTTCCTGCCGGGCGTGCCCGCGCGGGCCAACATGTCGCTCACACTCAACAACGGCATCGTCGTCACGCCGGACGACACGATATATGCCCGAAATGTGAACGCTCTGGAGTTCGACAATACCGACTGGTTCGGATACGACGCCGCGCTCGACCCGTTCACCGCCGCCGTTCGCACCGACCCGCCACTCATCGCGACGATCGTCAACTTCACCCAGCGGCGATTCTTCTGGATCATGGACTGGGTGCTTGGGATGACCCCGGCCGCTTCGCCCTACACGATCGATCCGACACGCGTGGCCGTGGTGGGCCACAGCGGTGGCGGGCGCGGCACCGGGCAGATTTCACGTACCGCGCCCGAGCGGTTCTGCGCTGCGGTCCTCTACTGCCCGGCCATCAACTTCCAGCCCAACCCGGGTTCTCTGGTCGACTACCTCAGCGGAACCATCACCGACAATCGCTCCACCAACATCCCCCGGCCCGGTGCGGCTGGCACTCTGGGCATTCTCGAAGTACTTACGCCCACCGTCCGCATCTCGCCCACCCAGCGAGACCTCGCTCTCTCCCGTGCGTACTTCGGCAAGCGAGATCAGGGCGCTGCCGCGGGCTGGGACGCGGGCATGCGTACGGCCATCGATTCGATGGACGATTCGGGCCTGGGCTACATGATCTTCTGGGATGAGCGCGAGCATGATGTTGAGCCATGGTCGGTCGAGAACGGGGCGATCCCGCCCGGGCCGGACATCGGTCAGTGGGTCGCACCCGTGCGCACGGTTCGCGCTTCGTGCCAATATCTGGTAGACACCTATCGCTCCAACCGCTCATACCCCGGCTTCTTTAACGCCGATGCGGATACCGCCCTCACCGGCCAGCAGCTCGATCCCGGACCGGGCGATCCGAACTTGGGCGATCCGTGGGGCACGTGGGGCGGGTACTTTGATTGGGAAGCAGGCACCGTAATCGACCTGCCCACGCGCTGGGACTGCACCGTCTTCGCATCCGCATTCGCGCCCGCCAGCATCGATAACTCGCCCGCGACGACATACACGACCAGCATCGCACCGCGCAAGTCGGCTCTCTACAACCCGGCCCCCGGTTCCACCATCTATTGGTACGCCAGACCCGTCGGCGGCCCGTCCGTCACCCAGCAGGGCACGGTCATCGCCGATGCAAACGGCATCGCACCGGCCACCGGCGTCACCGTCACGCGCGAGGATGTGGGCCGGATCCGCATCTCCTTCTCGACAGTGCCCCTGTGCATCGGCGCCGGTTCAGTCACTCCCCCGACTTCCGCGCAGGTCTGTCCCAGCGCGGCAACGACGATGACTGTGACCGCCGCCGGGAGCGGACCCTTCTCATTCCAGTGGCAATACGCGCTCGCGCCAGCGCCCGCAGTCTGGACCAATCTCGCCGACGGCGTGGTCGTAGGCGTGGGCACGGTTGCCGGGTCCACGACCAGCGCCCTCGCGCTCTCGGCCATCGCCGCCTCCGGTACTCACTTCCGCTGCATCGTCACCAACGCCTGCGGCAGCGCGACAAGCGACCCCGCGACCCTCACCATCTGCATCGGCGACGCCGATTGCGATCAAGACACCGATTCCGACGACGTGGTCGCGTTCTTCACCGCGTGGGATGCGGGTGAACCCGGCGGCGATGCCGACGCCGACGGAGACACCGATTCCGACGACATCATCGTCTTCTTCGCGGCGTGGGATTCCGGCTGCTGACA
>CAZJXA010000267.1:0-4215 GCA_964549785.1 uncultured Phycisphaeraceae bacterium | reverse complement strand
GTTTCAATGTCGTCGAAGTCAAAGTCGGCGGGATTGCCTTGATTGGACGCGGTCGGCGGCGGCGTGTGCTCGGCCGGCCCGCGATTCTGGCCCGGAGGGAGCGGTGTGCCGGGCTGGGGGCGACGGCCAGGGCCGCCGGGACGGGGACCGTTTCCCCGGTTCTCATTGCCGCGGGCGTTCGGTTCGCGGCGATCACCCGCGCGCGGGTCAGACCCGCGTGAATCTGGCGGGCGGCGGTCGGTAGGGCGAGGGTCCTCGCGGGATGGTTGCGGGGGGCGTGGCTCGATGGCACGACGCGCTTCCGTGGAAGGACCGACGGGCGGATTGCCGCGATCGGCGTTCGCGATGGGGGCTTCAGGAAACGGCGTTGGGGTCGGGTTCGCGGGCTTGACGGGCTGCCACTGCGGCGGGCCTTGGCGTGGCACGGGGCTATCAAAAACCGGTCGAACCGGTGCCTTGGCAGCATTGGGGGGTGCGAGGTCTTCAACGGCGATGGCGACCGTTCGGTCCTTTCCATCGGGGCCGGGAATATCGAGCAGGATGAGGGCTAGTTGGGTGAGGATCTGGGTGTCCAGGACCAAGCCGTCACCCTCGGGCGTGCCGACGCGGGTCTTCTTTTTCGGGAGTTTCTTGCGGAGTTCGTCGTATGTTTCGTCTTCGTATCGGAGACAGCACATGAGCCGGCCGCAGCGTCCGGAAATCTTCAGGGGATCCAGCGTGGCCTTCTGGATCTTGGCGCTCTTCATCGAGACCGGCTTCAGAACTTTCAGGAAGTTCTTGCAGCAGCAGTATTGCCCGCAGCGCTCGTAGTCGGCGGTGATGCGGGCCTCGTCGCGGGCACCGACCTGCTTGAGGTCGATCCGGCGTCCGAAGAACTCGGACAGGCCGTGGAACAGGTCGCGGACGTCGATGCGTTCTTCCGAGAGGTAGAAGAACGTGAGGATTTCACCGCCCAGGATGGGTTCGGCGTCGACGATTTTGATGGCCCCGCCCGTGCCGCCGTTGGCCCCCACGCGTTCTGCGATGGCACGGGCGTCCATCTTGAGGGCGTGACGCGATTGCTCCAGGCGGGCCTGTTCGTCCATGTCTTCTTTGGTGGCGACGCGCAGGGCGCGGCCGTCGGTAAAAAATGGGTAGTCGCGGCCGCCGGAGTTGCCGATGTACGTCAGCATCTCCTTGCGCGAGACGCTCTTGCCGCAGCCGGAATTGCCGCAGGTGGTGGTCAGCATCTCGCCCATCTCGGTGCCGCGATGGGTCCGGACGACGATCTTGCTGCCGCAGCCGGGCTTGACGTCGCCACCATACGGAAACTCGCCGACCATCTTCATGACGCCGAAGCGGACGACGAGCGTCTTGGGTTGTTTCAGGGCTTCGTACGCGGCCTTGTCCTGCGCATCCAGCAAGACTTTGACGTCGGCTTCAAACTGGGGAAGTGGGAGGATCGGCATAATCGATAACTGGAAAAGAGCGACAGGTAAAGAGCAAACGAAGAGTGCGGACGGGGACCGAGGACTCCGAAATACCTTTGGCAACGGATCGAGGACTGAACGACTTATTTCGACCCGATGCCGCGGACGCGGGCGTCGGAAAAGACCTGGGGAAGGGAGAGGCGCTGGAGAAGTTCGATGCCACGCTGGAGGTCGGTGCGGTAGGCCAGAATTTCTTCGGTGCGGGCGTCCAAGACGAGGACAATGTCTTCGTTGCTCACTTCCGCAGACAGAATGGTCGTGCTGCCGGCCTGGGAGACCGTGCCCGCGACCGCCAGCGGCGAGGCCAGCCCGGAGGCGATAACGCTGCCCAGAAGAAGGGCGCCAATAGCAAGCCCCGCGACACACGCTCTCTCGGCGAAGGCCGCCGGAGCGATGGATGTCGACGCAATGGACGCGCCGGAAGTGGAGGGGTGTGTCTGAGGGGTGGTGGGGATAATGATCATGGCGAAGTTTCCGTCAAAGGATCAGCGTCCCTGCGTGGTGCGGCCGTCGGATTCGAGGTTGCGGTAGCCGACGCCGATGAGAGTCTGTTTGGATTGGTCCCACCGCAGTGCAACGATCTCGCGGGAGGCGGCGTCCAGGACGTAGACCGCGTGAGGACCGCCCTGATTGGTCTTCCCCGAAACCATCGTGTACTGGCCACGGGGCCGGGACGCTTCGAGCTGGGCCGTCGCGGGGCGCACAAGGGTGAACACGGCCCCGGCCGCAAGGACAGCGTTCGCGGCGAGCAGAACACGAATGATTCGGCGATGGGTCATGCGAGGTCCTCGGGATCGGTGCGACGAAAAGGATCAATCCTGATGGCCGCGCTTGCTCGGCATGAGGTTTACCCCCACCACCAGGATAACGGTCACGGCCAAGACCAGCCAATACAGGATGACCGGCGGGCTGTCCTGCTTGCCGGGCGTGGGCGGACGAATCTGCTCGACCTCGGCGGGCGCCGTTTGTGCAAGCGCGTCTGACGCGGGCGGGTTGAAGGAGAGAGCGCCAGCGGTGACGACAAAAACACCGAGAGTCCGGCCCAACGCAAGACAAGTTCGCTTCATGCGGGATGGTAGCAACGGGGTGAGAGCCACATCCCCCCGAGTCCCGGGTCCTCAGTCCCGAGTCCTTCAGTCCTGTCGGGGTACACGGGCTTTCCGTCATCGGGACCGGCCGACCTTGTCGTCAAGCGGAGCGAGCGACGCGAACCGCCGCCCGAATCGGCAGGTGGAGCGACGTAAAGCCGAGCGGGGCGACATCCACCGTTCCCCAGCGCTCGCTGCGGGGGCGCATGAGGGCGGCGTACTCGTCGATAAGGACGGTCCGCAGGCCGTACCAGACCGAGCGGAAGTGAAAAGCCTCGTCGAAGAGGGTGTCGGCGGGTTCGCCCTCGCAGGTGTACAGGAAGACCATCGCCGCGTGGAACGAGTGATCGGGGCCTCCCAGAAGCCGCTGCCACGCTTGCAGGCCCTCCACATCGTCGCGTGTGGCCCAGGATTCAAGACGGGTGCCCATCGCGGGTCCGCGGCGGCCGACAGAAGAGCCCGTTTTACAGGTGCGGCCCTTGACCTCGACGATCAGGCGCTGATGCGGGAGCGAGACCAGAAAATCGAAGGATTTGAGCGAGCGTCCCGCGTTTTGGCCAGCGTCGCTCAAGGGGAGGAGCGTCCGACGGGCCTCGTCAACCGCGATATAGGGAATCCGGCGCTCCCGCAGGAAGTGCTCGAACGCGGCGTCGTGATGAAGGAAGCGACGGGCCATGACCCGGGAATCTTACCACCGACAGCACCGCGACTGGAGTGCTCTCTCTGTCCTTGGGTGGTAAGAGACGGGGTCCCGTGTCCACGACCCTACTCCCGCTTGCGGAGATCAACGAGTTCATCCATGAGGGCCGTCCCCGAATCGCGGTACGTGCGGCCCGCACTCTCGAGGTCGGCGAGCAGCACGGCCAGACGCTCGGGCGTGAGAGGGCTGGTTGCGGTCGCGGACTTGGACGCCGCGGCCAAGGCTTCCGCGGCCCCTCGCACGTTGCTGGCGGCGTTGGCGAACGCGGCGGCGGCCCCGTAAATATCCTCAGTTTCGCGCTCTTTGAGGGACGGCTTATACATCAGCCGCCACGGGCTGGAGCGAATCTCAACGGTGGCAAGTTTGAGTTGCTCGCTGGCCAGGCGGAAATTGGCGATCGTGTGCTTGATATCAAATCCGCTCTCGCCCAGCAGCGTTCGGACATCGTTGACACCCCGGGTGAAGGCCTCGAGGCTGCGGTCGGCTTCGAGCAGGGCCTGGAGCAACGGTTCGACCAGCTGCGTATCGGCTTTCCGGGTGATGCTCTGGATAGACGCAATGGATTCGCGGATCGGCGCTCGGTTTTCCTCCACCACGGCGAGGAAGGTCTCAATCCCCTTGTCGGCCTTGGCGATCAGGGCCTGAGCGTCGGCCATCAGCGGGTCGGCCCGTTTGCTGGCCTTGGCGATCTCGGCGAGGGTGGTGGCGACGTCTTTCTCCCAAGCCATGAACTGGACATTGAGATTGGCGATGAAGGTATTCGCTTCTTTGACGGCGGCGGAGACGTCGGGGCCGACGGTGCGCAGCATCTCGCGGAACTTCTCCGTGGAGTCCTTGATGGCGTTGAGGGTGGGGCCGATGCTGGCGATTTGTTCCTTGCTCAGGCCCGCTTGGGCGAGCAGAGCCGGCATGGCGGACCCAACAACGACCTCCCCGGGCTCGATTGTGGGCTTGGAGG
>CAZJXA010000266.1:0-4238 GCA_964549785.1 uncultured Phycisphaeraceae bacterium | reverse complement strand
ATCTACCGCCACTTCCGCAGCGACCACGTCCTCTACTCGCACATCGCCTTCTCGGTGCTGGTCCTCATCGCGGCCCTCGTTGCGGGCTTTCTGATCAGAGGCCGCATCGACTCCAACCCCGCCCGCATCGGCTGCCGCGTGTTCCGGCGCACCGGCGCACTCATCGTCGCCGCGGTCACCCTGCAATTCCTGCTGGGGTGGTTGGCGTTCTTCGCCGGAGGCAAAGCCATCGGCGCGGCGACAACCCTCCAGGCTCTTGTGCGCACTGCTCATCAGGCCAACGGAGCCCTTCTGATCGCCTGTCTCACCGTGGCGGTCGTGTTTGCGCGGGGGCTTACCGCAGTCTCTTCGGCGCGGCAAGGGGCGGCCGCCGCGTGACATCGGCCTCGGCGCGGCGTCGTTCGCCGCGCCGCCCGTCGCAACGCCTCTCCCAGCGCGGTTGGTCGTGGGGAGCGGGCCCCTCAGCACCCTGACTCGAAGGAGGCGAAGAAGACGATGATGTCGTCGGAGTCGATGTCGCCA
The DNA here is from genome assembly GCA_964549785.1 of uncultured Phycisphaeraceae bacterium. GTDB lineage: Bacteria > Planctomycetota > Phycisphaerae > Phycisphaerales > UBA1924 > JBEIUO01. The sequence continues at coordinate 3,716 of CAZJXA010000266.1, read as the reverse complement.
TCGTTGTCGGTGTCGGCGGCGGAGTCGCCGGCCTCAAAGCCGGCGAAAAAGGCGATGACGTCGTCGGAGTCGGCATCGCTGTCGCAATCGGTGTCGGCGATGCAGGCGCAGCCATTGGGCGGCGTGCAAACCGGGGCGTTCGGCGAGGTGACGAGAATCGAGAAGTTGCGTACGCTGCCGCTGTCGGCGTTGAAGACGTCGGTGACGTTGAGCGTCCACACTCCGTTGGCGGATTGCCCGCTAAAGGCCGCGAGCGGATTGGCGGGCGAGAATGTGCCGGTGTAGGGATTCTGGCCGACCGTGATGGTTTGGATGGAGTTGGCCGCGCCGTCCTGCAACAGCGTGTTGCAGAAGTTGTTGCCGGAGTTCCCGCCGCCGCCGGGCTGATTCATAATGACGACCGCGGTGCCAGATGGGCTGGTGAGACGGAGGATGAGGTCGCCGACCCAGGCGTGATTGATGCCGACCGTCGTGGACGTATCCGACGCGCTGCAGGTGGTGCCGTTAATCCGGAAGGCGAGCGTCGAGATCGGATTGGCGACTCCGACCACGGTGAAGGGGATGTTCACACCGCCCGGGATGCCATCGGGAATCGCGACCGCGGGCCCGCTGTAGGTGAAGGTTTGCGTGGCCGGCGAGCCGCCCTGGCCGGTGGAGAGTGCAAAGTCGTAGTTGACCGGCACGCTCTGGGCAGAATCAAGCGCGAGCCGCAGATTGATCGGGCTTCCGCAGGGGTGCGATGCGGAGACGCTGAGGACAAACGGAGCGGAGTTGGTAGTGGCGCCTGTGGCCGTCAGGTCGGGGTACGGAGCGCTCGCCGAAGTGACAACTGCGGTGGGGGTGAGGGAGGACAGAGTGCCGATGATCGAAGTGCCCGTCTGATTGCCGCCGTTGACGATCCCCACGGTGACGCGGAGGTCGGTTTCGCCAGGGTCGATGAATCCATTTGCGTTGCCGTTTCCGGTATTGTCGGTAAAGGTATTGAGGCCGTTGCCGTTGAGGACGACGCCCTCGGGCACGGGCTGGATCGTGAAATTGACGTTCGAGATGTCGAAGAAGATGTTGCCGACGGATCGGACCATGATCCGAGCCTGTGAAGCGTTGACGGACGGCACGATGATGGACGCGGACCCGTTGTTGGGCACGCCGGAAGCAAGCAGGGTGGGGAAGGTGTTGCCGCCGTCGGTGGAGAGCAGGATGTCAACGGTGGCGCAGTTGATCGGCGCGATGTTCGTGTTGTTGACCGTCCACGTGATCGTTCGGGCGCCGGACCATGTGACGGCGGTGTTGGGCGAGGTGATGGCGAAGGGTCCGGCGGTGTTGACCACGGTCAGGCGGACATCGTCGGTGTTCAGACCGCCGCCGCCCGGGCGGTTATCTTGGGCGGTCAGCCGCCAGTTCATGATGCGGCCGACCGCGGGGACAAGGTCGGTGTTATTCACCGTGTTGGAACGCAGGTTGGCCAACGGGGGAACCGTGCGGGTGGGATCGGCGGTGGGGGGGCGGAACCGGCAAATCGGGCCTGTTCCGTTATCCGGTGAGCCAATGGCCCGGGGGGTGCCGCTGCTGTCGCGCTGCTCCCAGGTGTAGGTGAGAGGGTCGCCGTCGGCATCGGTGGCTGAACCGACCAGGGTAAAAGGAGTCTGCCTGGGGATGGAGCGGTCGATCCCGGCATTGACTACAGGGGCAACGTTTCCGGTGGCGGTTTGCGCCCCGCACGATCCGGCACCGCTCGAGATATAGACGATGACCTCATCGAAGGACGCCGACGAAAAGTGCGGATCGGAGTTGGGCTGGATGTTGTCGGGGCCGCAGATGCCCGCGTAGCCCATGATGGTGGTGCCAGAGCCGGGTTCGATGCCGCGGATACCCGAGCCACCTTGATTACCCTGGCAACTGTTGAACGTGTGGGAGGCACCGAACTGGTGCCCCATTTCATGGGCGACGTAATCGACGTTGAATGGATCGTTGATGGGCGGGTCGAGGCTGGAAACGCCCTGGGCTTTTTGACCGGCGCGGCAGACGTTGCCGATGGCACCCGCGACGCCTCCACCGCCGAAGCGATCAACAACGTGGCCGACGTCGTAATTGGCGGCCCCGATGCGGGCATCGACGGTCGATTGGTTCTGGGCGAGCATTGCAAAGACGTCGCCGCCGGTGAAAGGGTCGGTGGCGGCGTTCGTAAAGATGAGCACATCGTTATTGGCGACCAGTTGGAGCCGGGCCGCGAATTCGACTTCGTAGATGCCCGTGACGCGGTTGACGCAGGTCACAACCGCCGCCAAACCCAAAGGCACCGTGCCGCCGTGGAAGGCGGTGTACTCACCGGTCGTGGAGACGGCGGTGCGGAAGAGTCGGCGGGTGGGGCCGGCTCGCACGATGGCCGCGTCCGGCATTGGGTTGAGATTGGGCGTCCGGCCGTCCACCCGGCAACCGAAGATCGCGCGGCCGGGGCGGCGGTAATCGGCCTTGCGATAGACGGTGTGGTGGATGGCATCGCCGATCGAGAGGGGGTCGATATAGAAGGCCCCGTCAGGCGAAAGAATCTGCGCGGTGAACCCGGCGGGTGTGAGCGCGAAACGGGCGGTGGCGTGCGGATCATCGAGGCCGCGGCCAACATACGTGCGGATTTCCGGGAACTTGGCCTGCAGCGTCGGATGCATGACCGAGGCTTCAAAGACCTCGAAGTGAGCGACACCGCCCTCGGGGGTGGGCACGGCAAGAACGATGGAACGCCCGGAGGCTTCGTCGCCCGCGTCCGACAACGTGGCCCGAAGGCCGTCGAGCGTGACCATGAGGGGGAGGCCGACGGGGGGTCGCACGTTGGGCGTGAGGGCGAGCACGGCGTCCGGTGCGACATCGATCAACTGCCACGCCGCCTGCTCGGGCCAAGCTGACTGTTCGGGCCAGTCTGGCTGCTCGGGCCAAGCAGCAATTTGGGCCAAAGGAAGTTCGCTGGCCGGGGTGGGAGCCGCCGTGGTAAGCAAGGCGGAAAGTGCGAGAAGCGCGCGGATGCCACGAGTCATGGAGGAAACTCCCAAGTGACGGTCAGGTGGAAAAGGCTGGCGGGAACCCTGTGGGGGATCGGGCGATAGACTACCAGTTTCGCGCCCACGCCGCAAGGGGAATAACCGGAGAAACGTGATGATGTCTGATATCCGGCGCACTGCCTAGGGATTGCCCCGAGGGGTGTCGCCGAGCAAGGCATATGGACCGATGGGCGAGGGGCCGGTGCTTACGCGCCGCGTCCGTCCCCCGCCGCCGAGCACCGCGACACCAAGCGGCACCGTCGCGGGCGGGGTGACGCGGCCGGGGTGTGACCGGCGGCGTTTCACTCCACCGTCACGCTCTTGGCCAAGTTTCTCGGCTTGTCCACATCGTGCCCGCGCAAGACCGCGGCGTGATACGCCATCAGTTGCAGCGGCACCACCGCGAGCATGGGGCTGAGGGGTTCGGGGATATCGGGGATATAGAGGACGTCTTCCGCGTACTTGCGGATTTCGTTGTCACCCTCGGTGGCGACCGCGATGACGTGCCCGCCGCGGGCCCGGACTTCCTGGATGTTGGACATCACCTTGTCGTATTGGCGGCCCTTGTTGGCGATAAAAACGGCGGGCATTCCGTCGGTAATAAGGGCGATGGGGCCGTGCTTCATCTCGGCGGCGGGCATGCCTTCGGCGTGGATGTACGAGATTTCCTTGAGTTTAAGGGCTCCC
>CAZJXA010000265.1:0-4268 GCA_964549785.1 uncultured Phycisphaeraceae bacterium | reverse complement strand
TTGGAAAGAGGCGTTCCTCCAAGCGGGGGAAGCCCTGAAAGTGGCTCCCGCGTCCGAGGACTGAAACACTGAGCGTTGAGTTGCTGCGGAGGCTGATGTTTGCGGCATCTGAGATCGGCGGCAAAAACTGCACCCCACCGAGATTCAACATACCGACTCCGCGTTCGGTCAGTGGCGAGGAAAACGCATCTTCGACGGACGACAGTCCTGCGGTAGCCACGACCACCCGCACTGGAACGCTCGGCGTGCTGGTAAGTCGTCCGCGAATCGTGATCATGCCAACACTCACCGATGGTGCCGCAGAGTTCGAGTCGAAGATGTGAACATCTACTCCATCGGAGATGTTTTCCAAGTTGATCTCAATATTGGGTGGAGAATTCGAATCGAAGGCCGGTGTGCGAATTGTGGAACTCGTGCCCAGTCGATACCGCACCTGTCCATGCACGACTTCGCAAAGGGCCAAAAGAACCGCGACGACCGCCAGACCGTTCCATCGCATGAGTAACCTCCAGTGGCTGAACCAGCGACTCCAAGGCCGAAAAACTGGCACGGGAGCTTAACGGAGTGTATCCAAACGAGGCCATGGCGAAATTATCCACATTAAGGTTTGGCGATATTGAACAGATTTGCACGCCGTCTCCCGCAGTATCTTAAGAATCCAAGGACCATCAAGCCGAACGGCCCGGTTCCAGGCACAGCCGCCGCAACTCGAAAACCAAAGGAGGAATCTTGGAAACTTGGAGAGTTCGAACCTCGGTAATATCCGGTTGTGTCTGTAAGCGGAAACGCGGTTTCGCCGCGTGTGGATCCTTCAAAAACTCTCCCGCGTGGAAATTGTTCGAAGGGCTCTTGGAAAATTCCTTCTGTCCACTCTGTTGTCCCCCCGGCCGCATCTCGGAGTCCGAAGGGGGTTTCGCTGGCGTACGCACCCAGCGGCACCGCAAACGGGTTCGACCCCGGGAAGTCGAAGATGTCCCAGCCGGCGTTGGCGTTGGCGGGCGCACCGTTCACCAACGCTCCGGGCGGGCCATACACAAACGGACTCTCGCTCCCGTTGCTGTACGTCCACCACCCGCCCTCACCCTCACCATTGCGGCTCGGGTCCCAATGGCTCGCCTTCATCCACTCATCCAAACTCGGAATCCAGTACAACGCCCCGGCGCTCCGCGTCAGTTGATCTCGAAACGTCGGCCCGCCTCCAAACGTGGTCACGTCATACGCGCCACTCCGAAAGTTCGCCCGCAATGAACTCTTCCCATTGTGCAGCCAATTGCAGTAGATCGCGGCAGTGCGCCACGTGATGCCGCCCACCGGCATCACCTCGCTCCCAGCGGGCACCGTCCATCGCCGCGCACCCGAAGTGTTCGGCGTGGTCGCAACCGCGCTCCACTGATTCGGCGAGGCCACGAAGTTGATGGGGTCATTCGCGGGCCTGTCAAACGCGGCATTCATGAACTCCACCCACTGCGCCGTCGTCACATCAAACTTCCCAATCTTGTACTCATAATCCACCGCCCCGCGGCCGTTGTTGTCGCCCGCACCAAACCAGTTCGCGTTCCCAACATCCCCCACCGTCACAAACTCAATCCCCGATGGGTCCGGCTGCGCCATCACCGCCGAGCCAAAGCCCAGCGACACACCACCAACCAAAGCCATCCAACGAAAGCGCACGGACATAAACGCACCCTTCAGCAAGGAACCGCACCAAGTGTGCGCCATTTTGCCCAACGTGCCACCCAACCCCATCGGTTTCCCGCCAATCACTCGCCCCCGGCCTCAAATCGTCAAAATAAACGCGCGCCGCAGGCCGGGCGTGTGAGCACCAAGCCGCCTGGCACGCGTCCGGGCGCTCGGGCAATAGGCGTCTCGTTCGCTCAGAAACTCCGCCCCGAAAATCTGCTTGCATCCTCGCGGCAACCAGGTACACTACCCAAACAAAACCCTCTTTGGTAACCACAGAACCCCGTCCAGCCGTCCTGCCCTACCCAAATGCGCACCACCGCCACGCCCGGTATCAGAGGCTTTCGGGAAAAAGAGCCGCACCAAGGGCTTCTCTACTGGGCCGTCGGACTTCAAAAGAAAAGGTTGTAGGTCGCGAGGTCGAAGACGGTGACCGGGCGGCCAAGTGCGTCGAGCACTTCGCTCGGCCGCGTGCGCAGGATGTATTGGCCGTTGTCCGCACTGTTCCAGGTTCCACCCGGTCCGACGAAGCGATAGGTCACCGTGTACGTGTTGTTCGCGGCGTTATAAAGCCGTGAGACGAGGGAACTGATGCCTGAGTAACCGCCCGGTCCGGAAAGCGAGAGATCGTCGCCATCGGTAAACGAACCCCAACTCATGAGCGTCGAGCCTGAAGCGCGATAAGTGACCGCCACCAGCATGTCGGCCCTTCCGTTGGCGACATCGGTTGCCACCGGATTGACCGCGGGCGAATTGAAGAACAGGCCGTACGTGCGAAGATCCATCACGGGGACGACATAGCCCTGGTTGTCGAAGACCTGATTGAGTCGGGTACGGAGCGTGTACGAGCCGTTGTCGGAGTGGTCCCACGCACCGCCGCGAGCGTTGAAGCGGTAGGTTGCGATGAGTTGGCCGGGGACAGGGATGGTGCTTGAGAGCAACACGCCCTGCCCAAGAAAACCAGACGGACCTGAAAGTTCAACGTCGCCGTTGCCGATCGATCCCCAGGAAATGCCAAGAGGCGAGCCCGCAGCGTCGGTGTAACGGATGGCCACGTCCATGAACATGCCACCATCGACCACGGCTTCGCTCACCCGCTCGGCGGTCGGGTTGTTGAAGTAGAGGCTGTAGGTCCTCAACCCTTGCGTGCCAACGGCGTTGCCGAGATTGTCCCAGACCTGGTTTGGTCGGAGCCAGAGTTCATAGTTGCCGTTGTCTGTCGAGTCCCATGTCCCGCCGCGGGCGGTGAAGGCGTACGTCGCGGTGATGGTGGAGGCAGGATTGACGACTTGCGAGGTGAGCGTGCCCGGAATGACGAGGCCGCCGGGCCCCCTCAGTTCGACATCGGCGTTGTCGAGCGAACCCCAACTCATACCCGTGTTCGCGGTGTACCGGACGGTGGCGAAAAGTTGGGTGGCGTTGACGGAGGCTTCGGCGTGGGCCGCGGACGGCGGAGGGGTGACGGTGATCGGGGCCTCCCCGTAGGCGTATCGCGTGCGACTCCCGTCCGAGACAATCGCGAGGACGCGGTATTCTCCAGCAGAAGTGCCCGTCGTCGAAACCGAGAACTGGTCGTTGGCGATATCGACCTGCGAAAAATCTCTGGTCGTCAACACTTGGCGATAGCCGTTGAACGGGTTCTCATCATCGTCCAGAGAAAACTGGATCGACATCCCGCTGTCGCGATCGCCATAGACCACACTGAGACCCAGCGCGGCACCGCTCACAACGCTCGTTTGTGTCGCGCCGACGATGGCGTTCGGCCACTGTTCGCTGGCATACCCCACTGGCACGTGCTCGGGTCCGCCTGTAAACGGCCAATGGGCAAAGTCTTCCGAAATATCCAGTCCGCCGATCCGCGAGACGTTGAATCCGACTTGGGATCGCGGACCAAACACGCCACCCGAGTACCACTGTTCGGAGATCGCTCCGCCTCCCGGTTGAGCCGCCGCCGCCGCTTCGATCGTGCCGTGGTAGTACGCGTGAACTTGCGAGTGGCCGATCGCAGGTCCCGGGGCACCGACAAGATACGAATTCCGGGCACCCGCGACAAACTGGCCGTTGATCAACACGTCGTTAGTCTGGTAGTAGTTGTCCGCGTACAGCACATTGTCCGGAACTCCCGGCAACGCGGGATCGTGGCTCACCGGGCGCGGGTCCAGCAACGTCAGTTGGTGAATCCAAATTCCCATCTCGCCAAGCGACCGCGCCGTCTCCGCCATCACACTCCCGCCGCGGCTGTGCCCGATCAAGTGAATCGGCAAGCCCAAGAGGTCGCTGCCCGATTCGTCAGTTTCCAAGAAGTACCGCAGCGAGTCGGCAACGCTTGAACTGTGTACGAAGGGCGATGGGTCACTGAGGCCATTGTTCGAGGCGTCCGCCCAATCCAACCTCGCAACCACTTCGGCATCGCTCGCAAGTCTTGGGTTCACCGTGCCCTGCAACACCGAACTGAAGTAGGTGTCTTCGTTGAAAAATAGCCTTGCGTTGACGGAGTCTGCCTCATCCCCGATCCTATCGCGGATCGCCTGCGTCATGCCGCCGAGCCAGCCCGGCTCATCGCCGTTAGCCTGATATCCATGCGTCGC
>CAZJXA010000264.1:0-4297 GCA_964549785.1 uncultured Phycisphaeraceae bacterium | reverse complement strand
CCCCCGATTCCAACCTGATGGGTCTCTGCCGCGATATCACCGGCCCCATCCGCAAGCCCTTCGGGTCACCCGTGTACTCGCCGTCCAGGGAGGCGGAGCCCTCCTCCTTGAGGGGTGCCGTCGAACTGCTGGCCTGGGCGGGCACCAGCACCACCCACACCACGCTCCGCCTCGAAGGCCGAAACAGTTTCCGCTACGTCGCAGCGCCCATCGACCCCATCGACACCGAGGCCAGACCCTTCCGCTCCGGCACGACCTTTGAGTTCATGTCGGCACGCGATGTCCAAGGCGCCCAGCCCCCCACCGCCGCCATCGACCGCACCCTCTTCTCACTCTATTCCCCCGCCAAATCCACCACGCTCCGCGGCACCGTCCTCATGATCCCCGGAATGTTCGGAACCCCCGAGGGCATCACCGAATCACTCGCCAAACGCCTCCGCGAAGACGGCTGGGCCATCCTGCGGATGTGGGCCCATCCCGCCCGCTTCACCGAAAGCATGAACGTCACCATCCGCGCCGATGAACCTCTCGACGCCCAGGTCGCCCCGTGGGCCGCCGAGATCGACCAGCGGGCCGCCGAAACCGCCTACGCCGCCCAAGCGGCCTTCGCCCACGTCTTCGCCAGTCGTCCCGAATTGGCTCCCCTCCCCCGCATCAGCATCGGCTTTAGCGGCGGGGCCATGGTCATGGCAACGGTGCTGGCCCGCGAACCGGGCGCCTACTCGGCCGCAGTGATGGTCGGCGGCGGGGCCGACTTCTGGCTGATGAACGAACGCAGCAGTTACGCCACGTTCATCAACGCCCTCAACGTCAAGTACGAAGGTTTCAGCGACGTCTCCCAAGCCAAACTCGACGCCAACCAAGCCTATCTCGACGCCTCGACCCTCGACTCATTCCATACCGCCCGTCACGTCGGTTCGACGAAAGTCCTTCTTATCCACGGCAAGATGGACCGTGCCGTCCCCAGCCCGCTCGGCGATGTGCTCTGGCAGCGGTTCAACCGCCCCGAGCGATGGGTCCGGGCCGCCGGCCACGAAGATCTATTTATCAAACTCCTCAACGAATACGACACCGTGATCGACTGGATCCGCACCGCCGCAGCTCCGCCGCCATCGCCCTGACCCCCCTTAGCCAACTCGCTCCATGCAGCCCGCTCCGTTCCGAATCTCCCTTTCCCCCTATCACCTCTGCACCCGCGAGGCCCCGGCCATGGCCTCGCTCCTTCTCGCCGACCAGGTCGTCACCCTTCGGCCCATCGGCGATACCCAGCGGGCCGCGAAAGAAGCCTCTCGCTCCTCCACTTCCTACCGCGAACTCATGCGCTCCTGGGCGTGGAGCGAGTCCCTGTGGCGGGCCGGAATCCTTACCGCCGACGTCGCCGGCGAAACCGCCGTCCCCGACGTTCGTCACATCCACACCCGCATCGCCGACGACGTCCGCTTCTCGCCGCTCCGCTCCTTCCTCCGCGACGACCTGCTCGACCACGAACGCACCTACCTCGACGCCCTCGCGGCCGACGTCGTCAAAGGCGGTTCCGATCCCGGAATCAGCGTCCCGATCACCGCCGGCCTCGACCGCTTCGCCTCACGCCACGACCTGACGGCCGCCCGCGCCCATCCCACCAGCATCGCCGAGAAATCCGAGTGGGCCTTGGGCACCGACCGCATCGCCATCGGCCTCCCCATCTTCGTCCAGGCCGACGCCGATCGGATCATCCACGCCCGTGAAGTTCTCGCCGACGTCCTCGCCCCCCTCCGCTCCGCGTGGGTCTCGCTCGCGTCCGCCCTCACACTGGGCCACCTCCGCAGCACCCAGCACGAGGCTCTCCAAGTCGCCGCGGAACGCTATTCAACCGCCTTTGATCGTCGCCGTGAGACGCTCCTCGCCGAGTGCTCGACCGACGAGGTTCGCGCCATCGAAGGGCCGGTAACCATCTCCTTCTTCCGCCTCCCCGCCGACGCCGCCCTCACCGCGAGCCTCAACGCCATGGAAGCCTTCGGTCGGCCCCGACCCCGCGGCACCAAGTCCCCCGACCCAGGCTTGGTCTTCCCCGCGGCTGCGCCCATCGCGGCAATCGCCGTCAAAGCCCTCGGCAAACGCTGACCGCTTCAGCCGCCCCGGTGCCCCCGGGTCTCCAACCTTCCGGTAATAGAGACTGCCCGCACCCCGGCGCAATCTAAACTCCGTGTGCTTCCCCTGCGTAAACTGCCACTTCCACACGTTCTGAATCCGTTTTCACCATGCACCCACTCCCCACCCACACCGAAGCCGACGGCCCCCACGCTGGGATCGTCACCGTCACGCTCGAACAGCCGGGCAAGCCGGTCGTCGTCCTCGAGTTAGATCTCATCCAGCGTCTCGAAGCAACCCTGAAGGCCCTCAGCCCCAATGTTCGCGGCGTCGTCCTCGCCTCCGCCTCCGAACGCGTCTTTATCGCCGGTGCCGACCTCAAGGCCGTCTCCGAACTCCCCGACGATCAGCTTGACGACTACCTGCAATACGGCTCCCGGGTCTTCGCCCTGCTCGCTAATTTGCCCTGCCCCACCGTCGCCGCGATCAACGGCGCCGCTCTGGGCGGCGGCCTCGAACTCGCGATGCACTGCGACGGGCTCGTCGCCGCGCCGCCGCCAGAACGCGACGGCCAGCCCGGCAAGCCCTATCCGGTCGGCCTCCCCGAGGCGGGTCTTTCGATCTGCCCCGGCTGGGGCGGCACCAACCTCCTCGCCGCACGCATCGACCCCGCCGAAGGCTTCCGCCGCACCGCTTCCGGGCAACCGCTTCTCTTTAGCGAGGCCGTCGAAATGCGGATGTTCGACGCCGTCGCCCCGTCCGCTGCCGCCCTTCATCACACCGCCAAAGACTGGCTCGTGACCGCCAAAGCCGGCACCCTCCACCGCGACGGTCCGCCCAAGCGCTGGATCGGTCGCCCCAACACCGCCGCCGCGTGCATCACCGCCTTGGATTCCGTGCGGGCCGAACTCCCCAACACCGCCTCATCGCACGCCCTCATCGAGGCCGCCGACGCCGGCCTCACCAAGGGCTGGCAGGCCGCACTCGCCGTCGAACGCCGCCGCCTCATCCAACTCCGCAATTCCAACGAAGGCAAAGCCGCCATCCAAGCCTTCTTCGCTAAATCGAAACGATAATTCCTCTCCTCTCCGTTCTTCATTGGCCCTTTGCGATTCACCCTCTGCTCATTTTCCTGGAGCCCCCATGTCCACCGCCCCCGATCTCAAGAACCTCAAGGGCATTTCCGACTCCGATCGCAAACTGCTGGAGCAGGCCGAGGAGTGGCTGGGCGCTGAACCATCCAAGATGGGTCCCGCAAAGAATCTCTTCTGGGGACGCGTCAAGGAAGAGTTCTACTTCCCTTTTCCCTCGCAGGAAGCCCGCGAGACCGCCGAGTGCGATCAACTGCTCGCCCGCCTCGAAGACTACCTCCGTAACGAGCACCCCTCCATCCAGATCGACCAGGATCAGGAAATCCCGCGTTGGGTGATCGACCGTCTCTTCGGCCTCGGCATCCTGGGCATGACGATCCCCAAAGACTTTGGCGGCCTGAGCATGGGCATCACCAGCTACAACCGCGTCCTCGAGATGCTCGGCAAATACTGCGGCTCGACCGCCGTCCTCGTCTCGGCCCACCAGTCCATCGGGTGCAAGGCCGTGATGCTCTTCGGCAACGACGAGCAGAAAGCCAAGTGGCTGCCCCACCTCGCCAAAGACTGGGTCTCCGCCTTCTGCCTCTCCGAGCCCAACGTGGGCTGCGACGCCGGCGGTCAAGAAACCACCTTCACCCGCGACGGCGATTTCTACATCGTCAACGGCGAGAAGAAGTGGGCCACCTCGGGCGGCATCGCCGGACTCTTCACCGTCATGTGCCGCGAAAACACCCCAAACGGCGAGGGAAAAATCTCCGCCCTCGTCCTCCACCCCTGGATGGAGGGCGTCGACATCTACCAGAAAAACCGCAGCAAATGCGGGATTCGCGGCACATGGCAGGCCCGCATCCGCTTCCATAACGTCCGCGTTCACAAGAGCCACCTCCTCGGCAAAGAGGGCCGCGGCCTGCAGATCGCCCTCTCCTGCCTCAACTTCGGCCGCTGCACCCTCTCGGCCGGCATGTTGGGCGGGGCCCACCGCGCGATGGATCAATCCGTCCGCTGGGCCGTCACTCGCTACCAGTTCGATAAACCGCTCGCCCACAAAGAACTCGTCCGCAAGCGCATCGCCGAGATGGCCGCCCTCGTCTACGCCATGGACGCCGTGCTCTACATGACCACCGGCATGCTCGACC
>CAZJXA010000263.1:0-4304 GCA_964549785.1 uncultured Phycisphaeraceae bacterium | reverse complement strand
GAAATCAAGAGCATCACCACCGGCCTCAACGCCCGGGCCGACGTGTGGTTCAAGGACGTTGGCAAAAAAACCCTCATCCTCGAGTACGCCCGCCTCACACGGATCTGAACACCAACGCAACGAACTCCCGCGTCACGGCCGCAAAGTTGTCGTCTCGTCACGCACCACAAAGCCCTTGTGCTCGGCTCCATCGTCGCGGAAGTTCCAGGTGCCGCTGGGGCGCTCACCCACCGGGCGTGAAATTTCCACGAGCAGCGTGTCGTCGGAGGGCGTCCCGAAGCGGTAGTGCTCCAGCGCGGTCAGGATGGTGCGGGGCCACCCGCCTTCAAGGCTGGCCCGGCCGCCCGCCACGATTCCCCGCAATCCCCGGACGCCCAGCATCTTCCGCTCCCGCCCCCGCGCTTCGATCGCCCCGTCGGTGTACGCAATAAGCGCATCGCCGGCCGCGAAGGTGTGCCCCACCATCCCGTGGACGAAGTCGGCATCGCACACCGCCCCCAGCACGCAGGCGGTGGCGGGGAGTTCGTGGACGGTCGCATCCGATCCGCGCAGGAACGCTGGCGGGTGCCCCGCGCTCGCGTACTCCAGCGAATCCTTCACGGGATCGACACGGCAGCAGAAGGCCGTCGCGTAGATCGAGTGCGGCGCCAGCGTCAGGCACACATACCGGTTCATGCACCGCAGCAGATCACCGGGAGAGACTTCCGGGTCCTCCGCGAACAGCCGCTCGAGTTCGCCGCACAAGCGGTTGACGGTGAGAGCCGCGGCGATGCCGTGCCCGGTGACGTCGATGATCGCGACGTTGAGCCGCTTGCCGCGCCCGGACGGGCTGGCCGATTCGGCGGCGTAGAGATAATCCCCGCCGATCTGGCGCATGGGCTCGTACAGATAGCGGAAACGCAGCGGTCCGTAGGGGATCGGCTTGGGGAAAAGGCTCTCGTGGAGTTTGCGGGCGTCCACCAATTCGCGCTTCACCTCGCCGTAGCGACGCTGGAAGAACTTGAGTTGGTAGCCCTCCATGCGGCGGGTGTAACGCAGCCAGCAGACGAAGACCCCCGGTGCCCCGGCCAGAGGGGCGAGCGCGAACATGCCGATGCGGTCCATGAACGGCTCGGGCGACATCGCGAGCGTGAGGGCGATATCAATCAGGACCAGCGGAACGAGCGGTTGCAGGGCCTGCTTGGGCGTCCAAGGCAGAAAGCACGAGGCCAGCAGATGGGTGATCAGAACACCGCCCATACCAATCTCGCCTGGGACGCCGGACCACTTTGCGGTCAGGTGCAGGAGTCCGTCGAGCAGGACCACCAAGTAGGTGAGCCGGAGGAGCCATTCGTCCTGCAACACCCGCAATCGCCAGGCGGCGAAGAACGCGGCCGCATAAAGGGCCGTTCCGGCGCTCGCGACGGCCACTTGCCGCCCGACGGCCAGGGAGTCGGGTGCGGCTGGGACCGCGGGGTTCGGCGTCAATCCGACTTGAGCGGAACGCCACGCCGCGAAAATCGCGAGGCCGACGATCGCGAGCACGCTGAGCCCGCCGCTTAACCCGGTGAACCACATGAAGCGCCGGCGCAGCATCGCCCGGGTGTCCGCCTCAAACTCCGCGTGGAAGTCGTTGGTGATGGGAGCGGTGACGGGGATCGCGGCTTGGCTTGGTCGAGGTGACGAGGGCACGTTGCCGCATGGTACGGTCGATGGCCTCGGGTGACTTTATCGGGCCGGGGCCGTGGCGGTCGGCGGTGCGGGGTCGGCGTAGGCGGTCTTGGGGACATCCGAAACCACGCGGAGTTTCAGCCAGATCAGCAGGCCGAGCGCCACCACAAAGGCCCCGCCGAGGGCGAGGAACTTGGAGCGAACAACCGAACAAAGCTGGCGTGACTGACACTTCTTGTGTTCCACTCTTGTCGCCCTTTCGACTTTTCAATCGCCGATGATGATGACGTCGTCATCGGCTTCGGTGCGGGAAACCGTGACCCGCCCGGTGTAGGCCTCCACGGTCAGCCGGAAGACCTCGCCGGAACCAGTGATTTCGATCCAGCCGGTTGCCGCGGCGACGTCGCTCCCCGGCGATTCGACGGGGCCTCCCAGTTCATCGAAGACCAACTGGTTGTTGTTGAGGTTGACGCCGGAGATGAATGCGTTACCGAATTGGTTACCGCCGATGCGGCGGGTTTCGAGCCCGTCGAGTTCGGTGTCGAGGGATCCACCGTTTACTTCGGCGACGATGTATCCGCTGTTGGTTTCGCCGGTAGTGAAGACGATCCCGCGACCGCGCTGGAAGGCGACGGCGTCGGATTGGGCGACCGCGATATCGGCGACCATGGTCCGCACCGCGCCCTGCACCTTGAGGGAGTCGGTGCCCGAAAAGGCCGGGATCACCATCGTGCCGGCGATACCCAGCACGGTCACCACGATGAGCATTTCGACCAGCGTGTAGGCGCGGGCGGCCACACTTGGGCGGCGGGGACGGCCCGCATGAGATTGGAGGAACGAGGTATCCGCATCGGCCATCAAAGTCAGCATGTCCGTCCTTCCCAAGCGTCGGCGATCCCTCGCGGGGTCATTTGCCGGGCTTGTCGCGATCGGCTTCGCGGGGCGGCATCTCGGTCACACGCACCGAAATGCCCTTGGCGATCAACGATTCGAGTCTCTCCATCCGGGTCTGGACGGCTTTGAGTTCCGCGATGATCTGCTTGCGCTGCTCTGCCGCGCTGATGCGTCCCTGCTCGCCGTCGTCGCTGGGCTGCTGGGCCGCCGCTACGGCTTCGACGCCGGCGTTTTCGTCGCCTTCCGACACCATCGTCAGTGCCAGCACGCACGCGGTCGCGGTGATCGCGACGCTCGTGAACGTTCGTGAAGCCAGAAAAGAGGTGGGAATGACAAGGTTCGAGCGGGTCTTCATCATTTGCTCCAATGAAAAGATCGATTCCAGACCCAGCATCGTCAACCTGCAAGCCCCGATCCACACCAATTTGCGAGTTTCGGGACGGCCCGCTGCTTCCTACGGCCTGTCAAAGGCCTCATCGGCCCCGTCAAAACTGCCGGCCCACACATCGCCGGTCGCGGTGTTGAAGACCCATCCGTGTGTCGACTGAAAGGCGCTATCGGCCGTGCCGGCGAGGGCTACCACGCGGCTGTTGCCGGTCCCGATCCAGGTGTTCGAGGGAGCTTCCCGCATGTAGTCCATCGAGATCAGTTCTCCCCAGGTGCCCGCGCCCGCGGTCACGTTGGGAAAGACGCCGTTGCTGCGGACGTAGTAGAGGCTCAACGCCTTGCGCAATTTGTTGAGTTGGTCGAGGGTTGCGACGTGCTGGGCCTGCTCGGTCGCACTCGAGAACTGCGGCACGACGATGGCGGACAAAATTCCCAGGATCACCACAACGATCAGAATCTCGACCAGCGTGAATCCGCGGCGGAACAATCGCTTCATCCCTTTCGCCTCCCCAAGTACTCTGGCGGCTGCCGCCGGCCACGTGCTCCATCCGCCTCAAAAATCCGACCGGGGCGGTTGGGCCCCGGCCGAACATGTTTCCCTTGTGAACCTCGCTGCGATGCTCAGGGCGTGGTCGGGGTGAGAGCGTCGGTCGCCTCGTCGTAGTAGCAGGCGCCGAGCGTACCGGTGGCACGGTCGTAGTGCCAGCCGCTGCCGGCCGCGCCGGCGAGACCGGCGACCACGGCGGAGGAGCTGTTGAATGGGTTCTTGGGCGGGGCCTTGATGTACGTCGGGATCATGGGCGTCCAGTCCGTGAGGTCCGGGTAGAGGCCGTCGGTCGAGCGGGCCTTGTAAAGTTCGATCTGGTTCTGAAGGCTCTTCATCTGGGCACGGATGTTGCCCGTCTGAGCGTCCTGCGTGGCCGAGGTGAACTGCGGCACGACGATCGCGGCCAAGATGCCGAGGATGACGACGACGATCAAGATTTCAACCAACGTGAAGGCCTTACGAATCCGATTCCGCATGCGAAATACTCCTTCCAAAAGATCGACCCATCGCGAGGTTGAACGTTTCCCTCGACTGGAACGACGCGGGTGGACGGTCGCCCACCATGAGCGTCCGGTGACGACCGAGCAGGGCGGGCACAGGCCGCGCATCAAACTCGACCGTCACGAAGACCAGAATCGGGCTTCGCGAGAGTTGGATTGAGCCAAAGAGAATCGGTGAATTACGGATGGTTCCGTTTGTAGCGGGGGCGATGGCGAATGTGACGTCGCACGCCTCATCACGGCAGAGTTATCGACCCGGATGCGGGGGAACGCAGCGGGGATGGTGCAGAAGGCAGGCCTTGGGGATTGGGCATCGGGCATTGGGG
>CAZJXA010000262.1:0-4314 GCA_964549785.1 uncultured Phycisphaeraceae bacterium | reverse complement strand
CGTCTTCGATCATGCCGATGCTCAGGGACGCGACGATGTTGTCCTTGTCCATTTGAATCATCGTCTGGTGCAAATGTGCCTGCGCCTCCTGCGTGCCCAGATATGGTCTACGGGGTCGGAGCGTCGCCTCAGTCGGTTCTCCGCGCTGCGTGTCCCCGATGAGTTCCTGCCCGCGCCTGCCATCATCGCGTATGGACGACTCCTTGTCCTCGGGGAGACCCATCAGAAACTGCACGAAGAACTGATCGTCGCAGGCGGCTTTCTCCAGGAAGGGCGGTTTCGCCGGATGAACGTGGGCGAGGTGCAGAACGCCATAGACCATGCACGCCCCGAACTGCCGCCCAAAAGTATGCTGGACACGCTTGAGGGTCTGTGGGCAACGCTGGAAAAGCCGCTCAACGATTCCCTGCTGGCACGCACGAAAGACCGCACCGAAAACCTCGACAAGATGCTGATGGAATTGGCACAGCGCGAAAAGCGCAATGTCGCCGAGATACTGAACGAACTTCGGCAGACGTTGGAGGCAGGACTGGCAACCCCGGATCAATTGGAGTTCGATTACGACGTGTCAGGCCGTGATCGGGGCATCGAGTTACTGCGGCGGCGCATCGAGCAAATTCCTCGGGAGATCATCGCGGAACACGAGCAGATTGACCGCCGATTTGCCGGACCGACACCGCGACTTTTTCCGATTGCAGTGACCTTTATGGTGCCTGAAACTCTGGCGCGAAGGGAAGCACACTAAGCCATGTCCGCAGCAAAGCAGCACGCCGAATGGCTCAGTCTGGTGGAGGTTTCGGGACCATTTCTCACCCTCACCGTACTCAATCAGTCCTTCAAGTTCGGTCTGGATGCCCATGATGCCGACCGATACCGCTCTGTGAAGGAAGCCTACGCGGAGTGGGAAGAGAACCCGTCGCCCGCCATTCATACGGCATGGGTGCGCTTTCTTCTCACCACGGTGCTGGGTTACCCGGAAGAGGTGATCGGCGAAGCGCAGGCTATTCCTGAGTCGGTGGTCGCTTATCTGGAACTGCAAGGCGAACGGATACGCCCTGATCTCGTTCTCCTTGACCCGGACGACACGCGCAAAGTGAAGTTGCCGATCCTGCTCTTTCCCAGAACCCAGAAGTTGGATTCGCCGGTTTCGGGCGCGGGCTGGTCGGCTTCGCCACACTCGCGGATGCAGGCACTGCTCCAAAACACAGGGTTTCAGGCAGGATTTGTCACCAATGGGGCGCAGTGGTCGCTGGTTCATGTTCGCAAGGGGGAGCCGACAGGTTTCGCCACATGGCAGACGGCTCTGCTGACGGAGGAGAAAATTCTGCTTCAGGCGTTTCGCGGCATTCTGGGCGTCGAGAGAACGCTGGGATCGCCGGTGGGGGAGACGCTGTTCGACCTGCTGGATAAGAGCGCGGAAGATCAGGAGGAGGTCACCAAAGAACTCGGGCGACAAGTGCGGCAGGCGGTGGAAGTCTTTCTCAACGCGCTTGACCGACTGGATCAGGATTCCGGGCGTGAACTGCTCGCGGGATTTGAGCCAAAGGACGTGTATAATGGCGCACTCACGGTGATGATGCGGCTGATTTTCCTGCTCTGTGCGGAAGAACGCGGTCTGATGGATCAGCGCGAACTCTATACGCAATACTATTCCGTCGCTTCGCTCAATGACCAGTTACGCGCCGCCGCAACGCTGACGGGCGAGGAGGTACTCGAACACCGTCACGATGCCTGGATGCGGCTGCTGGCGACCTTCCGGCTGGTGCATGGCGGCTGTCACCACGAAGACCTCAACCTGATCGCGTATGGCGGCTCACTGTTCGATACGACCCGCTATGCCTTCCTCGAACATAGCCGGATCGATAACAGGGTGACCCTGCATCTGCTGGACGCGCTGCAATTTCTGGAAATCCGGGTCGCAGGTGGGGGACGTGAGCGGCGGCGGCTCTCGTTCCGTGCGCTTGGCGTCGAGCAGATCGGTCACGTTTACGAAGGGCTGCTGGATCATACCGCCGTGTGCGCCACAGAGCCGGTTGTCGGGCTGACGGGCAAGGAGACCGAGGAGCATGAGATCGCTCTCTCCGTGTTGGAGGCGCATCGGGAGGAGATCGGCGCGTTCTTCGACAAGGAGAAGATCAAGGTCGCGGGAAATCCGGCGCGTCTGTTGCAGCAGCAACCCGATATGCTGAAGGTATCGAAATTGCGCGTTGCGTGCGGCACGGAGGATGAACTCTTTCGGCGCGTCCTGCCCTTCGTCAATATCGTTCGGGAGGATTCGCTGGAGCATTTGCAGGTCTATCCCGAAGGCTCGCTCTATATGACGGCGGGCGCGGATCGCCGATCTTCCGGCACACACTACACCCCTGTCAGTCTGACGGAGGAGATGGTGCAATATGCGCTGGAGCCGCTGGTTTACGATGGCCCGGCGGAAGGCAAAGCACCTGCCGGATGGAAACTCCGCAGCGCGAAAGAGATCGTGGATCTGAAAATCTGCGACATCGCGATGGGCAGCGGTGCCTTTCTTGTGCAGGCTTGCCGCTATCTCAGTGACCGGCTGGTCGAGGCGTGGGAGGTGGCTCTGGAACAGGCGCAGAGGCCGCTGGGCTTCTCCGCCGAGAGTGACTATTTCACGCACAGCACCGAAGGGGACAAGCCCGCGAAGGAGCCGGGAACGCTCATCGAAACGCCCTTCGGCACGGTCACCGTGGCGGCTGCCGACGCGGAACTGATCGCCGAGAACCCGGAAGAGCGGCTGACGCAAGCCCGCCGTATTGTCGCTGACCGCTGCCTGTACGGAGTGGACAAGAACCCGATGGCGGCAGAGATTGCAAAATTGTCGCTGTGGCTCATCACCATGCACCGTGACCGTCCGCTGACCTTCCTCGATCACGCGCTCAAGTGCGGGGATTCGCTGGTCGGTGTCAATCTCGACGAACTGGAAACCTTCTCGCTGAAAGTCGGTGCAGATCGCGGCGACCTGTTTCTGCCCTGGGTGCGCGATGTCGTGAAACAGGTAGAAAAGCTTCGCCTGAACATTCGCCATACGCCGAGCAGCACGCCTCTTCTGGTGGAACAACGCGCTCAGTGGCATCGGGAGGCGGAAGACAGCGAGGACATTTTGCGGGCGGCAGGAAACCTCCTGCTGACGGGGGCGTTTCGCGATGTGCCTCCTGACCGTTGGGAAGCGATGTTTCACCGCTTGCAGGAACAGCCGACGCCGGAGCAGGCACGGCAGATGCAGGGCGATCTCGGCAGGGAGACGTTCCATTTCCCGCTGGAATTCGCCGATGTGTTCGCGGAGGGCGGCTTCCACGCGCTCATCGGGAACCCGCCGTTCGTGGGCGGACAGCGCATCACGGGGGCAATGGGCGTGCCGTATCGGGACTATCTGGTGAAACGTATCGCACATGGGCAGCGGGGCAGTGCCGACCTCTGCGCCTACTTCTTCCTGCGGGCGGCGGGACTGCTTCGCAAAGGCGGCTACCTCGGCTATCTCGCGACCAACACGATTGCACAGGGCGACACCCGCGAAGTCGGATTCGATCAACTGCTCCTGCCTGCGGACGACCCGGAAAAGCCAAAAACCATCCCGACTTGCTCCCTCTATCGCGCCGTCAAGAGCATCAAGTGGCCCACACATTCCGCCAACCTGGAGGTGGCAAAAATCTGGATGCGGCGCGGCGACTGGCGCAGTGATTGTGTGCTGGAAGGGCAACGGGTTCCGCGTATCACGGCGTTCCTCGACGACGGCAGCGCAAGCGGCAATCCCGAACGCCTCAAGGCAAACGAAGGCAAATCGTTTCAGGGTTCCATTGTGCTGGGCATGGGCTTTGTGCTGGAACCGGAGCAGGCGCAAGCCCTCATCGCAAAGGACGCGAAGAACGCCGATGTCCTGCGTCCCTACCTGAACGGTGAAGACCTGAACTCCCGCCCGGATCAGTCGCCGAGTCGGTGGGTCATCAACTTTCGGGATTGGCCTCTGGGTCGTATCGGTCAGAATCTGCCCGTCAGTGGCGAGACGCTGCTACACATCGCGGAAACAATGGAAATCAACCTTTCTGATGACTGGCGACCCAAAGCCGGGTCACGCTGGGAGCAGGCGGATACCGAGCGACGGGAAAAGTGGCTGCGTATCGGTGTCGTTCCCGAAGATTATGCTCATCCCGTTGCTGCCGATTATCCCGACTGCCTCCGTATTGTCGAAACTCTCGTCAAGCCGGAACGTGACCGCTTGTGGAACGGCGATACAACAGCAAAAGATCGCGCTCGTAGATGGTGGCTTTATGGACGCGCCACAATCACACTCTATAATGC
>CAZJXA010000261.1:0-4317 GCA_964549785.1 uncultured Phycisphaeraceae bacterium | reverse complement strand
CCACCAAGCGGGCCGTGCCAAGACTGAGGGACTCGACCGCAGCGCCCCACGCCGCCGCGTGAGCCGCCACACGGGCCAGAATCAACGGCTCGGTTTCGGGCACCGAACGCTCCGCCGGCTTCTGCCGGGCGGCCAAGCCCAAGCCCAAACCGGTTTGGCCATCACTCGACGCCACAAAGTCGCGGCGGAAATCGCCGCCGGGACCGAGCGTGAGGATGGGAGCGACGGAGTTCATTTCTTTCGGTATCTGGAAGGTCGTATCGGCCTGACTTGGGGATCTTGTCCACATTCTGTTTGGGTCGTTCGGTAAAAGATAGCATATCGGACACCGCACCGCAAGCCCACTTTCGATTAATTTGGACTTTTGACGGCTCTGCTGACACCGGTCTGTCAGTGGGCTTGGCGCACGCCATGAGACCCTGCGGGGTGGATTCTGTGACGCAGTTGCCAGCTCTGGTCGGAAGACACCGTTGGAGACGGCGCGGGCGGTGCCACCGGCAGAGGCCTGCTTCGTCCCGTTCCACGCCGGGAGTTTCGAGCGGAAGGTGCCGCTTCGACCCGCGTTGCGAGGGCACCGACCAGAAGTATCGTGTTGCGCTCTGCGATCAGACGGGCTTCGCGGACGGGCTGTTGAGCGGGGTCGCGCCGGACCAGTTGAAATCTTCCAGCGGTTCATCGAAATCGTGCGCGATGTAGGTGATGATGCCCTTTCCCCAACCGGGCTGTCGGGGCGCATCGCTGGTGGGCGTTGACGCGTGAGCGACGGTGTCGTTGGTTGAGGTCGTTGCGAACTCCTTCACCGCGACCATCCGCGCGACTGGTTGACCGTTCCATCAGGGCGACCAACTGCATCTTGGCTTGTTCGATGCTGATGACGATGCGATGAAGTTCAGCGATAACCCGTACGGAGTTCCGCGCGGAGCATTGGCCGGCGGCCCCGCCAGAAGAGCCAATTGCAGCCTGTCCATGCCTGTATCTCGTATTTTTTGGTGTCCTCGCCGCCGACACACGCCGCCGGGACCGGACGGGATACTAACGGAAGCGGCCGCTGGTGTCAATCTGAACTCCGGAAGGCCGTTCCGCCGCACCGGTCACCCGAGCACTCCCGCAAGCCCCAGACTCAGCGTGATCGCGATGATCGCGGCGATGATCGCGTAGAGCAGATCTCTCTGCACGATGAACTGCAGGCCGCAGGCGAGCACGCGCAGGAGGGGTGTGGCGAGCAACAGGCAGACGCCGAGCATCACGAGCGCGGTGGGCTCCAAGTCGGCGACGCCGCGGACGAGGTTCCCGGGGAAATTGTCCGGCGTGATGGAAGGGTCGAAGCGACCGATCGGGGCGATGGGCGTTGTGGTCCGGGCCGTCAGCGCGCCCGAGAGCATCCCGAGCGCGATGATCGCCGCGGCCAGCATGGTGCCGGATCGGAGCGTGTACGAGATCGTGCGATTGAGGGATTCGTCGCGGGGGTGATTCATGCACGCGCCCCCATGAGGTCGGCGACTGCCCGGACGATCATCTGGACCCCCGCGACCGCGACCACCACCGCGAAGATGATGCGGAGCGGGCGGACGTTGAGCCGGGGGAGGAGGCGGGCCCCGAGCAAGGAGCCGAGAAGGGCTCCGAGCGCCACCGGCCCGCAGAGAGAGGGGAGCAGTTGCCCGCGGTGGAGGTAGACGCCGGCGGAGGCGGAAGCCGTGACGCCGATCATGAAATTGCTGGTGGTGGTGCTGACCTTGAAGGGCAGGCCCATGAGACGGTCCATCGCGAACACTTTGACGAACCCCGCTCCGACGCCCACCAAGGACGAAAGGATGCCCGCGGCGATCATCGTGAAGAACGCGGCGGGGACGCGCTGCACGGCGTACGGCACCGGACCGTCGGCGGTGGGATAGGTCGAGGAAAGGCGGAGTCTCTCGGCGAGAGAGGCTTTTCTCGGAGGCAGGTCCGGCGTGGGCGGGACGGGCGTGGGCGCGACGGGGGGCTGCGGATTGGTCACGCCCTTCGCGGCCACCCAGGCCGACCAGATGGCGACAACCCCGAAGACGATGGCGACAGCGGCCCGGGGGGTGAAGGCGGCGATGCCCGCGCCCACCAGCGCGCCCGCCACGGTGGCGAGTTCGAGAACGAGCGCGATGCGGACGTTCGTGAATCCTTCGCGAAGAAACGCGGCCGCAGCGCCGCAACTGGTGGCCACGACGGCGACGAGGGAAGCGCCCACCGCGTACGGGAGATCAACCTTAAAAAGGAGAACCAGGACGGGCACAATCACGACGCCGCCGCCCAGACCCGTGAGGGAACCCAGCAGGCCGCCCAGGATGGCGGTGATGAGCAGAAGAATGGTGGCGGAAAGGTCCAAGGTTGGGAGTCAGCATACACAAGAACGGCGAGTGCAAGACGCCGCTGCTGAGTAGCACTCACCCAACAAAGCGCTTTACAAGGGCCGAATCGTTCTGCCCGCCGAAGCCGAAACTGTTGGACAGGCAGACATCGACGCCCGTGCCGCGACAATCGCGGGCCGAGTTGGGGATGTAGTCGAGGTCGCACTCGGGGTCGGGTGTATGAAGGTTCATCGTGGGGGGGAGCCAGCCGGTGCGGATGGCCTGCACACACGTCATGAGTTCCACAGCGCCCGCGGCCTGGATGAGGTGACCGAACATGCTCTTGACGCTGCTGAACGGCACCTTGCGCGCGAGGTCGCCGAAGAGGGCTTTGACGGCCCGGGTTTCGATCTTGTCGTTCTCTTTGGTGCCGGTGCCGTGGGCCGAGATGTAATGGACAGGCGGACGACCGTCAGCGGCGGCCCGACCCGGGTCGATCCCCGCCTGGCGGCAGGCGAGCGTCATCGCCGCAACCGCGCCCCTGCCGTCTTCCTGGATATCGGTGATGCGAAAGGCGTCGGCGGAACTGCCGTAGCCGGCCAACTCGCACAGGGGGGTGGCCCCTCGCGCGAGCGCGTGCTCCGCGCTTTCCAAGACCAGCACCCCCGCGCCCTCACCCATCACAAAGCCGTCGCGCGTCTGATCGAAGGGCCGGGCGGCGGTGTCGGGCGAATCGCGACGACTCGACATCGCCGTCAGTCGGATGAAACCCGTCATGCCGAGCGGGTGGATCATGGAGTGGGCACCGCCCGCGAGCATCACGTCGGCGTCGCCCCGCCGGATGATCTCCGAGGCCTCGCCGATGGCCTGAGTGCCTGCCGCGCACGCCGTCATGCAATTCGCCGAGGGGCCGCGGCAGCCGAAGGCGTCGGCCATGTGCGCGATCGCCGCGTTGGGCTCCTGTTCCGCTTCGGTCTGCACCCGCAAGAGGCGTAACGCTTCGGCCGTCCATTCGCGGTCTTTCAGCGTTCGCGTGGCGGCGTCCCACGCGCGGATGTTCGCGGCGGCGAGATTTTCAACATCGGTCGGGCCTTCACCCGCGCCCATGTAAATACCCACGCGTTCGAGATTCACCGTTCCGGGCAGCCCCGCCTGACGCACGGCGACCGCGCCCGACGCGAGCGCAAACTGCGTCCCGATCCCCGCGGATTGAAATCGCTCCCAGCCCTCCACCCGCCCGGCCAGATGGTCGGCGAGGCGGAAATCACGGACTTCCGCGGCAAAGTTGGTAGCGAACGTGGAGGCATCGAATCGGGTGACGGGCCCGACGGCGTTTTCGCCCCGCAGCAATCGTTGCCACGCGGCGTCCACGTCACACCCCAAGGGTGTGACCCATCCCATCCCGGTGATGACCACCCGGCGCGTCATGGCCATCCCCGCACCAGCGGCCTATTGAGCATCGAACTCATGGGCCACCGGGCCGCCCTCGGATTCGTGCCCCTCCGGGTCGTCGAACGAGACGCCCCGATCGGCGTTGATTTTGTCGACGTTGAGGACGCGGACGAGCCCATCCTTGAGACGTTTTTCGGCGAAGTTGACGATCAGGCCCAGGTCGAGGTTGGCGGACTTGAGACGGGAGCGGAGGGCCATGCGTTCGCCGGTATCGACCTCGCCGTGACGGGCCATGATCTCGACGAGGAACTTATCCTCGATATAGAAGTCGGCGGTCGTGGTGCCCAGTTGATGGCCTTTGTACGTCACGGGGATGGTGTGACCCGCCTTGTACGCGATATTCAGGGCGTCGAGTTCCGATCGCACCGCGGCGAGGTAGACGTCGCGCGAATATCCGGGTCCGAGTGTCTTGTGAACGTCGATCGCGATACCGATCAACTTCCGGCTGCTTTCGGTGAGTTCGGTCGGGAGTTCTGAGAGCGGTATGCCGCGGCGTTCGCGTGATGAGCCGCGATCACCCCCACGATCACCGCCTCCACCACCCCCC
>CAZJXA010000260.1:0-4327 GCA_964549785.1 uncultured Phycisphaeraceae bacterium | reverse complement strand
CGCCTGACGCTCGCGGACGAGCCCGACCAGCGCAGAATCAGCCCGGCCCCCCCGCCCCGCTCAAAGAAATCGATCGTCATCGCGTGCGGGCCGGGAAGGAGATCGATCGTTCCGAACTTCTCGCGCATCCCGTGAAGCCCGTCGTTGCCGATAAGGAGCTCGCCCCCGACATACACATTGCTGCCGTCGTCGGATTCGATCGAGAGCGTGTAGCGGTCCGCCATGGGAACCAGCAGATATCCCTGGAAGCGGGCGGCCACATCGTCCGCCAATCCGCTGGTGGCAAAGACGCCTTCTGTGGACACGAAGTTGATCTGCGGAACGACGTCGGTCAGGAATGGCGTCAGTGAATCAAAGTTGGGAAGCAAATCGAAGGCACCGGCGTAATACTCGACATCGAGTCCGGGCGAGATCGCCTCAGGGCTGTCGGCCGGGCGGAAGTTCGCGGGGTCCAGCACCGTGATAAAAACGGTCGCGGTCGCGGTCAATCCGGCCGCGTTGGTGACGACGTACCCGAACGAATCTGCACCGGTAAAGCCCGCCGGGGGAATGTAAACCACTCGCTGCGGCTCCGAACCCCCCGCGGCCACCGTCTCCACCACGCCGCCTTGCGCGGAGACCGCCGGGGCGGCGAACGCAAGAGAGCTGGTACGCGGGTCGCGGTCATTATCGAGCACCCGCACCGTCCGGGGCGTGTCGAGAAAGGCTGTTGGAACAAAGTCGTCCGCGGCCAGCGGCGCAAACGCGGCACCGGTTGAGGCCAGGGCCGCTTCCACGGCCCGGCGGGCGTTGATCCGTCCGCGCCCGTAGACGTCGTCCTCGCCCGCGTCGCCCAAGTCGTCGCACGAATCGAAGAGCATCGATTCAACCTGCGCCGGGGTCAGCGAGGGGTTGATGGACCAGATAAGCCCGATCACGCCGTTGGTCATCGGGGTCGCGAAACTGGTCCCGCTGATGGGGCCCGTGCCGCCTCCCATGGACGTCGTCACGATCCCCTCGCCCGGTGCCACAACGTCGATGCAGCGTCCGTAGTTGCTGAACCCGGCGCGGGTATCGCCGCTGTTGGTGGCGCCGACGATGATGACGTCCGCGCGGTCGAAGGGGTTGAGGAGCGACCCGTTATTGCCGGCAGCCCACGAGAGCAATCCGCCCACCGACTTGATGTAGGCGCCGGTGGTTTGCACGCTGGCACTGCTCACGCCGCTGTAACTCACGCTCACGGCCCGGGCCCCGTGGTCAACGCACCAGCGGGCGCCCTCTGTCAGGTCGGAGAGGAACGCCGAGCCATCGGGCTCGTCGCTGGCGCGAACCATAACGAAAGGGGTCCGCCAATTGACCCCGCACACGCCCGCGTTGTTGTTGCCGATGGCGCAGGCCGTCCCGGCCACCGCGGTTCCGTGCCCGTTGATTGCCGAAACATCGCCGCCGGCGATCTCCTCCAAGTCGGTCGCCGAGTTAAACCCCGGAAGCCTCAGGTCCGCCAAGTCCGGATGAGTGAGATCGATCCCGGTGTCCACAAATCCAAGCGTCACCCCGTTCCCGCCCCGCCACCGATCCCACGCGAGGGCCGATTCGATCGCAACATGGTGCCACTGCGAAACAAAGTCCGGATCGACCGGCGTCGTGATAACGGGGAAGCAGCGCCAGTCGGGTTCGGCGTACTCGACGAGGCCGGTCGCCATCACTTGGGCTGCGAACGCGCCATCGTCGATGCCCTCGGGAACCGCCACAATGCGTTCACCGGTCGCCGCGACCGTCTCGATCGTGGTGGCGCCCCAAACGGCGTCGGCAGAGCCCTTCGACTGCGGCTTGGGCATTACGATCAATCGCCCGCTGAACTCACGCTCCCCCGGGATCGGAGTGAATTCCCCAGACGGTCCTCCGATTTCGGGGACGAACCCGGCCGCGAGAACGATGAGCCCGATCGCACAGTTCATCACAAAAACTCCGATGCTGCGGGGGGTTCCCCGCTGAAAAAGGTCACCATCTGCCCCGCGTCAAAGACCGATCCGCCCATCTTCAATCGCCGTTCCAGTATCGTCGCCCCTCACGCTACGCACGAGCCGAGAGGTCAGCCTTGCTCCCTGCCGCCGAAACGACTGCGTTGGTCCGAAAACCATTTTATCCTTTTTCACCCACGGTATTAAATCTCGTCTCACGATGCGTCACCAACCAATAAACAGTCGTATGGAATCATCCGCATGACCATGAACCGTCCTTCATCCCGCTTCCCTGTCCGGGTCTTGAGCATGTCCCTCGCGGCCACGCTTCAAATGTTCGCCGTCGGGCAACCCCGATTTGATGCCCGAACCCCGCCTGCTGGGCCTGATGCCCGGCAATGGCCGGGGGCCGCGATCGGGGGCCATCGTCTGGCGCCGTTTTTTCGTGCTTCCGCTCACCGCCGGGTGGACATCCTCGGAATCGGGGATTCGAATCATGTGTATTTCGGCCACGGGTGGGAGGAGGGTTGGAATACCGCGCTCTCCGTTCGTTCCGGGGTGTACGGGACCGGCCTGCACACGTTCGGCGAGGGGTCGGGGAACGGCAGCGGGATTGGGCATCGGTGCGGCGTGTTTTCCACGATCAACTCGGGCGTTTTCGAGTACGGAGATTCCGGCACCGCCTTTGACCGGTTCATGAACGGGACAGTCCGTCCCACGGGCAACTCAAACTACATCTACCTGCCGCCCGGCGCTGAAGCGTCGTCGTTCAACGTGACGGGGCTCTTCCTCTCATCGAATTCGCCGATCCGCGCTTCCGGCGACGTTCGCTTCCAGTATGTCATCGGTCGTTTCGAAGACTCCATCGCCCGGATGAGGCCGATCATCCGCGTGAACGAGTTTCCATATTCTCTGCTCGTCCAGTCGGAACCGATCTCGATGGCCGGACCGAACGACCTCGCGGTACTGGAACTCTCCATCGATGACGCTCCCGCCGCCGACATCGGCTTCCAACTGGCGTTGCCCGGCGGCCCCGATTACGAGGCCCCGTTGCTCGCCCTGTATGTCTCCGCCGACGACCCGCAACGCGCCTACGGCTACGCCTATCACGTCCTCTACTACGGGGGCGGCAGCAGCCTGCGGACGATGGCCGGCCGGCTGAACGCTCTCGACCCGGCCCAACTCGAACTCTTTATGTCGCTCACTGCGGACGGCCAGCGCGACGAGGCCGGTCCGCTCACGCTGGTTCGCATCAACAGCGGCCTGAACGACCTGCGATCCATCGAGCCGTCCTTCGTGGCGGGTATCGTCCCGGGTTCGTCCCCCGAGGCCTACGAGGACAATCTCCGGGCCATCATCGCGGAGTTATCCGCACGGTGGCGGGCCGCGGGCCTCGCGGATGAGTCACTCTACTTTCTGATCACTCCATCCCACCCGATCGGCGGCTCCGACGCTCGCCTGCTGGCCCGGTACGGCGACATTGCGGAACAGGTCGCTCTCTCGCTCCCGCGGGCCGCGTGTGTCCGTCTCGATCGTCTGACGGACCCTTCGGAAATGGTCGAGCGGGGCTGGTATCGGGCCGCCGACGACCGATACCACCTGACGCAGCCGGGCTACATTGAACTTTCCCAGCGCGAACTCGAGGCCCTGGAACGATGGTGCCCCGGCGATTGGACCGGCGACGATGCTTTCGATTCGGCTGACATTGTGCAGTTCCTTGGCGACTGGGAACGAGGCGAGGCCGACGCCGATCAGGACGGCAGTACCGACAGCGAAGACGTGGTGTATTTTCTTCAGTTGTGGGACTCCTCCGGATGCTGATAGAGTGGTGCTGTGCCCCCGCGTCTCCGCACCGACCTCATCGACGTCTACGTCATCCGCCGCTCGGACACGCCGCCCGCGTTCCATCCCCTGTTTCTTCAACTCCGCCGCGCCCGGGCCCCGCTGGTCGGTGCCTGGCACCCGGTGATGGGGCACATCGAGCCCGGCGAAACCGCCCCTGCCGCAGCTCTCCGAGAACTTCGTGAAGAAACCGGGTTGAGCGTTCCGCCTGACCATCTCGTCGCGCTCGAGCAGGTGTATCCGTTCTTCCTCCCCGAATCCGACGAGATCGTTCTCTCCCCCCGCTTCTGGGTGACCGTCCCAGAACAGTGGCAACCGATCCTCAACACCGAACACGACGCCGTCCGGTGGATTGCTCCTTCCAGGATTGATTCTGCGTTCATGTGGCCCGGCCAGCGGCAGTGCTGCCGCGAAATCATCGCAGCGCAAGCTGCGTCTCGCACGGTTCGCCGGCTGCCCCGATAGCCGAAAAACCTTGCCCGCACAACCCTTCTGACCCCCCCGCGTGCCCCGTCTGCAAAGGGGACCCCCATCCGGATCTCATT
>CAZJXA010000259.1:0-4384 GCA_964549785.1 uncultured Phycisphaeraceae bacterium | reverse complement strand
CGCCGTCCGGATATAAAAATGGCGTGGCCGCCGCGAGCCGTTCTGGACCAGCCGGACGGCGATGGGGTTGATAAGCCAGAGCCTGAGGAACCAGCGAAGGAGGACGGGCATGTGCCTGAATGGTACCCGATCCTCGGGGGCGCTCCTCCGGGGGCCCCTTGATATCGGCCGCTGCGCTTCGGACTTGGCCGAACCATTAAAAACCCATCATGGCGACTTCATCTTAAACTCCGCTTTTCGCCGTATAAAATAGTCGCAATAGGTTGGGTTTTGTTGAACATTCTGATCCGGATGCGTTCTGGCCAGTCAACGGAACGCTGAACGAGCACCGAAAGCGATGTCCGGACGGATTTTCGTGATTCTGCGTATTTTGCCCCGCCCGGCGCGCCGGTAACTGGGTTCCACGTCTCTCTGCACTCCCAGAGGCCACCGGGCCCGTGCCGGAAGGGGTTTCGGTGCGGGTTCCGGCCTCGGGTTCAGTTTTTCGGGCCATGCGTTATGCCCCTGCAAACCTTTCTCACACCGCAGCTCGGAACGACGCCCGGATTTCATTGGGCGAGTGCGTCCGCGTCGGCGTCCGCAGGGCCATCGTGTCCCCAAAGAAAATTCGCCGCGGCGGTCGTCCTGCCCGACGACTCGCCCCGTGATCGACGATTCATAGAACTTCATGTGGTCCGGTCGATCGAGCTGCCGGTCGTCGCCGCGCTGATGCGTATGCCGCTGGGTGCGGCCCGAACCTGCTGGAGCCGCCTCCGCCTGCGCACTGTCGCCCGCCTTCTTAACGCCCTCCGAACCGAACTCGCCGCGCGTGATTGGCAACTCCTCGCGGCGGCCATCGGCGGACGCATGACGACCATCGAAGCCGCGGCGTCGGTCGGCCTCGCCATTGAGGAAGCGGTCGCCCGGCTCGAGTGTGTTTTCGCTGGCCCCGTGCGGGCCGTCCTCGGTTCGGACGGCTCGGTGTGGCTGCGGAGATGCGCGCTGGCGGGCGCGTGAGCGGGGGAATGGATTGTTGCTGAAGAGCGCTGAGGTGCACGCCGGCCCGCGAGCGTCATCCTGCAGGCCCCGCAACGTCCCCGCTATCGTCTGCCCTGCTTGCCTCGCCCCGAAACACCCCCAACCCCGCCGCGGCTCCGGCCTACTGGACTTCGGCAACGTCCGGCCCGGCCCGGACGCGAATTGGTTTTCCTGCTCCTGTTCACGGGCGCTCTCTACCTCACCTTTCTAGGCCATTCGCCGTTGGCGATGAGCGAGGGCCACCGCGCCATTCCGGCGTGGGAGATGATGGAGTCGGGCGACTGGCTGGTGCCCACGCTCTTTGGGCAGCCGTACCTCCGCAAACCGCCGGGGATTCAGTGGTTCATCGCGGCGGCTTCCGCCATCTTTGGCTCCACCGAGTTCGCGGCCCGCAGCGTCTCGGCCCTTTCGGTGGTGGCCGGGGCGGGGCTCTCCTGGTTTTTCGCCCGCCGTTGGTTCGGTGATTCAAACTACGGCCGCGGGTGCGCCCGGGCCGCGGGCTATCTGTTCGCGCTCGCGCCGCTCTTCTGGTATCCGGGCCGGAGCGCCGAGATCGAGGCTCTGCACAACACGTGCGCGCTGGTTTCGCTGCTGTTGACGATCGACCTCTTCCTCGGCCCGGCGGGCGCGGCACGCTCGCGCTGGTTCGCGGCGGGCGGATTGGCGATCGCGCTCGTCCTGACCGGCATTGTCAAAGGGCCGGCTGCGATTCCGTGCATCCTCGCCGCGCTCGTCGCGTCCGTCGTGGTTACCCGGCGCTGGCGAACGCTCCGCAACCTCCCGTTCTGGACGGCGGTGTTGGTCGCCGCGCTCACGCTCGGTGGGTTCGCCTTGGCGATCCGAGCCCGCGCGGCGTCGCTCGATCTGGCCCCGGTGACGCAATCTCCGGCGGGCTTCCTGTGGGATCTCAACAAGTGGACCGCCATTGTCCTGCTGCCGTTGAGTTCCTTGGCCTCCGCGCTGCCGGGGTCGCTGCTGCTGCCGTGGTCGCTGCGGCGCACCCCGGTTGCCCCGACTCAAGCCCGCACTCCGGCCACCGTTCCGCCCAAAGCACCTTCGACCACCGACATCCACGCCCCGCTGATCGCAAAGACCCTCACGCTTACCGTGCTGCTCGCTCTGGTTATCTACACGATCCTGGGCGTCAGCAACAACCGCTACGCGATGCCCGCCCTCACGCTCGTTCCGATCGCCGCCTCGTACGCGTTCCGAGGGTTTGCCGAGGCCCGGGCCGTTCACAACGCACGCTGGGTCCGTTTGGGGCGGCGCGCACTACTCCATCGCGCGGCGATCCCCGCGTTCGGTCTGACGATCGCCACCATCGTTCATCACGCTTGGCTGGAGTCTCGGCGCGACCGCATCAGCGGATACCGCACCGGCGAGGCGCTCGCGAACGCCCTCCCGGAAAACGCGACGCTCATCGCGAATCAGATGATCGAATACCGCCCTGAGACATTTCTGTACGCCCAACGATGGGCAATGCGCGAAGGAAGCGCCCTCACCATCCGTTGGATTCCCCCGCATGTGAGCCCGCCGGACCGGCCCTACTTCGCCGCGCTCCGACAGTTCCCCGATCCCGCTGTCAAGACCTCGGAGTTTGAGGTGGCGGCCGCCGCGGACCCGGATCGCCACACCGTCTTTCGGAGCCTCGTTCACCGCTTCGAAATTGAGGTTGTTGTTTTGGATTAGGTTATAAGACCTAATGAGCGTATGGGAAACACCTAACAAATCAATAATTTTGTGTAAAGCAACCGATTTTTAGCGTCAGAATGACCATTTTCTCTTGTTCAGAACGGCGAAACAGGGTATCTTGCTGATGTTCCGCCCGCCCTATGGGGAGCAAGACAGATCGGACTGAAGCGACCGTGGGTTGGAGAGCCCGTGGCCAGAACCTTCGCCGATCAAGAGCAGCAGCCCGCCTGGAGAGAGGGGCTGCTGTTTTCTTTTTTGCTCGGAATCGGGTCATTCACGCACCCCAACAGCATCCGATTTCGCGGGTCTTACACTCGCGCAATTCCTTGGAAACACTCTACCTACTGAGGAACGTTCGCACGCTGTTCGCATTTTCGATATTTTCTCTTGGCGCAGGCCCTGTTGTGGGGTATTCTGAGGCCGTCGTGCATCGCACAGTCTCTCAACCAACGCGGGACGGTCTCCCGGCAGGGGTTTTTTCACAATGAAGTCGCTCATCCTCGCGCTCTCCCTAGTTCCTGCGGCACTTGCCGCCGCCCCGGCCGCCGCGCAAACCTTCGATTTCACGGTTCAACCGACCTCGGGCCTGTCGGGTTCGTTTTCGGGCTCCGCGACCATCGCGGGCACGCTGATCGGAAATTACGATCAGGCGACGAATCCCGGCGGGACGCGCACGCTCAACTTCAGCATCTTCGGCACCCGGCCGCCGGCCCCCACCAACATCGCGAAGAACCTCAGCGGCACCGGCTCGGTTTCGGGCTCCGCCGCGACCGTCCCCACCGGCTCCTTCCGGCTGGGTGTCGAGGGGGGCGCTGCCCAACTCTCGGGGCTTTCGCTCGATCTTCTCGGCGCATCGGCGAGCCCCGCGGCGGCGGTCAGCGTCACCGTCACCTACCAATCGTTCCTGACCGCTGCACCAAACAACAGTTACCCTTTCCTCTTCCCCATCACCGTTCCACTGGGGAGCGCCGAGGTCGACGTTATTACTGTCGTGCAGACTTCGGACGCGATCGGAGCGGCCACCCCCAACGGCCCCGATCAGTTCAACTACGCGGTTTCATTTCTGGCCGACGTGACGACCACCGTGGTCTTCCAAGGCGCACCTACCAACAGCACCCGAAATCAACTTGTCGCCCTGGGCGGGACGATCAACACCGCCACGGGCGTTTCGACCGCCGGCTTGTCGCTCGATGAAAATACGACCGTCGAAGATGACGTGCCGCTGCCCCCCAACACCCCCTTCGACCTCCCGCCGCTCAGCGGCGGAGGCGAGGCCGCCCACCTGCTCCTCAATCTCTCGCTCACCCAGCAATCGACCAACGTCACCGTCAATGCCAACCTGAACGCCTCGGGCGTTCCCGTGGGTTGCCCGGCCGATTGGGACGGTGACAACGATGTTGATAGCGACGACGTCGTCGCGTTCTTCGGCGACTTTGAGGCCGGCGATGCCGACCTCGATGGCGATGGCGACACCGATAGCGACGACATCATCGGCTTCTTCACGGGCTTCGACGCCGGCTGCTGAAGCCTCCCGCTGAAACCGCCCGCTCAAGCCTCCTGCTGAAATCGGGCGCGTTCATCGCCGCGCCCGCGTCCCGCGTTTAATCCGCGTGGGATGTCCTGTGGCGCGCTCCCGGCCGCCCAGGAAATTACCACCCGCCGCGGTCACCCCGCT
>CAZJXA010000258.1:0-4391 GCA_964549785.1 uncultured Phycisphaeraceae bacterium | reverse complement strand
ACCGCCGAGGCCAACATCGCCAAGGCCCAGGCTGAGTCACGCCTCGGACTGGGCGGAGCATCCGCCTTCCAATATGTCCCGGTCACCAACGCCCCCGGGAAGGTTCACCTCCCGCTTGACCGCGCCATGGAGCGTGTTTTGGACACCTACGGGAAAGAAACCCCTTGAAGCGCCGGTCCCTGAAAACCCTCCGTTCGACGGACCGTTCTTTGAGAATGGGTGGTCCGCGTCCCCGTCGTGGCACGTGCTTCAGCACCCTCGTTGCCGCGGCGTCCGTGCTCGCTTCCCTCGTCTCATCCCTCGCCGCCCAAACCGCGCTCCAAGTCCCTTCCGCCCCGGATGTCGACGTGCGTCCGAACCAGATCAAGGGCTTGGAAGTCGATGAGCATCTGGGAGCCCCGCTCCCCTTGGAACTTTCATTTACCAACGCGCAAGGCGAGTTGGTGCCGCTCGAAACCTACTTCAAGGGCGACAAACCCGCGGTGATGGCGATGGTCTACTACGACTGCCCCATCGTCTGCGATGTGCTGATGGAAAAGTTGAACGACGCCTTCGCCAAACTCGATCTGACGATCGGCAAGGATTTCAACGTTCTGCTTTTCAGTTTCGATCCGTCCGAGACCACGGTCTCCGCGAAACGCACCAAAGACCGCTTCGTGGAGAGTTACGCCCGCGCCAACAGCCCGGAGCTTGAAGCCGCGGTCGCCAAGGGCTGGGAGTTTCATACCTCCGACATCACCTCGGCCCGGTTGCTTGCGAACGCCGTCGGCTTCAAGTACCGCCGCATGGAAAGCGGCGAATATTCGCACCCCGTCGCCACATTCCTCATCACCCCCACCGGCAAAGTCTCCCGCTACATCCACGGCTTCGATGTCAACGCCCGCGACCTCAAACTGTCGCTTCTGCACGCCTCGGAGGGCAAGATCGACGCCTCGATCGGCGATCGACTGATGGCCTTCTGCTATATGTACGACCCCAAGGCCGGCTCCTACTCACTGCAGGCCTTCCGCGTGATGCAGGTGGCGGGCGTTCTCACCATGCTCGGCCTCGGCACCGTCATCGGGCTGCTCTTCGCCGGTGAAAGAGCCCGCCGCCGGTTTGCGGCCGCGAAACCCGTCCGTCGTGCTCCCGGCGATATGCCGCAGGACGGGTCTGGCGATACGCGGCCCGACGGGACCGGCGATACGTCCCCGCGCTCCCTCGCGGGCCCGACGGCGGCGCCGACCCCGGCCCCACAGATCATCACTGTTTCACCTGTCTACGCCGCTCCGAAGGCCCAGCCGCTCTCGACCACAGGATCGCCCGCATGATCACTACCTTCCTCGCCCAGGACGACTTCTGGACCCGCCTCCTCCTGCGTGAGGAGGGGGCCAACGCCATCGCGCGGCACACGGATCAACTCTACATCTGGCTCTGGTGGTTCTGCGTCGTGTGGTTTGTGGGGCTCATGGGCATCATGGGCTACTTTCTCATCAAGTACCGCCGCCGCGCGGGCGTCCCCGCGCCCCGCAGCACCGCGCACAACACACCGCTCGAGATCGCCTGGACCGTTGTTCCGACGATTTTTCTGGTCATCATGTTCTTCATGGGCTTCTGGGGATACATGGACAAAATGGTCGCCCCGGGCGACGCCACGGAACTGAAGGTCACCGGCTTCAAGTGGAGTTGGAAGCTCGAGTACCCCAACGGGGCCGAGACCAACGCCGCCACCATCATCGGGTCCCGGGCCGTGCCGATCTTTTACATGCCCGAGAACAAGAACATCCGCCTCCGCATGAACAGCCAGGACGTCATGCACGCCTTCTGGGTTCCCGATTATCGCATCAAGGCCGATCTCCTCCCCAACCGCTACACCCAGGTGTGGTTTCACACCGGCGTCGTCGACGATACCAAGCGAATCCCCAAGATTGATCCCTTGACCAACCAGCCCAACCCGGACCTCGTGGTCGGGCAGCCGTACGACGACCACTGGGTGTTCTGCGCCGAATACTGCGGGGACGAGCACAGCGAGATGGCGGCCATCATCCGCATCGTCCCCGACAACATCTACAACGCGTGGCTCAACTCGATCGGCGAGGGCAGCCTGACGCCGGTCCAGGTCGGTGAACGCGTGTGGAAGACCAAGTGCTCTTCCTGCCACAGTGTCGACGGCGGCGCCAACACCGGGCCGTCGTGGAAGCCGCTCTTCGGGCGGGCGGTCGAGTTCACCAACGGAACGAGTTATACCGGCGAGCAGATGAGCGACCCGATCTTCTTCGCCAACTACATCCGTGAATCGATCAACATCCCCTCCAAACTGATTGTCAAGGGTTACGCCAACAACATGACACCGTTCCAAGGCCTGCTGAAAGAGAACCAGATTGACGGTGTGATCGCCTACATGAAGGCCATCATGGGCGCGGATCCGGCCACCGGAGCAACCCCCGCTTCACCGGGCACCGAAGCCTCGACTCCCGCCACACCCCCGAACTGAGCCCGCTTCTGCACCTCTGATCTCCTCCGTTCCGCTCTCTGATTCCCTCTGCGTTCTGCCCTTTGCTTTGCCTTTCACCCGCCCATTGGAGGCGTGACCATGTCAGCGAACCAGCCCCACGACCCGCACGCATCCCACCCCAACATGCCCGCGCACGCCGCTCACGGGCACGGCCACGGCAGTTATCTGACGCCCAAAGGCGGCGTTGGCACCGTCATCTGGGATTGGATGACCACCGTCGATCACAAAAAGATCGGCGTGATGTACCTCTTCGCAGTGCTCTTCATGTTCTTCCTGGGGGGCGCGGCGGCCCTCGCCGTCCGCACCGAACTCTTCTACCCCGTGCGCACCGAGGTGACGAGTGTCGCCAAGATCGACGAAACCGGGAAGGCCGTCCTCGATTCCGCCGGCCAGCCGGTCATGGTCCCCGGCACCCGCGTCACCGGCCAGTTCCTCGCCAACATCACCGGCACCGGTGACGCCGAATCGATCGCCGAGGGCAACAAACTCTACAACCGCATCTTCACCTTGCACGGCGCGATCATGGTCTTCATGGTCATCGTGCCCAGCATCCCGGCCTCGCTCGGAAACTTCCTGCTGCCGCTGATGATCGGTGCCAAGGACGTCGCGTTCCCGCGGCTCAACCTCCTGAGTTGGTATATCTACGTCTTTGGCTCCGTCTTCGCGGTGGCAAGCATCTTTGGCGGGGGCGTCGACACCGGGTGGACCTTCTACACGCCCTATTCAACCACCACCGATGCGGGCCATTGGCGCGTCGTGTTCATGGTGCTCAGCGCCTTCATCCTGGGGTTCAGTTCCATCCTCACCGGAATGAACTTTGTGGTCACCGTCCACAAACTCCGGGCTCCCGGCATGGGCTGGTTCGATATGCCCCTCTTTGTCTGGGGCATCTATTCCACGGCGATCATCCAGGTGCTCGCCACGCCGGTCATCGGCATCACCCTTCTGCTCCTCACCATGGAGCGGCTCTTCCGCATCGGCATCTTCGATCCCGCCCTGGGCGGCGATCCCGTGCTCTACCAGCATTTCTTCTGGTTCTACAGCCACCCGGTGGTGTACGTGATGATCCTCCCGGGCATGGCCATCATCAACGAGACGGTGGCCGTCCACAGCCGCAAGCGCATCTTCGGCTACCGCGCCATCGCGTTTGCCAGCCTCGGCATCGCGGCGGTCTCGTTCCTGGTGTGGGGCCACCACATGTTCACCAGCATGAGCGAACTGGCGGGGACGGTCTTCTCGGCCCTCACCTTCCTGGTCGCCATCCCCACCGCCGTCAAGGTCTTCAACTGGATCGCAACGCTCTACAAGGGGTCCATCACCTTCAACACCCCGATGGTCTACACCCTCATTTTCCTCTTCCTCTTCTCGATCGGCGGGCTCACCGGCCTTCCCTTGGGCACCCTCGCCACCGACGTCCACCTGCACGACAGTTACTTTGTCGTGGCTCACTTCCACTACGTGATGATGGGCGGCACCATCATGGCACTCATGGCGGGCATGCACCACTGGTGGCCCAAGATGTTCGGCAAGATGTACAACGAGGCGGGCGGCATCACGGGGGCGCTCCTTGTGTTCGTCGGCTTCAACGTCACGTTCTTCACCCAGTTCTTCCTTGGCTCACAGGGCATGCCCCGCCGCTACGCCAGTTACCCCACCGTCGATAACGACTTCCAGATCCTTCATCAGATCTCCACCATCGGCTCCTTCATCATCCTCGTGGGCTTCCTGGTTCATCTCCTGGTCTTTGTTCACTCACTCATCGCCGGCAAGAAGGCACCGGCGAACCCGTGGGGTGGCCTCACCCTCGAATGGTCCGCCGACAGCCCGCCCGAAGAACACAACTTCACGCACGAACCCATCGTCACCCACGGACCCTACGACTATGACGACGTGGTCC